>NZ_PSTT01000103.1 GCF_002931235.1 Subtercola sp. Z020 | reverse complement strand
GCCAGAGGGGGTCGGGGCCGGCGAGGGCGGCGTCGAGGCGGAGGGGCACGGTGACGGTTGCGCCGTCGACGGCGAAGCGGAGGTCGCCTGCGGGGGATCCGGCCGCGCCCTCGGCGAGGGGCACCGCGTCGGCGGCCACGGTCACGGGGGCGCTCGACCAGACGACGGTACCGGCATCCTCGGCCGCCACAATGGGGACCGTTTCGCCCCACTCCGTCGTGTAGTCGCCGACCACCTGCCCGGCGGTGGCGAGCGGAACGTCGGTGAAGCCGGCCTTCGTGCTGTCGAGCAGGGCGACGACCGCCTGGCGGGCGGACTCTGAGGTCGCCGCCCCGAGCACGACGCCGACGACGCTGAGCGAGGTGCCGCCGACCGTGAAGTCGGCGGAGAAGAGCAGGCAGGAGCCGGCCTCGTCGGTGGTTCCGGTCTTCAGCCCATCGATGCCGTCAGTGCCGAGCAGGGTGTTCGTGTTGTCGAGCTGGTCGAGGCCCGGAACGCTCTCTCTCGGCGTCGACACCACGGCCGCGAGCACCGGGTTCGCGAGCGCGAGCGAGGCGAGCTTCAGCAGGTCGGTCGTCGTCGAGACGCTCGCCGGGTCCAGCCCGCTGGAGTCGACCACGTTGGTGCCGGTGAGACCGTTGGCGCTGATGAAGGTGCGGGCGGCGTCGAGATAGGCGGGGATCGACCCGAACGCCCAGGTGACAAGCGTCTCGCTGTAGTTGTTGGCGGACTCCAGCAGCATGATGTCGATGATCTGGCGTTCGGTCAGTACCTGGCCCTCGTTGACGAGCACGTACGAGCCGCCGGCGGCGCGCGTCGACGCGAGGAAGGCGACGTCGGCGGCGGTCATGGTGATGCTGGGACCGTTGTCGTCGAGTGTCAGCGGCTTGGCCTGCAGCACGACGAGCGCAGTCAGGATCTTCGTGACGCTCGCGATGGGCACGGGCCCGGTCTGCCCGCTGGAGGCGAGAACGTCGGCCGAGCCCTGCAGCGCGATGGCGCTCGAACCCACGCCGGGCGTCGTGACGGTCGCGGCCGGCGCGACCGCGATGGCGGGGAGTTCGAGGGTGGCCGCCGCGGCCGGGAGGGGCGCCGTGAGCACCACGGGAACGTAGATGCCCGTCACGACCACGATCAGCAGGATGCCGAGAACCACCAGTCGCCGCACCATGAACTGTCGGCGGGTCGGGGTCATCCGCCCATTTTAGGCGGCGCAGACTGGGAGGCCGGCGGCAGGCGCGGCCCGGCGCAGGGCCGCCAGCGCGCCACGGCCCGGCGCATGGCTGCCCGGCGCAGGGCCGAGAGCGCGCCACGACCCGGCGCATGGCTGCCCGGCGCAGGGCCGACAGCGCGCCACGACCCGGCGGCTGGCGCTTCCGGGAGTGCCGGGAGCCGAGCACCGGAAACGCTTTCGGAAGCCGAACACCGGACGCGCTCCCGGGGAGCCGAGCCCCGGACGCGCTCCCGCACGCCCGGTGCCGCCCGCGGAACCCTAGCCCGCGACCTGCTCGCGGTGCGGGAGCTTCCAGCCCGGGCGCACGTAGTGGCAGGTGTAGCCGCCCGGGTCTTTCTCCAGGTAGTCCTGGTGCTCGTCTTCGGCCTCCCAGAAGGCGCCGGCGGGCTCGACCTCGGTGACGACCGGGCCCGGCCAGAGGCCCGAGGCGTCGACGTCGGCGATCGTGTCGAGCGCGACCCGGTGCTGGTCGTCGTTCGTGTAGTAGATCGCCGAGCGGTAGCTGCGCCCGACGTCGTAACCCTGGCGGTCACGGGTCGACGGGTCGTGGATCTGGAAGAAGAACTCCAGCAGGTCGCGGTAGGAGATCAGCGAGGGGTCGAAGACGATCTCGACGGCCTCGGCGTGGTCGCCGTGGTTGCGGTAGGTGGCGTTCGGGGTGTCGCCGCCGGAATACCCGACGCGGGTCGAGATGACTCCCGGGCGCCGGCGCAGCAGCTGCTGCGCCCCCCAGAAGCATCCGCCCGCCAGAATCGCGGTCTCTGTCGCCATGGCTAGGCCTCCTTCGTGTGGTTGTCGGTGTCTGAACCTGCAGCAACGCCCGCCGCGCTCACGAACAGGCTGCGGTAGTCACCGTAGCCCTCCGCCTCGAGCGCGTCGAGCGGGATGAAGCGCAGCGCCGCCGAGTTGATGCAGTAGCGCAGCCCGCCGTCTTCGATGGGCCCGTCGTCGAACAGGTGCCCGAGGTGGCTGTCGCCGTTGGCCGAACGCACCTCCGTGCGCACCATGCCGTAGGTCTTGTCGTCGCGGCGCACCACGTTGGCGGGGTCGATAGGGCGGGTGAAGCTCGGCCAGCCCGACTGGCTGTCGTACTTGTCGGTCGAGGCGAACAGCGGTTCGCCCGAGACGACGTCGACGTAGATGCCGTCGTCGTGGCTGTTCCAGAAGGCGTTGCGAAAGGCCGGTTCCGTCGCGTTCTCCTGCGTCACGGCGTACTGGTTGCGGGTCAGCTTCGCAACGGCGGCTTCGTTCTTGCGGTACTCGGTGGTCATGCGGGGTACTCCTTGCTTCGGGACAGCTGGCTGCTGCCCACAGTAGGAAGAACGCCGGAGCGGCGCGGTTAGTTCCCGCAGATGGGAGAAACTTCGGCCGGTCTGCCACCTGTGCAGGAGAGGATGGGAGCATGACCACTCCAGCCCCCTCCCCCTCCGTTCTCGTCGTCGGCGCCGGCATCTCGGGGCTCGCCTGCGCGCGCGCCCTGCACGACCGTGGCGTGAGCGTTCGGGTGGTCGACCGCGGCCGGGTGGTCGGCGGCCGGCTGGCGACCAAGCGCCTGGATGCCCGCCCCGTCGACACGGGCGCCCGCTACTTCACCGTGCCGAACGAAGCGGACTCGGGATTCCGCGTCGTCGTCGACGACTGGCTCGACCGCGGCCTCGCCCGCCCCTGGACCGACACGTTCGACGCGATCGCCGCCGACGGCAGCCGCACGACCAAACAGGGCCCCCTGCGGTTCGCCGCGCCCGCCGGCCTCCGCTCCCTCACCAGCGACCTGGACGACCGCCTCCGCGCCGACGGGGTCGCCGTCGACCTCGAGCACGAGATCACCTCGGTCTCTGAGAGCGGCGAGGTCGACGGCATCCAGTACGACCACGTCGTTCTGGCGATGCCCGACCCGCAGGCGAAACGGATGCTCGCGCCCGACTCCCCCGCGGGGGCCGAGCTGGTGGGCGCCGACGGCTGGCAGCCGACCCTCTCCGTCGCCCTCGCCTGGGCCGAACGGCAGTGGCCCCAGAGCCTGCACGGCATCTTCGTCGACGACTCCCCCGTGCTCGCCTTCGTGGCCGACGACGGAGACCGCCGCGGCGACGCGGCACCCGTGCTCGTCGCCCACACGACCGCCGACTTCGCCCGCGAACACCTCGCCCACCCCGATTCGGGCATCGCGCCCGTCGTGGCGGCCGTGCGCGCGCTGCTCGGCATCAGCACGGAACCGACCTCGACCCTCGCGCATCGCTGGAGTTTCTCGTCGCCCGCCGCACAGCACGACGGACCCTACCTGCTCGCAGGCCGGATCGCCGTCTGCGGCGACGCGTGGGGCGCCCGCTCGGCTGTGCCGACCGCCTGGGCCTCCGGCACAGCACTCGGCGAAGATCTCGCCGAGGCCCGGTAGCACAGCACTCGCCGAGGCCCACCAGCCGCCGCACCCGGCGACGCCCGACAGCGACCGCACCTTTGTGGCGGAGTGTTACAGCCAGGGGTAGCAGGGCGCCGAGCGCTGATTAGCATTGCGAAAGTACTCACCGGTCACCCACCGGTCCTTCTCGCAAACACCCATCAGAAAGTCTCCCGCCATGAAGAAGATCCTCCGACGCGCAGCAGCGACCTCCCTCGCCACCCTCGCCATCATGGGTCTCGCTGCGTGCAGCACCGCAGAGAACGCAGCGGGCGGGGGCGGATCCGGTTCCGCCGACGGCACGGTCTACTTCGGCGTCTCCGCCGCCCAGACGGGCCAGTACGCGCAGTACGGCCAGCAGTTCAAGGAGGCATTCGACCTCGCCGTCGACGAGGTCAACGCGAACGGCGGCATCAACGGCAAGAAGGTCGCCCTGAAGTACGAAGACTCGCAGTCCGACCCGAAGCAGTCTGTCGCGGTCGCGCAGAAGTTCGTCGGCGACCCCGACATCAGCCTGGTGTTCGGCGACTACTCGTCGGCGGCATCCATCCCCGCCTCGCCGATCTACACGCAGGGCCAGCTCGTGCAGTACGGGTTCAACAACTCGAACCCCGACTTCACGGCCAAGGGCTCCGACTACCAGTGGTCGACCTCGATCACCACGACGGCCACCTACGTCTGGACCGCCGACTACATCAAGAAGCAGGGCATCAACACGGTCGGCCTGACCTACCTGAACACGGCGGACTGGGGCATCCCGGCCTACAACGCCTTCAAGGGCGAGGCCGAGAAGATCGGCCTGACGATCGTCGACGCCGAGGGCGTGCTCGACACCTCCGACGACTACCGGCCCTCCCTCTCGAAGGCGGTCGCCGGCAACCCCGACGCCTTCGTGCACCTCGGATACGGCCCCGACGCCGCGAAGATCGTGACCCAGCTGCGCGCGATCGGCTACGACAAGACGTTCTACGGCGGCCAGGACGAGCAGTCGTTCGACGGCACGCCGGATGCCGAGGGCTCGGTCATCGCCGCCCAGTTCATCGAGACGAACCCCGACGCCGACGTGCAGAAGTTCGTCGCGGCCTTCAGGGCGAAGTACCCGAACGAGACGGCCGTGACCAGCTTCGAGGCCGGCGCCTACGACGCCCTGTACGTGGCCGTCGCCGCGGCCAAGGCCGGTGGCACGACGCGTGCGGGCATCCTCGACGGGTTCAAGCAGGTGAAAGACGTTCCGAGCGTGGTCTACGGCACCATCACCCTCGACCCGTCCACCCGTCGGGTGGCGAACCCCGAGCTCACCCCGACCATCCTGACCGGCGGTAAGTGGGTCGCAGCGAGTTGACCGACACCCTGATCGCCGGCCTGCTCCGCGGCAACGTCTACGCCCTCGGGGCGGTCGGCATCTCCCTCGTCTTCGGCGTGATGAACGTCGTCAACTTCGCCCAGTTCTCGTTCTTCGGCCTGGGCGCCATGCTCTCGTGGTTCTTCGTCTCTGAGCTCGGGCTCCCCTTCTACATCGCCCTGCCGCTCGTGCTGCTGATCTGCGCGGCGCTCGGCTTCGTCATCAACATCTCGGTGGTGCGGCCGCTCGCGAAGTACCTGCCCCTGGCCGCGATGCTCTCGACCTACGCGGTCTCCCAGATTCTCGACAACGTCTCGCAGATCGCCTTCACCGCGCAGTTCCAGGTCTTTCCCGAGGTGCTGCCCACGTCGAACCTGGCGATCGGCAGCACGCGGTTCGGCACCTCCGATGTCGTGATGCTCGGCACCACCGTCGTGATCATGGCTGCGATGGCGCTCTTTCTGAAGTACGGCAAGATCGGCCGGGCGATCAGGGCGACCTCGCAGGACCAGGAGGCCGCGCTGCAGATGGGCATCCCGGTCGGGCTGGTGCAGAACGTCTCGTTCGTCATCGCGTCGGCCCTCGGCGGGCTCGCGGGCGTGTTCATCGCCCTGTACGTGGGCGTCGCGAACCCGGGTTCGGGCCTGAACATCGGCCTCACCGCCTTCGTCGCGGCCACCCTCGGCGGGCTCGGCTCGCTGGTCGGGGCCGTCGTCGGCGGGTTCGTGCTGGGTATTCTCGAGGCCTTCGGCATCCACTTCTTCGGCGACACCGCGCGACAGATCATTGTGTTCGTGGTGCTGATCGTCGTGCTGATCGTGCGGCCCGGCGGCCTGTTCGGCAAGGTGCCTCTGCTGTCGGCCGAACCGTTGACGGGCACCTTCCTCGGCAAGGGCAGGCCCCTCCGCATCCCGCGCTGGGTCTGGCCGGTCGCCTTCGTGGTGCTCGGCGTCGCCGTGCCGGTGTTCGGAAGCAACTACGTGCTCACGACGGGTACGCAGGTGCTGATCTACGCCATCATCGCAGCCGGATTCACCGTGACAGCCGGCCAGGCGGGCGTGCTCGCCCTCGGCCAGGCTGGCCCGATCGCAATCGGCGCGTACATGTCGGCGGTGCTCACTCTGTACCTCGGCTTCTCGTTCTGGATCGCCCTGCCCCTCTCCGGGCTGGTGGCCGCCATCGTCGCCTCGATCCTCGCCTCGCCGATCTGGGGCGTGAAGGGCCACTACATCTCGATCGCCACACTCGGGCTCGGCATCGCGATCGTCGCCGTGATCCAGCTCGTGTTCCCGCAGGGCCTCTACAACATTCCCGTGCCGACGTTCTTCGGCACGCCCCTCTCGACGCCGCTGGCCTACTACCTCATCGACTTCGTGGTGCTCGTGATCACCCTCGTGATCATGTGGCGCCTCCGCCGCTCGCATCTCGGAAAGGTGATCTCCTCTGTCGGGGCCGACGAGGTGGCGGCTCTCGCCTCGGGGGTGCGCGGGCGCAACTACAAGGCGCTGGCCTTCGCGGTCTCGGCGTTCTTCGCCGGCGTCGGCGGGTCGCTGCTGGCCCACCAGTACACCTACATCGATCCGACGATCTTCACGATGATGATGTCGCTGCTCGTGGTCACCATCGTGATCCTCGGCGGGGTCGGCCTGTCCTACGGCGCCGTCATCGGTTCGATCATCCTGATCGGCGCCATGGAGCTGTTGCGGTTCACGCCCGAGCTCCGCATCATCGTCTACGGCCTGGTTCTGATCCTCGTGGTGAGGTTCCGGCCGGGCGGAATCCTGGTGAGAAAGTCATGAGCGAGAGCCTGCTTCAGGTGACCGGCCTCGAACGTCACTTCGACGGCCTCAAAGCGGTCGACGGCGTCTCGTTCAGCGTCGCCCCGGGCGAGGTCGTGTCGATCATCGGTCCGAATGGATCGGGTAAGACGACGACCCTCAACCTCGTCACCGGCACCATCAGGCCGCACGCCGGCACGATCACGCTGGAGGGCACCCGAATCGAGAAGGCCGACAGCGCCCGCATCGCCGAACACGGCATCGCCCGCACCTTCCAGAACGGCCGCGTGTTCGCCACCCTCTCCGTGGCAGACAACATCGAGGTCGGGTTGCACTCCACCCTGCGGGCGAGCCGGCCGTTCCGCGGGCTGTCGAACATCTTCCTGCTGCGCTGGATCCCGCTGCTCGGCGAGCTGTTCGTCGCGATCGTCGGCACTCCGGGCTCCCGGCGCGAAGAGAAGCAGGTGGCTTCGGCGGTGGATGCCGAGATCCACCGTTTCGAGGCCCGCCTCGGCCCGCGCCGTGACGACCCCGCCTACTCTCTCAGCTACGCCAACCGCCGTCGCACCGAGATCGCGCGGGCGATGGCGCTCCGGCCCCGGCTGCTCGTTCTCGACGAACCGACCGCCGGCATGAACCAGTCCGAGACCACCGAGGTGCTCGAGCAGCTGCTCGACCTCAAGGCCGAGGGCCAGGCCATCCTGCTGGTCGAGCACAAGCTCGATCTCGTGATGCGCGTCTCCGACCGGGTCATCGTGATGGACGGTGGGCGCATCATCGCCGAGGGCGCGCCCGAGGCGGTGCGCCAGAACCCAGCGGTGATCGAGGCCTATATCGGAAGACGTCGCGAACCCGCCCGCGATCCGAACCCGGGAGCCCCCGAATGACCGCCCTGCTCGCCCTCGACGATGTCAACGTCTTCTACGGCCCGTTCCACGCCCTCCGCGGAAACAGCCTGACCGTCGGCGAGGGGGAGATCGTCTCGCTGCTCGGCGGCAACGCCAGCGGCAAGTCCACGACGATGAAGACGATCCTCGGCCTCATCAAGGTGAAGTCGGGCACCGTGCGCTTCGAGGGCCGTGACATCACCCACGCCTCCACGAGGCGCCGCGTGATCGGCGGCATCGCCTCCGTTCCGGAAGCCCGGCGGGTCTTCCCGCAGATGACCGTCGACGAGAACCTGCTCGCCGGTGCCTACACCCGCTCCGATCGCGCCGGCATCGCCGACGACCTCGAACGGATGCGCGAGCACTTCCCGCGGCTGGCCGAACGTCGCCGGCAGGAGGCCGGCACCCTCTCGGGCGGCGAGCAGCAGATGCTCGCCTTCGCCCGCGCCCTGATGAGCCGACCGAAGCTGATCTGCATGGACGAACCGACCATGGGGCTCTCCCCCAAGCTCGTCGACCAGGTGCTCGACGAGATCGTGCGCATCAACCGCGAACTCGGAGTCGCCGTGCTGTTCGTCGAACAACAGGCCGAGCTCGCTCTCTCGATCGCCTCCCGCGGCTACGTGCTCGCGACCGGCGAGATCGTGCTGCAGGGCACCGCCCGCGAACTGCTCGACGACCCCCACATCCAAGAGGCCTACCTCGGAAAGGCGAACCCCTCATGACCTCTCCCCGCCTCGGATTCTTCACCCGCCTGCTCGGCGACGCCCCGCCCCGCGAGCGCTACCGCAACGCCCTCGCCCAGTTCGAGCACGCCGAGCAGCTCGGCTTCGACACCGGCTGGGTGGCGCAGCACCACTTCCACGAGGGTGAGGGCGGCCTGCCGTCGCCGTTCGTCTTCCTGGCCCAGGTGGCGGCGCGCACCTCGCGCCTGACGCTCGCGACCGGCATCGTCACCCTTCCGCTCGAGGCACCCCTGCGGGTCGCCGAAGACGCCGCCGTGCTGTGGACGCTCAGCGACGGCCGCTTCGAGCTCGGCATCGGCTCGGGTGGCACCGCGACATCCTTTCCCCCCTTCGGCCTCGACGTCGACGACCGGCCGGCGACATACGCGGCCAACAAGCAGACGGTGCTGCGGGCGCTTCGCGGCGAGACGCTCACCATCGATGACGGCGCGCTCTACCCGCCTGCACCGGGTCTCGTCGACACGCTGTGGGAGGCGACCTTCTCCGCCCGCGGCGCTGCGCGGATCGGCAGCGAGGGCCACGGCCTGCTGCTCTCCCGCACGCAGCCGCGACCCGGCTACACCGGCCGCGGATCGGCCGCCGACCAGGTCGCGCTCGTCGAGGCCTACACCGCCGCCCTGCCAGACGGCGTCGCACCGCGGGTGATGGCGTCGCGCTCGGCGCTGGTCGTCGACACCGAGGCGGATGCCCGGCGGTGGCGCGCACAGGGCATCACCCACTCGCTGCCGATGCTCGCCGCCCAGGGCGTCACGGTGCCGGGCGACGTCGACGACGCCGAGCTGGCCGCCTACCTCGACCTGCACATCGGAACGGTGCCGCAGGTGCTCGCCTCCCTCGAAAACGACCCGATTCTGCCGCTCGCGACCGACATCGTCTTCCAACCCCATCCTGTCGACCCGCCGAACGAGGTGGTTCTCCGCTCGCTCGAACTACTCGCCGGCTCGGTCGCCCCCGCCCTGAAAGGAATCCCATGGCCATCGACGTCATCGACCACCTGACCGGAACCCACGACGGCGACGCGCTCTTCACGCTCCGCGCCCAGCGACCCGATGCGAAGAAGAATGCGCAGGCCAGCTTCGACGCACTCTTCGCCTCCGACGACCTGCAGCAGGTGAGTCAGCTCGAACGCCTCGCCGTCGCCTACTTCACAGTGGCACTGTCAGAGAGCCCGACGGCCGGCTACTACCGGGACCTGCTCGCCGCCGAGTCGCCGACCACGCTCACCGCCCTCGAGGCAGCCCTGCCCGGCGCCGCGACGAGCGGGCCGTACGGCGACTATCCGGCCGGCCCGCTGAGCATCGAGAACACTCCGGGCCTGCTCTGGGCTCCGGATGCCGCACTCACCTCGGTCGTCGGCGAACGCCTTGCGGCCGCCCTCGCCCACACCCACCTGCTCGTCTACCGGCCGCGCGACTCCTCCCCGGAGGCGCTGCAGACCCTGCTCGACGCCGGCTGGTCGAGCACCGGCATCGTGACGTTGTCGCAGCTGGTCGCGTTCCTCAGTTTCCAGCTCCGCGTGGTCGCGGGGCTGACCGCTCTGAAAGGAGAGCTCGCATGACCGAGACCGTTCTCCGGCGCTCCGCCGCCGGCGCCGACAGCGCCTCCACTGCCGCCCCAAACGCCTTCACACAGGCCGAACTCGGCTGGGAGCCGTGGCTCGCCCCGCTCCCGGTCGACGAGCTCACCGAGCGCCACTACCTCGGCCTCGTCGACAAGAGGCGGGCCAGCAACCCCTACTTCCGCCTGCTCGTGCGCGACCCCGACATTCTCGGCGCGCGCACGCGCACCGACAACGACATCTTCTACAACGAGAAGGGCGGGCTCACCCGGGCCCTGCGGGAGCTCTCGGCGGCGAGTGCGTCGCGCACGAACGGCTGCATCTTCTGCGCCTCGGTGCATTCCCGGTTCGCCGCGCACCACTCCAAGCGACCCGACGACGTGCAGCGCCTCCTCGACGACGGCACGGCCGCCTCGCAGGATGACCCGCAGTGGCGGGCCGTGATCGACGCTTCGGTCGCCCTCACCGAGACCCCCACAGCCTTCGACGCCTCGAACGTGCGGCAGCTGCGGGAGGCGGGCCTCGATGACCTCGCGATCGCCGACGCCATCCACGGGGCAGCGTTCTTCAACTGGGCGAACCGCCTGATGCTCTCCCTCGGCGAGCCCACTCCGCCCGCGGCCTGACCGCCTCGGGTCGGCGATGTCAGCCCTCGGCGAGCTCGGCGAACGTGCGCTTCACTCCCCAGTACCACGCCATCGACTGACGGGGGTGCCGCCAGCGACCCTTCATCTCGTCGTGCGCTTCACGATGACTGGCGTCCCCCGCCCTGACGGCCTCTCTCAAATGCCTGTCCTGGGCTTCGATCACCTCGTCGGCGGTCTGTCGCTCGAACCGCTCGTCGCACGGGCCGCCCAGTTGGCGGCAGGTCATGGTCTTCACGTCGTTCTCCTCCTGGGGCACGAGGATCTGTGCCCTCCCCTCTCTGACGCACGGCCGGTCAGAGATGTGACAGAGACGCGCCGCCGTCGCCCACTGCGGCGCCGCCCTTCCGCACGGTGACCGCCGCGAGAGCGTCTGGGGAGGCCCGGAAGACCACACTCGAGACCCGCCCGTCGACGATCTCGAAGTCGAAGACGACCTTCGCCACCCCCCGCAAGAACCAGGCTGAGCCAGCACGATCGTCGATGAAGACGGGCAGCGCCGAACGCGCGCTTCCGTTGAAGAAGGCCGCCACGGCATCCCGCCCCGTGATGCCTGCGGGCGTGCCCGCCAGCACCGCTGCTGCGTCTGCGGCAATGCTGGCATTGGGTGCCAGCAGTTCGAGCAGACGCTCGAGGTCGCCTCCCCGCGCGGCAGCCATGAAGGCGTCGACGATCTGCCAGTCGGTCACCCGGCCATCCCGGTCGTGCTCCGCGACCTTGCGTCGGGCTCTGGATGCGAGTTGCCGGGCCGCAGCCTCGTGCCGCCCCAGAATGCTGGCGATGCTCGCGAAATCGAACCCGAACGTGTCGGCGAGAACGAAGGCGACCCGCTCATCGGGCGTCAGCGTCTCGACCACGACGTGCAGAGCCTGCCCCACGGCCTCTGCGCGCTCGACCGAGTCGGCCGGATCGGGCAACTCGGGGGCGATGTCGGAGCCTCTACGCTCGCTCGCGGCGACGCTCGGGTCGCTAGGCACAGGAATGCGCGCCCGCAGCCTGTCGAGGCACAACCGTGTGGTGACTGTCGTCAACCATGCCGGCAGGCTCACGACGTCGACGGGCACCCGTTCGAGGCGCAGCCAGGCATTCTGAACGATGTCCTCCGCTTCGGACCGGTCAGCGAGCAGTCGAGCCGCGATGTTCGTCAGCCGGGGGCGCTCGATCTCGAAGGCTTCTGAATGCTCCACCCGGCTCACCCTACTCACCCCCTCGTGCCGGGACACCCGGAAGGGCCGCGGTATCGTGGGCGGCATGCAGATCGATCTGAGCGGACGGACCGCACTGGTGACAGGCTCGACGTCGGGCATCGGCTACGCGATCGCGTCGACCCTCGCGGGCGCCGGTGCGACGGTCGTCGTGAACGGCCGCAGCCCCGCCTCCGTCGACGCGGCGGTCGAGCGGCTGCTGGCCGAACGACCCCGGGCCTCCGTGCGCGGCGTCGACGCCGATGTGACGCAGAGCGACGGCGTCGACAGGATGCTCGAGGCCGTTCCCGCCGTCGACATCCTCGTCAACAACCTCGGCATCTTCGGGGCGAAGCCCGCCCTCGAGATCACCGACGACGATTGGCAGCGGTACTTCGACACGAACGTGCTCTCTGCGGTTCGGCTCATCCGCAGCTACCTGCCGGGCATGATCGAGGCCGGCTGGGGCCGCGTGATCGACATCGCGAGCGATTCGGCCGTCGTCATCCCGGCCGAGATGATCCACTACGGGGTGTCGAAGACGGCGCTGCTCGCTGTCTCGCGCGGGTTCGCGAAGGCGGCGGCCGGCACGGGGGTGACCGTGAACTCCGTGATCGCCGGGCCGACCCACACCGGCGGCGTCGAGGACTTCGTCTACGAACTCGTCGACCGCGAGCTGCCCTGGAACGAGGCCCAGCGGGAATTCATGCGGCTGCACCGCCCGCAGTCCCTGCTGCAGCGACTCATCGAGCCTGAGGAGATCGCGAACATGGTCGCTTATCTCGCCTCACCGCTGGCGTCAGCCACCACCGGTGGGGCGCTCCGCGTCGACGGCGGGTACGTCGACTCCATCCTGCCCTAATCCGCCCGGCTGATCGTATTCGGCCGAGGGAATGGGCACGAGCGCGAGATCGACGCCGGGCGTGACCAGCAGGTGCGCATCGCGCCGCCTGCCCTCGCCGTAGTTCACCGTGAGCCAGGCCACTCCACTCGACGTCAGCGCGATCGCGATCTCGTTCTGCAGATCGTCGAGTTCGCGATTGCTGACCGTATAGTTCTGGCCTCCGTAGATGATGTTGATGCGCTTCATCTACTTCGCCTCACCGGGACCGGTCACGGTGGTCACCGGGTCGGGCTCGGCCACGATCTGCAGCCCGGCATTGGAGTTCGCCGCCTCGGTCAGTCGCTGGATCCACGCGGGGTTGATGCGGGGCATCTTGCTGCCGAAGTACTTGTAGACCAGCGGCAGCGCGGGATGCAGCCAGATGGTCGTTCTCCCGTCGCCCGTGGTGTCTTCGTCGCGCCAGGAGAAGTAGAACGCCTCGCCCCGGCGCAGCTTCGCTCCGATCACGATCTGCAGGTGGGCGAGGGTGCGGTCGTCAAAGTCGATCTTCAGAGTGGCGTCGTAGCTCAGCGTGCCCAATGGGATTCCCCCTGTCGTGGTTACCGGAGGGGTCGCTCACGAGCACCGCAAGAAAACGGCCCGGACTCGCACCCCAATTATTGACCCAAACGCGTGATGCCCGGCAATTGGAGCACAAGGGGGTTGTATTCAGCGGGCCGCTCTGCTCATATGCAGCCCGTTGACAGAACGCCCTAGTGATCGTGGTCGGTGAGGTAGGTCTCGGCGTCGACGAGTCCGTCGATCGACGGCGGGTTCTCCTGCCAGTCGTCGACCTGCTCCTGCGAGCGCTCCACGATCTCGAACCGCACAGGGATCGTCGGGGTGATCAGCACAGAGATCAGGCCCCGCCCTGCGGTGTCGAAGTCGACGAAGTCGGCTCCGTGCCGCACCGCCGCGACGATCGACGACTTGAGGGCGGCAATGTCGGTGCCGGCACGGAGAAGAAAGATCTGGCCGTCGACACGGGCTTTGATGATCTGCATGAGACTCCTGACAACGGGTGGATCGTGGCAACCGCCCCCGGGGAGCGGCTACGACGCAACCCGGGATCGGGGGGAGACGACGCAGGGCCGCGATGTCGGCCACACTCACTCTACGTCTCCCACACTGGGGGGCGACGGGTTGACAGACACCCAGAAACCGTCGGTCAAGCCGGTTGTGAGGGGTGGCGGGTGCCCGGAGGCTCAGGGCACGCGCGAACCGCTATGCCAAGAGGCCCGCTGATCGGGGATCGCCGGGTAAAAAAGTGCGGAGCCGGTGGGATTTGAACCCACGGTGGGCTTGACGCCCACTCCACCTTAGCAGGGTGGTGCACTAGGCCGAACTATGCGACAGCTCCATGCGTGTTGCCTCAGCAATCATAGCCGACACCACAACGACCCGTCGACACACCCCCGCCGTCGGCGCCAGAGCGGCCCCGTAGGCTCATCGCATGCAGATCTTCCACCTCGCACGTGCAGCCGACTGGCAGGCCGCCCAGGCCTCCGGCGCGTACACCACGTCGACCCGAACCGCCTCGCTCGCCGAGGAGGGCTTCATCCATGCCTCCACCGCAGAGCAGCTCGACGGCACGGCTCGGCGGTTCTACTCCGACGAGACGGCGCCCCTGGTCGTGCTGGTGCTCGACGACGCGGTGATCGAAGCGGCGGGCACCACCGTTCGTCACGAGGCCGCATCCGACAGCCAGAGCTACCCGCACATCTTCGGGGCCATCGACCCGGCATGGGTTCTGGATGCCCGACCCGCCCGTTTCGACGGGACCGGCGCCCTGCGCTACTGACTCGGCCTACTGCATTCCACCGAGGGCCGGCGGGGCGAAGATCGCCCAGAGCAGCGCAAGGAACGTCAGCACGAAGATCGTCGGCGTCACGAACTTCACCACATTCGCGAACCCCGCCTGCGCGACGATACGCCGGCTCACCGCGCTCGGCGCCCCCAGGGCCCCGAGGTCGGCCGCAATGGCCTGGGCCTCGGCTGCCGCCGAGAACTGCACGAGCGCCCCGAGAATGCCGGTCGCCAGCAGGATCAGCGCTGCAGCGAGGCGGATGGGCGTGGGCTGGTGCCCGAGTCCGGCCATCACGAGAGCGATGCTCGACGTCAGCAGCACGATCGGCCCCAGCTGCGACAGGATGATCTGCAGCCGCGCAGAGGCCCACATCGCGTGAAGCTCGTGTTCGGTCATCCGTTCGCCACCTTTCGGGGCTCCGGATGCCGGTGCCTCAGCCTCGACCCTACGTGATCGACGGGCCCGCGGGCGTAGTCTGGCCGGGTGAACAGCGAACTGATGCGCCATTTCGTCGAAGCGGCAGAGCAACTGCACTTCGCCCACGCCGCCCGTTCGCAGGGCGTCTCGCGGGCGACGCTGATCGCGTCGATCAAGCAGCTCGAGGCGGAACTCGGCTATCCGCTGTTCGACTATGCGGCTCCGACCACGACGCTCACGCCGGCCGGTGAAGCGCTGCTGAAGACGACACTGGTGCAGTGGGCGAAGTCGGCCGCAGCGGCCGCCGCCGACGTTCCGCCACCGGGAGGCAAGGCGAAGGCCTCGAAGGGAAAGGGCCGCGCGCCGGCCGTCAAGGGCGCTCCCCGAGTGGGCAAGCGCCGCCAGTCACGCTGAGCCGCTACGCGGTGCCGGCCTCTGCCGAACGCGCCGGAACCGGCAGCGCCGTCTCGATCTCGGTCGTCGTGCGGAGCCCCACCTGTCGCAGCTCCAGCTGGCTCACCACCAGTGCGGCCAGGTCTTCGAGGTTCTCGATCTCGGCCTGGGTCGCCGTTCCGGGCAAAAAGTGCATCACGCAGAGGGTTCCGATGACCGATCCGTCGCCGCGTTTCAGCGGAACGCCCACGTAGAAGCGCATGCCGAGCGGGCCGGTCACGAGAACGTGGTCGCTCGTACGCGGGTCGGAACGGGCATCCTCGACCACGACGATCTGGGCCGACGGCACCGAGCTCATCGTCAGATCGAGCTTTCGCGCCACGCGCTCGACATCGGGCTCGTAGTGGGACTTGAACCAGACGCGGTCGTGGTCGACGACGCTGATCAGGGAGATCGGGGCGCGGAACAGTCGCGCCGCCATCGCGGTGACCCGGTCGAGGGCCTCATCGGGCAGCGTGTCGAGCACGTCGGGGCGGGTGTCGAGCGCCGAGCGCGCACCGGCGCCGGTGCGGGCGCCCTCCGCGGCTCCGGATGCCCCGGCCACTCCCTCGGGAAAGAGAGGCTCGAGCTCTTCGTCACGGTGCCGCCCGCTCTCGGCGATGACGACCATCTTGAGCAACGCCACCAGTTCGTGCCGCATCGGTCGGGCATCCGGGTCCCGTGCCGTCATCGCGGCGAGCAGCTGCTGCCAGTGCTCGGGCAGGTTCTCGGGAATGAGGGGGTCGCGCGTCAGCCGGGCCATCGCCGATTCGACCACACTGCCGGCGAACTCGAGGTGCTGGGTGAAACACTCGAGCAGCACGAGGCCGAGCGAGTACACGTCGGTGGGCGGGCCGACGGGGCGCCCAGACGCCTGCTCGGGGCTCAGGTAGCCGGCGGTTCCCGTGGTCGCGCCCTCTGCGGTCATGCGTTCCATGTCTTCGGCGAGCGCGACCCCGAAGTCGGTCAGCTTGGCGCGGGCGCGGGTCGACCCGTCGCCGTAGTCGACGAGCAGCACGTTCGAGGGCTTGAGGTCGCGGTGCACGACATTGTGCGCGTGGATGTAGTCGAGCGCCTCAGCCAGGTCGTAACCGATCTCGGCGATGTGGCGTGCCGACAGCGGCCCCGCCTTGATGCGCTGGTGCAGGTCGCTGCCGTTCACCAGCGCCATCACGAGGTACCGGTGCGACCGCCCGTAGTCGTCGGTGTCGAGGCCGGCGTCGTGCAGCTGCACGAGGGCGTGGTGGTCGAGGCCCGAGAGCACGGCGAGCTCACCCTCCTGGCGGCCCGCCTCGACAGCACTGTTGTGAAAGAGTTTGACCGCGACATCCCGACCGAGCACTTCGTCGCGCGCGCGGAAGACGGTCGCCATGCCGCCCTGGCCGATGGCCTCGTCGAGCCGGTACCGGCCACCCAGCACTTTGTCGACGGGAACCTCGCGTGCGCCTGCCATCGTCGTCAACTCTCCGGGGTGCTCGGGCTGCGGAGTTCACCGGCAGACAGCGGGTGACCGAGACACCCGCTTCAGAGCATCGTAACGGCTGCGAGCATTTCTCGGGGCGCCTTGCGGGCCCGGGGCGGCTCGGGTAGTCGTCCATCGGCGTGCGCGCCGGTGGGGTTCGCGGCGTCGGCGGGGTTCGGAGCGTCGGCCGGATTCGCGGCGTCGGCGAGCCGGTGGGGCTCTCAGCGGTTCGCCAGCCACAGCGCCCATAGGGTTGACCCATGACAGCGCTGCCGATGATCGGGCCGGTACAGGCCCCGTTCCTCCACGTCGCGACCTTCAACATCCGGCGGCGCATGCCCCCGATCGGGCCGCGCACCGCCGATCGCTGGGCGGGCAGGGCCCCGGCCGTCGCCGCGCTGCTCGATGCAGAGCGCCCCCATCTGCTCGGCACCCAGGAGGCGCTGGCCGACCAGGACAGGTTCCTCCGCGGCGCACTCGGTGCCGGTTACACCCGCCTCGGCCACGGTCGCGATGCGAACGGGCAGGGGGAGGGCACTCCGCTCTTCTTCGACTCCGCCCGGCTCGAACTGCTCGACTGGCAGCAGCAGGCGCTCTCCGACACACCCGACGTCCCCGGATCGCGGTCGTGGGGCAACATCACGCCGCGCGAACTGGTGAGGGCGACGTTCCGGGACCGGGCCACCGGCATCCGGTTCCTCGCGATCAACACGCACCTCGACAACATGTCGCGCCGGTCGCGGGTGCGGGCAGCCGACGCCCTGCGCGCGCTGGTCGAGGCCCAGCCGCTGCCCGCCGTGATCACGGGCGACTTCAACAGCGGCGAAGACACGGCACCGCTGACCGCGCTGCTGAAGGGCGGCGGACTGCAGGATGCCTGGGGTGCGGCCCACACGCGCCTCACCGCCGAGTTCGGCACCTTCCCGAACTACCGCGACCCGCGGCGCGACCGCAAACGCATCGACTGGATCGTGGTGTCGCGCGGCGTCGACGTCTCGCGCATCGGCATCAACACCGCGCGCCCGGGCGGGGTGTGGGCGTCTGACCACATGCCGGTGCAGGCGGTCATCACCCTGCCGACCCCCGACGGCGCGTCGTGATCGAGAACTTCCTGCGCCGGCCGCACGGAGGGTCCGAATATGTCGCCGATGCCCTCCGCGTGATCGGCCTGGTCAGCGTCATCGTTGCGGCGGCCTTCTTCCAGGCGACGGATGCCGGCGTGCTCGCCTTCCTCCTCCCCGGTCTGCTGCTGCCGCGGTTCGTGGGAGCCCGCCCCGCCTTCGACATCGTGTTCTGCGTGCTGCTGCTGGTCGCCGGCTGGAGCAACGTGCTCGACCTCTACACGAGCGTGCGGTGGTGGGACATCCCCGTGCACATCGCCTGCACGGGAGTGATCGCGGCCATGGTCTACCTGCTGCTCGCCCAGGTCGGGGTGCTGGCGCACCCGGCCGGGCATCCATCACCCGACGGAACCCGCTTCACCCTCGCCACCGGAATCGTTCTCACGACCGCGTTCGGCCTCGCCGTCAGCGCGCTCTGGGAGATGGTGGAGTGGTTCGGCCACGCCTTCATCAGCTCGGCCATCTTCGTGGAGTACAACGACACGATCGGCGACATGGCCGTCGGCGCGTTGGGCGCACTCGCGGCCGGCGTCGTGCTGTCGCTGGTGCCGCTCGAGCGGGCCGCGGCGAGCGCCCCGGTGACCGCTGCGGGTCAGGCGGCTGCTGCGGGTCAGGCGCCCGGCTCCCAGAGCTCGATCGGCAGCCCCTCGGGGTCAAGGATGCGCGCAAAGCGCCAGTAGCCGCCCGCATCCCACTCGTTGCGCCGCTCGACGGCGATCCCCGCGGCCTCCAGTTCTGCGACCAGAGCGTCGAGGGCCGTCACTCTGAGGTTCAGCATGAAGGCCTGATCGGCGGCGAAGTAGTCGCTGTCTCGCGGGAACGGCGCGAACACCGTCTCGCCCGCCTCCTGCGCCCAGCTCCCGCCCGGGCCGAGCCCGACGCCGAGGTGCTCCCGGTACCACGCCGCCCGCGCCTCCGGATCCCGACTCCGGATGAACAGCCCACCGATCCCCGTCACGCCCACGCCGACCTCCTCGCCATCGCTCCGCCACATAAGGCCCCCCCACCCGCGCTAGGGGAGCTCAGAGGGTTTCGCGCGCTGGGCCCGAATGCGTGCGACCCGCACATGTCCGATCAGAACGGTGATCGGCGCGAAGAGCAGAAGCAGCCACCCGATGTTGTCGCCATTCAGCAGCTTGACGATCCCTGCGACGAAAATTGCTGCCGCAAACCCCACGTAGACCCACGTGAGCACTCGCTGCAGAGCAGAGTTGAGCCGGGCTGCCGTCATGGCCGCAGCCTACTCGCCCGGGCACCGAACACAACAACGGCCCTGCGGGGCACCCCGACCATCTGCGGAGGGCGCGAGATTCGAACTCGCGAGACATTTCTGCCCACCAGTTTTCAAGACTGGCTCCATCGGCCGCTCGGACAGCCCTCCCTGCCGGCACCGCGCACGCGCGCGCCGACTCCCCCAGCATAACCGACCCCCTGTTCCGGTCATCGATCGACGGATGGACCATCGGAACGACTGACTGATGGACCATCCGATGTACCGACGCGGGTCGGCTGGAGGGTCGGCCGCGTCGGCCAGCTGGTCGACCGGCGGCTCAGACCGTGCGACGCCGACGCCGCACTCCCACGACGATGCCGAGCGCCACGAGACCCAGCCCGCTGCCGACGAGCCCGACCGCGCCACCCGCGTCAGCGCCGGTGTGGGCGAGCGACCCGGTCGAGCCGCCCCGGCCACTTGTCGAACCCGAACCCGACCCTCCCCCCGCGGAACCGCCCGTCGAGCCGCCGCCACCCGTTCCCGGCACGGTCGTCGGCGGTGTCGTCTGGCCGGGGGTCGACGTCGGCGTCGGGGTTGCGGTCGGGGCCGCACCGATGACGGTGAAGGAGACCGTCACGGGATTGCTCGCACCCACGAGGCTGTTCGCCACCACGGAGAACGACACCGGTCCCGAGGTCGGCGGGGTGCCCGTGAACGCGCCGGTCGTGGGGTTCAGGGTCAGCCACGCCGGTAGGTCGGCCGACGAGAACGTGAGAGGGTCGACTCCGGTCGCGGTGAAGGAGCCCGAGACACTGGCACCGAGGTCGACATCGGCGACCGGCTTCGTCAGCGTCAGCACCGTGGTGAGGTCAAGCGACGACACCACAGCGCGCGCGAAGCTCGTGGTCAGCAGCACGTTCGCCGGCGAGACGGTGATCCCCGTCAGACCCGATCCGACCGGCATCGTCTGGATCGTGGTCGCGACGGTGGCGCCATCCGGGATCACGTCGACCGTGCTCGTTGCACGGTTCGTGACGTACACGTTGTCGCGAGCATCCACGGTCAGACCGAAGGGCTTCGCCCCTGCAGCGAGCTGGTACGTGGCGATGATGTTGGTTGCAAGCGGCTTCGACGGATCGATCTTGACGACCGAGTCGTGGTCGGTGTCGGCCACGTAGAGCATCCCGTGGCTGTCGATCGCAATCGCGTCAGGGTGGCCGCCGGCCGGCAGCTTCGCGAAGACGTCGATGACTCGACCGACTGCGGAGACTTTCGAGACGGTGCCGTTGTTGGTGTTGGCGGTGTAGATGTCGCCCGCGGCGTCAATCGCGAGCGCCAGAGGCTGCGCGCCGACCAGCTCGGCGAACTTCGCAGTGGTGACGAAGCCCGCCCCCATCCTCTCGATCTTCGAGATCGTGTTGGCTGAGCCGTTCGCCGTGTAGACGATGTCATTCGGCCCGACAGCAACCGCCTCCGGCCCCACACCTACACCCAGATCGAACACAGTCAGCATCACGGTCCCGGGTACGAACGACCCGACTGAATGGCCGTCGATGTTCGCGCTCCAAACTGTACCCTTCGAGTCCACGGCCACATCGATCGGGTGCGATCCCGCTGGCATCGGCACCGATCTCAGGGGCTCGAAGACACCGTCAGAGGTGAAGGCTGCGACGACGCTCGAGCCGAAATTCGCCGTGAAGAACTCTCCCCCTGCGCCTACTGCTATCGAACGTGGGCTGCTGCCAGCGGCGAGCGTTACGAGAGGGTCGCTGGAGACAGGCGCCGCCGTGGCCGACCCAGCTCCGATCACCAGACCGGAGGCAACGAGGGCGAGACAGACGGTGACGACAGGAACAGAGAATCGGGACGCAAGAGGCATGATCGTGAGATTAGCTCATTAACTGAGCAACCCACAACCCGGAGTCCCAGCCTCAGCGCAGGGTCGCGAGCGCCTTCGCCAGACCATCGTCGTGGATCGACGACGTCACCTCTGTCGCGACCTCGCGCACGTCGTCTGGCGCCTGGCCCATCGCGACAGCGCGGCCCGAGACCGCGGCCCAGGTCAGCATCTCGATGTCGTTGCGGCCGTCGCCGGCCGCCAGTACACGCGACGAGGGGATGCCGAGCAGCTGCCGCACGCGCTCCATCGAGGTCGACTTGTTGACGCCGTCGGGCGCGATGTCGAGCCAGGCCGTCCAGCCGACCGAGTACGAGACGCGGTGCAGGCCCATCGTCTCGACGATCGACAGGAAGTCCTCCATGTCGTGCCCGGGCGAGATGACGACGACGCGCGTCGCCTCGATGTCGAGCAGCTCGTCGAACGGCACCGCCTCGCCGCCGATCGAGTTCACTGCGTCGGGGAAGTCGCCGGTGTAGCGGAAGTAGCCGTCCGCATCCTCCACCGCGAACCGCCCGTTCGGCAGGTGCGCCTGGATCTGCCGCAACACCGCACCGGGGTTGAACGTCTCGACGATCTCACGCCGATAGCCCAGTGGGGCATCCGCATCCCGCTGCATCGTGATGGCCCCGTTCGAGCAGACGACGTAGGTCGGCGCGATGCCGAGCAGGTCGAGCACCGGCAGGGTCGAGGCGACGGAGCGGCCGGTGGCGAGCATCACCTCGTGGCCGAGGCCGGTCAGGCGCGCGACCTGGTCGACGACGGCGTCGGAGATCGAGCCGTCTTCGTGCAGGATCGTTCCGTCGATGTCGAGCGCGACGAGCCAGCGCTCGGGGTTCGTCGGGTTGGTCTCCGGATGCCCGGCAGAGCCCGGCGCGTCGGCGACGGCGTCTCTCGGCAGGTCGAGCTGGCCGGGGCGCGCCGCGAAGTCGGGTTCTTCGGGGTCGGCGTCGACCAGCCCGGCGTCGTCGACCATCGGAACCTCGCCCGAACCGCTCACGCCCGCAGCCTCGGCCGCCGCCTCGTCGGCATCGCCGAACGGGATGTCGCCCACGGCACCCTCGTCGCTCACGCCATCAGCCCCGCCCTTGCCGCGAACTCCACCCACGCCGCCGATCCCACCCACGCCGCTCACGCCCGCCGCCCGTTCAGCGGCTCGATGACCTCGAGCCCACCGAGGTAGGGGCGCAGCACCTCGGGCACCCGCACCGATCCGTCGGCCCGCTGGTGCGTCTCGAGCAGCGCGACGAGCCAGCGGGTGGTCGCGAACGTGCCGTTCAGCGTCGCCACGGGAGCGGTCTTGCCCGATTCGGTGCGGTAGCGGGCATCCAGTCGCCGCGCCTGGTACGTGGTGCAGTTCGACGTCGACGTGAGCTCGCGGAACGTGCCCTGCGTGGGCACCCACGCCTCGATGTCGTACTTTCGCGCGGCCGACGAGCCGAGGTCGCCCGCAGCGACGTCGATCACGCGGTAGTTGAGGCCGAGCGAGGTGAGCAACTCCTCCTGGTAGCCGACGAGACGCAGGTGTTCGGCTTCGGCGTCTTCGGGCAGCACGTACGAGAACATCTCGAGCTTGTTGAACTGGTGAACGCGCAGGATGCCGCGGGTGTCCTTTCCGCCCGAGCCGGCCTCGCGCCGGTAGCAGGTCGACCAGCCGGCGTAGCGGTACGGCCCGTCGGTGAGGTCGAGGATCTCGTCGGAGTGGAACCCCGCGAGCGCGACCTCGCTCGTGCCCGTGAGGTAGAGGTCGTCGGCCGGCAGGTAGTAGATCTCGTCGGCATGCTCGCCGAGAAAGCCGGTGCCGCGCATGATCTCGGGGCGCACCAGGGTCGGCGTGATCATCGGCGTGAAGCCGTTCGCGATCGCCTTCTCGAGCGCCAGGTTCATCAGCGCGATCTCGAGGCGGGCACCGATGCCGGTGAGGAAGTAGAAGCGCGCGCCGCTGACCTTCGCACCGCGCTGCAGGTCGAATGCCCCGATCAACTCGGCGATCTCGACGTGGTCGCGGGGTTCGAAGTCGAAGTCCGGGCGGGTTCCGACCTCGCGCAGGGTGACGAAGTTCTCCTCGCCGCCGGAGGGCACGCCGGGAAGAACGGGGTTCGCGATGGCGCCGACGAGCCCGCTGAAGCTCAGTTCGGCATCCTGAACCCGCTGGTTCGCCTCTTTGACGCTCGCGGCCAGGGTCTGGGCCTCGGCGACTAGGGCCTTCTTCTCGTCTTTGGGAGCCGCGGCGACCTTCTTGCCGAAAGCGTTCTGCGACGCTCGCAGGTTCTCGTACTCGCCGATCGCGGTTCGGCGCTCGGTGTCGGCCGTGAGGGCCAGGTCGACCAGCTCGACCGAGTCACCGCGGGCAGCCTGGGACTGGCGGATGAGCTCGGGATTCTCGCGCAGGAGTACAGGATCGATCACCTGCACAATCTTAGCGATGCCCTACCCTATGACTTGTGGCCGTCGCAGAGCATTCCCGAGAAGAGGCCGGGCCTGCAGGCAGACGTGCTGCCGTCGTGTTCAATCCGATCAAGGTCGAGGGGTCGAAGCTGCGGGAAGCTGTCGAACGCCGAGCCGCTGCGGCCGGCTGGGGTGAGACGTTCTGGTACGAGACGACGGCTCTGGATGCCGGACAGCACGTGACCGCAGCCGCGATCGCTGCGGGAGCCGACGTCGTCATGGCCGCCGGCGGCGACGGAACGGTGCGCGCCGTCGCGGAGGCGCTGCGCGGTTCGGGCGTGCCGCTTGCGCTGCTGCCGTCGGGAACCGGAAACCTGCTTGCCCGCAACCTCGACCTCACGATGGACTTCGACGAGGGCATCGGGCTGATGTTCACGGGGTACGACCGCGACATCGACCTCGGGCTGATCGAGATCACGCGGCCCGCGGGTGCCGCCGCGGCATCCGGAGCCGACTC
Organism: Subtercola sp. Z020; assembly: GCF_002931235.1. GTDB lineage: Bacteria > Actinomycetota > Actinomycetes > Actinomycetales > Microbacteriaceae > Subtercola. Next base: position 20,383 of record NZ_PSTT01000103.1, on the reverse strand, counting down.
GCCTGCCGAGCCCGCCAGCTCGACCCACGTCTTTCTCGTCATCGCCGGTCTCGGCATCGATGCCAAGATGATCGCGAACACCAACTCGAAGCTCAAGAAAGCTGTCGGTTGGCTCGCCTACGTCGATGGCGGCCTGCGCGCGCTGCCCGAGCTTCACTCCATCACCATGTCGGTGTCGATCGACGGGGAGGAGCCGTGGCGCGACGTCTCGTCGCACTCGGTGATGGCGGGCAACTGCGGGCTGCTGCCCGGCGGCATCCTGCTCATGCCCGACGCGAAGCCCGACGACGGGGTGCTCGACTTCATGGCGCTGCGCCCGAAGGGGCCGTTCGGCTGGATCCGCGCGTGGAACAAGGTGACGATCGAGAACGGGGTGCTCGCGAAGTCGGCGGCGGGCCGGCGCCTCATCGAGATCTCGCCCGACGTCAAAGACGTGGTGTACGCGCAGGGCACCGATCTGCGGCTGAGGCTCGACGAGCCGCAGCAGATCCAGCTCGACGGCGACGAGTTCGGCGAGGCGTCGCTTCTGCACATCTGGGTCGACCCCGGCGCGCTGCGGGTGCGCGTCTAGGCTCCGGATGCCGCGCGGCGGGCGGCGGCGGCCCGCGGCATCCAGAGCCGGCGGCTACTCGGGGGAGACCTCGGGTTCGCCCGAGACCAGCGACCGCAGCCAGTCGCGCGCCTCGATGAAGACCTCGTCGTCGTAGCGGTCGACGTACTCGATCTGAGCCTGGTCCGCCCGCGGATACGACCCCAGGAAGATGACGCGCGGACTGAACCGGCGCACGCCGAGCATCGCATCCGCCACGCGCTCGTCGAGAATGTGGCCGTCGGCATCGATGATGAACCGGTAGCGCCCGAGAGCATCGCCGATGGGGCGGGACTGCAGCAGGCTGAGGTTGACCCCGCGCGTCGAGAACTGCTCGAGCAGTTCGAGCAGCGCGCCCGAGCGGTCGGCGGGGAGCTCGGCGATGATGCTCGTCTTGTCCGCCCCCGTCGGCTGCGGCAGCGCGGCGGCCCGGCTGACCAGCACGAACCGGGTGACCGCATTGTGGTTGTCGCCGATGTCGGTGGCCAGCGTGTTCAGCTCGTGGTGTTCGACGATGCGGGGCGGGGCGATCGCGGCATCCGCCAGGTCGCTGTCGAAGAGGCTGAGCGCGCTCGCCACGTTCGAGGTCGACGGGATGTGGCCGTGCGAGGGCAGGTTCGCCTCGAGCCAGCCCCTGCACTGCGCGTACGCGACGGGGTGCGCGTTCACGACGTGCACGTCTTTCAGCTCGATGCCCGGCCGCGCGACGAGCGCGAACTGCACCCTGACCAGGTACTCCCCTACGATGCGGAGGTTCGGGATGCTCGCCAGCGCGTCCTGCGTGGCGCTGACGCCGCCCTCGACCGAGTTCTCGATCGCGATCATGGCGGCGATGCTGCGGCCCGACGTCACGTCGTCGAGCGCCTCACCCACGTTGTTGACGCTCCGCCAGTTCTGGCCAGCCGCCTCGGGCACCTGCGCGAGGGCGGCCTCGGTGAAGGTGCCCGTCGGGCCGAGGTAGCTGTAGGTCGCTTTCGCGGCGCCGGATGTCGCGGCTGCGCTGTCTGCGGGCGTGCTGTCTGCCATGCCCCGAGCCTAGCCCGCGGCTGCCGCGGCGGGTCTTACCCCCCGTTCGCGGTACAGGAATACGGCAAAGGCGCCCGCGAACCTTACGTTTCGCTGAACTTTGCGGCCTTCGCGTAATGAAATGCCTCACCGCCGCTCTCCCTCTTCAGGAACACAACACATATCTCAGCGTTCCCAGCTCTGCTCACGCACGATAGAAAGAGGAATTCCATCATGAAGTTGTCGAAGTCGGTGGTCGCGCCTGTCATAGCTCTGCTGCTGGGGTCCGGCCTGGTTGCAGCGGGCGGCGCCTCATCGGCCTCGGCCGCCGGCGCCCTGAACCATCAGCCGCTGGCCTGCAAAATGACTGACGCCGTCATCGGAGGCCTGATACCCGAACACACCTGCGGGTACCGCGGTTCTACGGGTGGGGCTTCCGGCACCCCTGAAGGCGGGTCGTACTGGGGCTACGACAAGCAGATGTTCACCGACACAAAGGATTTCAGCCCATGGGAGGTTCTCAACAACAAGCGGCTGTTCCCCTCGTCTGACTCTGGCTACAACTGCATGCCTTCCCCCAACGGGTCGAACCTGTGCACGAGGTCGACGGCCCAGACGCCCCTCCCGGGTATAGACAATGCCTCGCTGTCCCAGCTGAAGTCGGAGTCGAACCGGGGCAGCGTCCTCAGCTGGGTGGAAGACGACACGATCGAGTGCGTCACGAGCCTCGGCTGCTTCAAGACAACTGTCGTCTTCACGAAGTACACAGCGGAAGCCATGTACACCTACTCGAGTTCAGGTCAACTCAATGTTCCCCAGGTCTCCTGGTACAAGAACGACGGTAAGGGCTACGGCAACATCGGCACGTACCTCGGAACCTCCCGCGGGTTCCTGACGACGGAGTCGCCCTCCGCTGATGACATGGAGCCGGCGAACACCGTCACCACCTCGTCGACGATCACACCCACAGAGGTGACGGCCCCGGGCGGGCGCGCCGACTACACCCTCACCGTTCGTGCTTCGACGGCCGGGTCGACGCTGGTTCGCCTGAAGATCTCCGGACTGAGCGCCGCAGTCGTGGACTCGATCCCGAGCGACTGGATGCGCTTCGGCACCCAGACGGACGAATACGTGAGCTACCTCATCCCGCACATGAACGCAGGGGACGTCGCCACTGCGCGCCTGCACTTCACCGTCCAGGCCCTCAGCCAGGCCGTGGTCGCCGCCGATGCGAATGGCGCGACCGCCGGCGCTCACGTCGACGTGCGGCCAGCCGCACCGGTCTGCACCGACCCCGGAACGGCTGACGGAAAGTCCGTCGCAGCGATCGGATCGGCACCGACGACTCTCTGGGGCGTGCTCTGCCACGTGCAGGCGTCGACTGACCTGAAGGCGTGGACCGGCAACGAACGTGGCGCGGGCACATTCACGATCTCCTCGAACGAGATCCGGTACACCCCACCGACCAGCACATTCGTGGGCGACGACACGATCTACGTCTACACCGAGAACGGGGCCGGCGTCGCGAGCCCGCCGACGGCCATCCATCTGAGAGTGGGAGGCAGCGCTGTCTCGGCGAACGACGAGTACAGCGTCGCAGCCGACTCGACACTCGCCGTCGATGCGGCGCACGGCGTCGCAGCGAACGATCTGTTCGCCAGCGGGCGTGACGACTGGAACGTCGTGGTCGACGACCACCCTGCCGTCGGCACGGTCACCGCTGCGCCCGACGGGTCGTTCCGCTTCGAGCCGCAGGCGGCCTTCACCGGTGACGTGACCTTCACCTACCACCTGGTGGGACCGGCCGGACAGGCCGGCGAACAGGCGACCGCCACGATCCACGTCACGAGCGATGAGCCCCCGACAGCCCTGCTCGGCAAGCCGTACCAGTACGTTCTCGCGGCCATGCAGGGAGCCTCGGCCAAGTTCGAGGTCACAACGGGGCGGCTGCCCGCCGGGCTGAAGGTCGACCAGGGAACCGGCACGATCTCGGGGACACCGACGAAGGCCGGCGACTACCACTTCGTGGTGAAGGTGACGGGCGAAGGCGCGTCTGAGCTGCGGGCGGTCGACCTGACCGTCTCCGACCCCGCGGTCTCTGGCGACATGTAGCCCCGGCAGAACTGCTGAGCAAGGTGGTCTTCTCCTCCCCAGTGGGGGGAGGGGACCACTTTTGCACAGATGACGCAAGAGCTCCCCGGGCGATGGTCACGGATGCCAAGATGAAGGCATGAACGAGCGCGCCGGGCTGCAGGCCCTCCCCGAAGACCTTGTCGACATCGATGCCCTGGTGTCGTCGTACTACGACCTGAAGCCCGATGTCAGCAACCCGGAGCAGAAGGTCATCTTCGGCACGAGCGGGCACCGCGGGTCGTCGCTCGACACCGCCTTCAACGAGAACCACATCCTCGCCATCACGCAGGCGATCGTGGAGTACCGGGCGCTGCAGGGCATCACCGGCCCGCTGTTCATCGGGCGCGACACCCACGGGCTGTCGAAGCCCGCCGAGAACACCGCGCTCGAGGTGCTGAACGCGAACCACGTCACGGTGTGGACCGACTCCCGCGACAGCTACACGCCCACGCCCGCCGTGTCGCACGCGATCCTCCGCTACAACAATCCGGCGTCGGGGCACTCCGACCAGGCCGACGGCATCGTCATCACGCCGAGCCACAACCCGCCGCGAGACGGTGGCTTCAAGTACAACCCCCCGCACGGCGGTCCGGCCGACTCCGACGCGACCGGCTGGATCGCCGCCCGTGCGAACGAGCTCATCGAGGGCGGCCTCACGGAGGTGCTGCGGGGCGAGGCGACGCCGAGCGACACGTACGACTTCCGCGAGCACTACGTTGCCGATCTGCCGAGCGTCATCGATCTCGACAAGATCGCCAAGTCGGGCATCCACATCGGCGCCGACCCGCTCGGCGGGGCGAGCGTCGACTACTGGGCGCTGATCGGCGAACGCTTCGGGCTGAACCTCGAGGTCGTCAATACGACCGTCGACCCGCAGTGGGCGTTCATGACGCTCGACTGGGACGGCAAGATCCGCATGGACTGCTCCTCGCCCTATGCCATGGCCTCGCTGGTCGAGCGCCGTCACGACTACGACATCTCCACCGGCAACGATGCGGATGCCGACCGGCACGGCGTCGTCACCCCCGACGCCGGCATCATGAACCCGAACCACTACCTCGCGGTTGCGATCCAGTACCTCTACGGCAATCGCACCTCGTGGCGCCCGGATGCCGCGATCGGCAAGACCCTCGTCTCATCGAGCATGATCGACCGGGTCGCCGAATCGCTCGGCCGACGGCTCTGGGAGGTGCCGGTCGGGTTCAAGTGGTTCGTTCCCGGGCTGATCGACGGAAGTGTGGCCTTCGGCGGCGAGGAGTCTGCGGGAGCCTCCTTCCTCCGCTTCGACGGCACGGTGTGGACGACGGACAAAGACGGCATCATCCTCGCGCTGCTGGCCTCCGAGATCCTCGCGGTGACCGGCAAGACGCCGTCGCAGCACTACGCCGACCTGGTCGCCGAGTTCGGTGACCCCGTCTACGAGCGCATCGATGCTGCAGCGTCGAAGGCGCAGAAGGCGCAGCTCGCGAAGCTCGACGGAGACGATATCCCCGCCTCGACGCTCGCCGGCGACGAGATCGTCGCCAAGCTGAGCAGGGCACCCGGCAACGACGCTCCCGTCGGCGGCGTCAAGGTCGTCACCGAGCACGCCTGGTTCGCCGCGCGCCCCTCGGGCACCGAAGACGTGTACAAGATCTATGCGGAGTCGTTCCTCGGGGCCGACCACCTCAAGGAGGTGCAGGCAGAGGCGAAGGTCATCGTCGACGGCGCACTCGGCGCCTAGGTCGTGCCGCGCGCTCGGCGGGGACACCTGGCGAGGCGCACGCGGCGCACGCGGCGCACGCGGCGCCAGAGCCGAGTCCCGCGCTCGGCGGGGACACCTGGCGAGGCATATGCCCGCCGGGCTGGGTGGGCACGGCCGGAATGCCCGCCGGGCCCGAACGGCCTCAGAGCGCCGCTCGGGCGAGGGGTCAGGGCGCGTAGTCGGGGGCGGCGGGGAGGCCGAAGAACTCCTCCAGCGTCGTGACGCCGGTCGCGTGCATCTCGGTGGCGAGGTCGGTGCCGACGTACCGGAAGTGCCAGGGCTCGTACTCATAGCCGGTCACCGCGGTCTTGTCGGCGGGGTACCGCAGGATGAAGCCGAAGCGGTAGGCGTTCGCCGCCAGCCACACTCCCGACGGCGAGCTTCCGAAGCAGGGGCTGTCGAGGTCGCAGCTGGTTCCCGAGTCGAGGATGTCGACGGCGAGCCCCGTCTGGTGCTCGCTGAACCCCGGGCGGGCACTGGTCGCGTCAGCCCCAGCCTGCCCGAGGCTGCTTACGTAGTTTCCGTACGCCCGGGTCTGCGACGCGAACGAGCGGTAGCCGCTCTCAGCGACGAGTGAGGTTCCGACCTCCGCGTGGTCGGCCGCCGCCATCGCCTCGAGGGCCGCAATCGTCTCGGGCCGGAGGGACTGCCCCCACGGATTGTGCAGGTCACCGGGAATAGCGGCGTTGCCGGGCGGAACGAAATCCGCGCCGTTCGCGATCGGGCGCAGCTTGTTCACGACGACCCAGATGCTGTTCGGGTCGTCGACCGAGTTCGCCGCCTTGTCGAACGCGGGAGGCGCGGGCGGGCCGGGCGGTACGGGCGGCGCAGAGGGCGCGGGCGAAACGGGCGCGGCGGTCGGCGAAACGGGCGCGGCCGCGGGCGCAGTGGGCGCAGCGGAGGTGGCCGAAGCCGTCGGCAAGGCACCGGCCCCGAGCGACGCCGGCGCAGTCTGCAGCCCCGCGGCGGCCGCTCCGGGGCCGAACTGGTGGGCCGCGACGCTCAGCGCGACGACCGTGCCGGCGACGAAGACCGCCACCACGACGACGATCAGCGCAGCCGCCAGAACGCGGCGGCGACGGAAGCGGCCCTGACGGGCATCCAGAACCCGCTGCGCAGCACGACCAGAACCGGAGACCTGCTCAGGGCTTCGGGGGCGGGCAGGAGGCAGGTCGTTCGGCACCCGCCCAGTGTAGGGGCAGCAGATTACGCGATGCTGTAGAAGTGCGCCGTTCCGCCCGGGTTCTCGACCGTGATCGCCGTGTCGAGGTCGCGGTACTGCGCGTCGACCGTGTGGCCGACCATCTTCACCGAGACACTTCCGTCGGCGTTCCTGTCGACCCGCGACACCAGCATCGTGTGGTCCACCCCGTTGTCGTTCTGCGGATCCCAGTCGAACATCACCACGTCGCCGATCTTGAGCGACGCCCGGTCAGAGAGCTCGAGGCGCGTCGTCTCGGGCCGTGAGTCGAGGTAGTCGTCCATCTCGTTGCCGCGGATCCAGCTGTAGCTGTAGTCGCCGCCCGAGCCGTAGTTGCTGTACCAGTCGTCGTTCTGCTCCCAGCCGCGGGCGACGAGGGTCTGGTTCACGAAGTTGCCGCAGTCGTTGTCGCTGAAGACGCTCCAGTCGGCGAGGTTGTAGTCCTTCCAGTGCGCGAACGCGTACTGCATCTGCTGATCGACAGGCGTGACCGCGGTGTAGGTGAACGTCTGGCCGGTGTCGACCACCGTTCCGTCTGCGTTCGCGAGGCTGAGCGCAGCGGCGGCCGGCTGGTAGTCGGCGGCGGGCGGGGTCACGAACGTCACGGTGCCCTCGCCGTCGATGGCAACGGATGTCGCGGGCACGCCGCCGACCGACACGCTGACCACGCTGCCGAGCCCCTGCCCGGCGAGGCTCACGGCAGTACCGCCGGCCAGAGACCCGGTCGTGACACTCGCAGCCGTGACCGACGGAGCGGGAGCAGCAGAGGTGACGGGCATCGAGGCCGATTCACCGAACGCGTTCACGGCAGTGCATCCTGTGAGGGCCAGGAAGCCGGCCCCGGCGGCCAGTGCAATGAACGAGCGTCGCGTAGTAATTGTCACCCTTTAAGAACAACACGTATTCCTATGAATAACCTCCGCGCTCGATCGGGTTGCAATTGCAAGCCCGAGAGGGTAAAAAGCTGCTGTCTTGCACGAAGGTTTCGCCGGGTGTAACTTTGCAGTCTCCGCAAACTTTCGCAGAAGTAGCCCGCGCGCACCCACCGGCCGCCGCATCCACCTCTTCACACCTCAGGACACTCATGTCACGAACCACCAGCGCCGGCCAGGCCCGCGCGCAGTCGATCAAGGATGCCGGCGGCGTCATGACACACCGCCAGATCCTCGTGATCATCTTCGCTCTGATCGCCGGAATGTTCCTCTCCGCCCTCGACCAGACCATCGTCGGCACCTCGATGCGAACCATCGCCGACGACCTCGACGGGCTCAGCCTGCAGGCCTGGGTCACGACGGCCTACCTCATTCTCTCCACCATCTCGACGCCGATCTACGGCAAGCTCAGCGACATCTTCGGCCGCCGACCCCTGTTCATCATCGCGATCGTCATCTTCTTGATCGGCTCGCTGCTCTCCGGCCTCTCGACCTCGATGTACGAGCTGGCCGTCTTCCGTGGCATCCAGGGCCTCGGTGCCGGTGGCCTGATGGCGCTGCCGCTCGCGATCATGGGTGACATGCTCGCCCCGCGCGAACGCGCCAAGTACCAGGGCTACTTCCTCGCCACCTTCGGCATCGCGAGTGTCATCGGCCCGCTGCTCGGCGGCCTGCTGTCGGGTGCGCCCGAGATCATCTTCATCACCGGTTGGCGCTGGGTCTTCCTGATCAACCTCCCCATCGGCGTCGTCGCCCTGGCCGTCGTTCTCCGCTACCTGCACCTCCCGTTCACGAAGCGCCCGGGCGTGCGCATCGACTGGTGGGGTGCCGCGACCGTCATCCTCGCGCTGGTTCCCCTGCTGCTGATCGCCGAACAGGGTCGCGAATGGGGCTGGGGTTCGGGTGGGGCGTGGCTCTGCTACATCATGTCCGCCGTCGGCATCGCCGCCTTCCTCTTCGTCGAGAGCCGCATGGGCGACGACGCACTCATCCCGCTCAAGCTGTTCAAGTCGTCGACGTTCTCTGTGGCCACCGTGCTCGGCGTGCTCGTCGGGTTCGGCATGTTCGGCGCGCTGCTCACCCTGCCGCTCTACCTGCAGCTGGTGAAGGGCGCGACGCCGACCGAGTCGGGCTTCCTGATGCTGCCGATGATCCTCGGCCTGATGACCGCCTCGATCGTGAGCGGCCAGCTCATCGCCCGCACCGGCCGGTACAAGAAGTTCCCCGTCATCGGTACGGCTCTGATGGCCGTCGGGTTCTTCATCATGACCTTCCTGAAGGTCGACACCCAGATCTGGTACGTCATGATCGGGATGTTCATCATCGGGCTGGGTCTCGGCCAGATGATGCAGACGCTGACGATCGCCTCGCAGAACTCGGTCGGCCCGCGTGACATCGGTGTGGCGACGAGTGCGTCGACGTTCTTCCGGCAGATCGGTGGAACGCTCGGCACCGCCGTGGTGTTCTCGTTCATCTTCACGCGCCTGCCGCAGACGGTCACCGATGCCTTCGCGGTTCCCTCGACGCAGGCCGGAATCGCGGCTGCCGGGCAGGACCCGGCCGTCGTCGGCAACCCGGCGAACACGCAGATCCTCGGCTGGATCCAGACGCAGGACTTCTCGGCGATCAGCAACGCGCTGAACGGTGACACGTCCTTCCTCAACGTGATCGACCCGCGTCTCGCGTTCCCGTTCCTCAGCGGGTTCTCGTACGCTATCGCATCGGTGTTCTGGATCACGATGGCGGTCGTCACGGTCGCGTTCGTGCTGGCCATCTTCCTGAAGGCGCCGCCGCTCCGTCAGAAGTCGGCCATGCAGGAGGCGAGCGATCTGGATGCCGCGGCCGATGCCGTGGCCGCGGAAGCGCTGAGCGCCGCCAACGCCACGGGCGCGATGATCGAGCCCGGCACGAGCGACGGAGGTGACCGGGGCGGTGCGGAGCGGGCATCCGGAACCGGTGTCGTCTCGGCTGGAGTCGCCGACACGACCGTCGGAGCCCGCCACACCGGCATCGGTGTCGCCACGGGCGGCGAGCCCGCTCAGCACCACCCCAAGCACGGCGCCTGACTCGCGCGCCTGAGCCGAGACGGACCGCTGCGGGCGAGACCGACACACAGAACCGTCGGTCTCGCCCGCAGGCGTCAGTCTCGGCGGTCGGAGCGCCCGTCCAGGCGGTCGCTACTCGAAGGAGGCGGCCGGGAGGCGCCGGCGGATGACCGCTATCGCCTCGGGGTTCTGCTCGATCAGCAGAAACCGGCGCCCGAGCGCTGACGCAACCGCCCCCGTCGTGCCACTGCCGGCGAAGAAGTCCAGCACCAGATCGCCCTCCCGCGACGAGGCCTGCACGATGCGCCGCAGAACACCCTCGGGCTTCTGGGTCGGGTACCCCGTCTTCTCGCGGCCGGTCGGCGACACGATCGTGTGCCACCAGACATCCGTCGGCAGCTTGCCCCGCGCCGCCCGCTCGGCAGTCACCAACCCGGGAGCCATGTAGGGCTCACGATCGACAGTCTCAGAGTCGAAGAAGTAGGCATCCGGGTTCTTCACGTAGACCAGAATCGTGTCGTGCTTGGTCGGCCAGCGCGTCTTCGACTTCGCTCCGTAGTCGTAGGCCCAGATGATCTCGTTCAGAAAACTCTCCCGGCCGAAGAGCGCATCGAGCAGCACCTTCGCGTAGTGCGCCTCTCGGTAGTCGAGGTGCAGGTAGAGCGTGCCGTCGTCGGCGAGCAGCCGCCAGGCCTCGACGAGCCTCGGCTCGAGGAACTCCCAGTAGTTCTCGAAGGCGTCGTCGTAGCGCAGCAGGTCGCCCTTGATCCGCGCGTACGAGTTGCCCTTGAACCCCGTGATCGAGCCGGTTCCCGCTTCTGAGCGCACCGCGGTCGTGCCCTGGCGACGCTGCACGCGCCCCGTATTGAACGGCGGATCGAGGTAGATCAGTGTCGCCGAGCCGCTCGGCAGGGTGGGCAGAACGTCGAGATTGTCGGCATGGATGACGCGGCCCGTCGAGCCCGCTGCCGGAAGGTCGGGGGGCGGCTGGCTGGGCATTCTCTCATTCTGGCAGGCTGCGGAGCGCCGACTGGCACGGCCCCGGCACCCGGCGTAGTGTCGCTCTGCAATGAGCACTGTCATCCGGCACGAAGCCGATCACCACCGTTACGTTCTCGTCGTCGACGACCGCGAAGCCGGGCTCGCCGACTACCGCACCATCGGCCAGACCATCGTCTTCACCCATACCGAGGTCGACCCCAGCCGTCGCAAGCACGGGCTCGGCAGCAACCTGGTGAAGGGGGCTCTGGATGATGTGCGAATCAACTCGAAGCTGAAAGTCGTTCCGCAGTGCCCCTTCGTCGCGGACTGGATCGACGTGCATCCGGAGTACCACGAGCTCGTGGAGCGTGGCTGAGCTCTTTACGGATGTCGGAGGCTGATGGTTGACTATCACTCACCATCTCGATTCGAAAGTGAGCATGCCATGGCCACCAACAACATCTTCGTGAACCTGCCCGTCGAAGACCTCGAACGGGCGACATCGTTCTACACGGCGCTCGGCTACACCGTGAACCCGAACTTCTCCGACGAGAAGGCCGCCAACATCCGACTGTCAGACTCGATCTACCTGATGCTGCTGGTGAAGCCGTACTTCTCGACGTTCACCGACCGGGAGGTCGTCGACCCGCGGCGTTCGGCCGAGGTGCTGAACTCCCTCGGCGTCGACTCACGCGAGGAGGTCGACGCGTTCGCCGCCAGGGCTGTCGCCGCGGGCGGCGCAGAACTCGGCGATCCCGAAGACTACGGCTTCATGTACTCGCGCGACATCGAAGACCCCGACGGCCACGCCTGGCAGATCATGTGGATGGATCCGGTCGCCGCCGAGAACGGGCCGCCCGCCGCTGCGTAGCGCCTGCCGCCGGGGGGGCGCCTGCCGCCGGGGGGCGCCGCTGCTCAGGGAACGCGCTCGATCCACTCGCGGGTGCCGAACTTCGTCTCGACGAGTGCTTCGGCCTTCGCGTATTCGTCATCGGTGATGTCGCCGGTGGTCGCGCCGTAGAGCGAGGTGAACGTGGCGATCATCCGGTCGATGATCTCCGCCCGAGGGAGCCCGGTCTGGCTGCGGAGCGGGTCGACCCGCTTGGCGGCCGACTTGGTGCCCTTGTCGCTCATCTTCTCGCGGCCGATGCGCAGCACCTGCACCATCTTCTCGCCGTCGATGTCGTAGCTCATCGTGACGTGATGCAGCACGGCGCCGTTGCCGAGGCGCTTCTGGGCGGCCCCGCCGATCTTGCCGCTCGGGCTCGAGATGTCGTTCAGCGGCACGTACGAGGCGTCGATGCCGAGCGACTTGAGAGCGACCAGCACCCACTCGTCGAGGAAGGCGTAGGAGTCGGCGAAGCTGAGGCCCTGAACGAGATCGGCCGGGGCGTAGATCGAATAGGTGACGACCGAGCCGGCCTCCATGAACATGGCGCCGCCACCGCTCACCCGTCGCACGACATCGAAGCCGAACTTCGCCGCGTTGTCGGGGTCGACCTCGTTCTTCAGCGACTGGAAGCTGCCGATGACGACGGCGGGCGAGTCCCACTCCCAGATGCGGAGGGTGGGCTGCCGCCGACCCTCGCCGACCTCGACGGCCAGAACCTCGTCGAGGGCCATCTGCATCAGCGGAGGAACCGCTTTCGAGTGGATGACCTGCCAGTCGTAATCGCGCCAGCTCGTCGCCTTGGCGAGTGAACGCCGGATCGCGACAGCGACGCCCTCGGCGCTGAACCCGAGCATCGTGGCGTCCTTCGGCAGGGCCGCCTTGATCGCTGCGGCGATGGCGGAAGCCTCGCTGTCGGCGGAGAGCCCGTTCACGGCCCGGTTGATGTCGCCGAGCGCACTGTCGGGTTCGAGAAAGAAGTCGCCCGCCAGCCGGAAGTCGGCGAACACTCCGTCACGAACGTCGAGGTCGACCACGACGAGCTTGCCGCCAGGAACTTTGTATTCACCGTGCATGTGCCCATCGTAGCCGCGCCCGGCCCGCGCCCGCCCTGCGTCCGCATTGGTCGTCGAAACACCGAAAGTCGCCGGTAGGCCGGGCCCGGAGCGGCACCTTTTGGCGTGTCGATCGGCGCGCGGGGTCAGGCGGGGCGGGGTCAGGCGGGGTGGGCGGCCAGCCAGGCGAGGAGGTCGGCGACGACCTCGTCGCGGTTCGTCTCTCGCAGAACCTCGTGGCGGGCATCCTGGTACAGCTGCACCGTCACGTCGCTCAGACCTCCGCGCCGGTAGGCCGCCGCGAGCTTCTGGGCGCTCTTCTCCCCGCCGAGGATGTCGTCGGTTCCCGACAGGATGAGCACCGGCAGGTCGGAGTCGAAGCGCCGCGCCGGGCGGCCGAAGAGGCGGAGTCCGTCTGCCAGCCCGAACAGCTTCAGCACCTTCGCTTCGAACATGAACTCGTCGGCTGCGGCTGCCGTCTGCACGGCGACATCCCGGCTCAACCACTCGTAGCCGTGGCCGCCGCCGGGTGGGCGGTGCCGTCGGCTGAGGTCGCCGCCATCCATCGACCCGGGCATCCGGTAGGCCGAACCGACCAACACGAGGCCGGCGTACGGTTTGGACGAACCGTTGACAATGATCTGCGCCATCAGCGAGCCCCAACTCTGCGCGAGCAGGAAGAGCGGAAGTCCCGGGTTCTTCGTGGCGATCAACGCCGTGAACTGCCGGATGCCCGCGATCGTCGCCCGCAGGCCGCCCGGGCCGAGGCGGCCGAACTGCGAGCGGTCGCCGCTGTACTGGTCGAGTCCGGTCTGTCCGTGGCCGCGGTGGTCGTTCGCGTAGACGGAGTACCCGGCCGCGTTCAGCTCGGCGGCGAGCTCGACGTAGCGGCCCGCGTATTCGCCGAGCCCGTGCGAGAGCTGCACCACTCCGCGGGGGTTCTCGACCAGCCAGCGGTAGTACGTGATGCGAACGCCGTGTTCATCGGTGAAGTGGGGCACTCCCCCATTGTGCCCGCTCTGCGGGCCGACCGCGGTCGCGAGATGGTCACCTGCGGGCGAGACCGCCAGGTAGAGGTGGCCATCTCGCCCGCAAGTGACCGTCTCGCGGGCGAGGTCACGCCTCGCGCGTGATCTCCACCTTCACGAAGAGGCGGGAGCCGAAGGGCCCCGCGTAGACCCCGCGCAGCGGCGCCACGTCGTTGTAGTCGCGGCCCCGGCCGATCGTCACGTGCCGATCGCCGATGTCGATCGAGTTCGTCGGGTCGAAGCCGCGCCAGTCGCCGCAGAACCATTCCACCCAGGCGTGCGACTCCCCCGTCACCGTCTCGCCGATGCCGGCCGACGGCCGCGGGTGCAGATATCCCGACACGTAGCGCGCCGGGATGCCCACCGACCGCAGCGCACCGAGCGCGATGTGCGTGATGTCCTGGCAGACGCCCTTCTTCTCCACCCACGCCTCGCGCGCGTTCGTGTGCACGCCCGTCACCCCGGTCATGTATTCGACCTGGTTGCCGATCTCCGAGCAGATGGCAAGCGCTGCGTCGCAGACGTTCTCGTACGATGAGGCGATCGAGGCCGCGAGAGCCGCCACCTCGTCGGGCGGGTCGGTCAGCTTCGTCTGCTTGACCTGCTCGATCGTCGAGGTCACGCGCGCCGACTCCTCGCGCAGCGACTCCCAGGTCAGCACGTGGGCGGGATGCTCGCGCGGCCGCACCTCGATGAGCGAGTTCGCGGTGAGCGACAGCTCTTTGTGCGGCGTCAGCACCTCGAACGACGACACTTTCGTGCCCCAGTAGTCGAGGTACGAGTGGTTCGACGACAGCGGCGAGATCTCGAGGTTCGAGAACAGCACGAACTGCCCGTCCGACGACACCGGCAGCATGCGCGCCTCGTTGTACGACGCCCCCACCTCACCCTCGTAGCGGTACCCCGTGACGTGCCGGATGCGCAGGCGGTTCATACGTGCTCTCCCACCCAGCTCGGTGCCGCGTTCGTCGGGAAGTACCGCTGGCGAATCGCCTCCGAGGCCTCGCTGGTCGCCTCCTGCACGAGATCCATCTGGTGCGGGAGGTCGTGCAGGATGTCCATGATCGGTCGGTACTCCAGTTGGCTGCGGATCTGGCCGAGCAGGCGCTGCGCCTGGTCGGTCACCGCGAGGCGGGTGTTGCGCGGTTCGATGTCGCGGAGGCTCTGCTCGGCACGCGAGACCGAGTAGAGGATCGAGCGGGGGAAGAGCCGGTCGAGCAGCAGGAACTCGGCGGCGTTTCGCGCCGACGGCACCCCGCGGTAGGTGCGGAGGTACGACTCGTACGCGCCGCACGAGCGCAGAATGGTCGTCCACGACGGCCCAGAGGCTTCGGTCAGCGACCGGGTCGCGAGCAGTCGCGCGGTCATGTCGGCCCGTTCGAGCGAGCGCCCGAGCGTGAAGAAGTGCCAGGCTTCGTCTCTGGATGCCGCGGACTCCTGGATGCCGACGGCGAGCGCCGAACGCTCCCTGACCCAGGCGAAGAACTCGTGCGTCTTCTCCACCGCGATGCGCCGCGGCATGCGTGCGCGCGTCGTGTTGAGGCACTCCCAGAGCTCCGTCGACACGATCTCGCGGGCCCGCCGGGCGTTCTCGCGGGCAGCACCGAGCGAG
This sequence comes from Subtercola sp. Z020, assembly GCF_002931235.1. Classification (GTDB taxonomy): domain Bacteria; phylum Actinomycetota; class Actinomycetes; order Actinomycetales; family Microbacteriaceae; genus Subtercola. The sequence continues at coordinate 5,169 of NZ_PSTT01000103.1, read as the reverse complement.
TAGGCGATCGACGCCGGTTGCGTGCGGTCGACCGCGAGAATGTCGAGCACGTCGGCCCGCGTCAGTTCGTGGTCGTCGGGCGGGATGTCGCTGCCCATCACTGCGAGCAGCGACCGGCAGGCGAGGTTCTCCTCGATCCACGGGTCTTCGAGCAGAAGTTGCAGGTGCACGTCGAGGATGCGCGCCGTACCGTCGCTGCGCTCGATGTACCGCCCGATCCAGAACAGGCTCTCAGCGATGCGGCTCAGCATCAGCGCTCTCCCTCGTGCTCGGAACGGGCATCCGGAGCCGTATCGATCGTGAGACCGTCACTTGCGGGCGAGACCGACAGGTGTGCCTGACGGTCTCGAACGGAGGTGCCCATCTCGCCGGAGGCGAGGGGGAGGGCGGCGAGGGTGAGCGGCGCGCCGAGGCGCGGGGCGGCGGCCTGCTGCTGCTGCTCCTGCTGGTCGTGGTGCGAGCGCGGCTTGTCGTAGGGCGACTGGTCGGGCACGTGCTTCACGATCGGGATGGCCTGCGTGTTGGCGGCCTGGTCGGCGACCAGCCCCTGGATGTTCTGCGCGACCTGCGCCGTGCCGTCGATCGGCGAGAATCCGCCGGCGAAACCGACCACCCAGGTGTCTTTGGACCCGCCGCCCTGCGACGAGTTGACGACCAGCTCCCCCTCGGGCAGCGCCACGCGGGTGAGGCCGCCCGGCAGCACCCAGATGTCCTTGCCGTCGTTGACCGCGAACGGGCGGAGGTCGGCGTGCCGCGGGCGCATCCCGTCTTCGACCAGCGTCGGAATCGTCGACAGCTGCACGACGGGCTGTGCAATCCAGCCCCGGGGGTCTGTGATGAGCCGTTTACGAAGCGCGTCGAGCTCCTTCTTCGACGCGGCCGGACCCACGACGAGGCCCTTGCCGCCCGAACCGTCCACGGGCTTCACGACGAGCTCATCGAGCCGGTCGAGCACCTCTTCGAGGGCTCCCGGGTCTTCGAGGCGCCAGGTGTCGACGTTCGGCAGCAGGGGCTCCTCGCTGAGGTAGTACCTGATCAGGTCGGGAAGATAGGTGTAGACGAGCTTGTCGTCGGCCACGCCGTTGCCCACCGCGTTGGCGATGGTGACGTTGCCGAGGCGCGCCGCGAGCAGGATGCCCGGCGAACCGAGCATCGAATCCGCCCGGAACTGCAACGGGTCGAGGAACTCGTCGTCGACCCGGCGGTAGATCACGTCGACGCGCGTCGGCCCCGCCGTCGTGCGCATCCAGACCCGCCCGCCCGAGCAGAACAGGTCGCGGCCCTCGACGAGCTCGATGCCCATCAGGCGGGCCAGCAGCGTGTGCTCGAAGTACGCCGAGTTGTAGACGCCCGGGGTGAGCACGACGACGTTCGGTTCTTCGACACCTTCGGGGGCGGATGCCCGCAGGGCCTGCAGCAGCTTGTTGGGGTAGTCGCCCACGGGGCGCACCCGCATGCTGACGAAGAGTTCGGGCAGGGTCTGGGCCATGACGCGGCGGTTCGAGATGACGTAGCTGACGCCGGAGGGCACCCGCACGTTGTCTTCGAGCACCCGCCACGCGCCCTTCTCGTCGCGGATGAGGTCGATTCCCGAGACCTGGATGCGCACGCCGTTCGCGCTCACGATGCCCGCCGCCTCGCGGTGGAAGTGGCTCGACGAACTCACCAGCCCGGCGGGGATGACGCCGTCGCGGATGGCGTTCTGGGCGCCGTAGATGTCGGCGAGGAACGCTTCGAGCGCGCGCACGCGCTGCTTGATGCCGGCTTCGACCCCGGTCCATTCGGCCTGTTCGATGACGCGGGGCACGGCGTCGAGCGGGAAGGGCCGCTCCTCGCCCGCGAAGTCGAACGTCACGCCCTGGGCGAGGTACGAGCTCGCGAGCGCATCCGTGCGGCCGCGGAGCTCCTCCTGCGTCATGCGGGCGAGAGCGTTGTAGATGTCCCTGTAGGCGGCCCTGGCCTCGACCGGCGACGAGGAGTGCGGCTCGGGGAACATCTCGTCGTAGGCGCTGGCACCCTTGATCGGCTTGCGGGGCAGGAGTGTGGCGCCATAGCCGGCGAACAGGTCAACCATGGTGAGAGCCTAGGCCCACCGTGTTGCCGGTGTGTTTCCGCCGGCTGCACCCGTCTGGTGCTGGAGGCAGGCCGCAACCGCTGTCGAAAGCTCAATACACCATTGGGGGGAGTTCGGCGAAATCGGCTTTTTCGAAATGGCACGATACCCCAGAACATCGGCCGTCGATGTTTCACATCGACACCGATATTTGGGGAATCATGCCTAAGCACATCAACAGGAAAAAGCGCGTCTTCGCGATCGTCACCGCCGCCGTTCTGGTTCTGGGTGGTGGGTCAGCGGCCTTCGCCTACTGGACCACGACCGGTACGGGAACCGGCTCGGCCACGACCGGCACCACCGTCAACTGGACCATCACCTCGACCACGGCCGGCGCCGCCCTCACGCCCGGCGGCCCGACAGACACCGTCACCTTCATCGTCACGAACCCGGGCACCGGTGTGCAGAACCTCGCCGCGGTCACCACCGCCGTCGCCAACGCCGACGGCACCCCGTGGGTCGCGGTGACCGGATGCTCGGCTGCCGACTACACCGTCGGAACACCCACCTTCACCACCGGCAACGTGAACCCGGGCGCCACCGTCACCGGCACGGTGACCATCCAGATGATCAACCGCGCCGCGGTCAACCAGGACGGCTGCAAGCTCGCCACCGTTCCGCTCTACTTCACCGCCAGCTAGCCGATCGACCGCGTGACGCCCGAGCCGCAGCATCGGGTGCCCCGCCCTTCAGAAACAGGTCGAACGGTCAGCTGAACCATGCGAACCGCACCACCGCGACACGGCAGGCGTGCCCACAGATCATCGTGGGACCGCCTGCCGTTCGGCGTGCGCGGATGGCTCAGCGCGGGGCTCGGCGGGATGCTCGCGGTCGCCCTGCTCGTGCTCGCCGGCATTCCCGTCGCTGGGCCGGCCGATGCGTTCTGGCGCTCGACGGGTCGCGGCGTCGGCTCCGCTGTCAGCGGCACGCTCAACGCGCCGACCGGGGTCACCGTGGCTGCGACCAGCACCTCGCCGGTCAGCGTCAGCTGGACGGCATCCGGCGGCACAACCGTGCCCACCGGGTACTTCGTGACCCGAACGGCAGGCGCCAGCACCATCGCCGCTTGCGGCAGCTCGGCCACCGCCCTGCTGACGACGACGTCGTGCAGTGACACCGGGGTCGCCGCGGGCACCTACACGTATGCCGTGACGGCGGTGTTCCGCAGCTGGACGGCGGTGAGCGCATCAAGCGGCAGTGTCGTCGTCATCGCGGCGACGAAACTGGGCTTCACCGTGCAGCCGACCAGCGCCGTCGCGGGTGTCGCGATCACGCCGTCGATCGCGGTGGCGCTGCAGAACGCCGCCGGAACCACGGTCGCGGCGGCCGGCGTCGCGATCACCCTGTCGATCGGAACCAACCCCGCCGCCGGAACGCTCTCGGGCACGGTGACGGCGCTGACGAACTCCAGCGGCATCGCGACCTTCGCCGGACTCTCCCTCGACAAGGCGGCAGCGGGCTACACCCTCAGCGCGGCGAGCCCGGGGCTGACGGCAGCGACCAGCGGCACGTTCACCATCACTCCCGCCGCCGCCTCGAAGCTGGCCTTCACCTCGGCCCCGGTGACCACGACGGCCTCGGCGACGACGAACAGCACCGCCATCACCGTGCAGCGGCAGGATGCGTTCGGCAATGCGGTGACCTCGGGCACGGCGAGCGCGCTCACGCTGACCTCGAACACGGCCGGCACCGCCGTCTTCGCCCCGACGAACCTCGCGGCGGCCGCCACCGTGAGCATCGCGGCCGGTTCGAGCACGGCCACCTTCTTCTACGGCGACACCCGCGTCGGCACGCCGACGATCACCGCAGCCTCCACCGGGCTGACCTCGGCGACCCAGGTCGAGACCGTGGCCGCTGCTGCCGCCTCGAAGCTGGTCTTCACGTCGGTGGCCGTCACCGCGGTGGCCTCGGCGACGACGAACACGTCGGCGATCACCGTGCAGCGGCAGGACGCCTTCAACAACCCGGCGCCGGCGACGGCTGTGACACCGCTGACGCTCACGTCGAACTCGGGTGGTACCGCGATCTTCGCCCCGACGAGCGGTGCGGCGGGTTCGACCGTGTCGTTCGCCACCGGGTCGAGCACCGCGACGTTCTTCCACGGAGACACCAGGGCCGGCACACCTGTGATCACGGCGGCCCTGTCGGGGCTCACCTCGGCGACCCAGACCGAGACGATCACGCCCGCGAGCGCGTCGAAGCTCGCCTTCACGTCGGCGACCCGCTCGGCCCCCGCCTCGGCGACTCCGAACGGCACGGCCATCACCGTGCAGCGTCAGGACGCGTTCGGCAACGCGGTCACCTCGGCCACCGCCAGCCCCCTCACACTGACGTCGAACACCTCGGGCACCGCGGTCTTCGGCCCGACGAGCGGGGCTGCGCCCGCCACCGTCAGCATCGCCGCCGGTGCCAGTACCGCCACCTTCTACTACGGGGACACGAAGATCGGCACGCCGACCATCACGGCCGCGGCGTCGGGCCTCACGTCGGCCTCGCTCAGCGAGACGGTCACAGCAGGGGCCGCAGCCACGCTGGTGTTCACCCAGCAGCCGGGAAACATCGTCTCCGGCACCCCGTTCTCGCCCGCGATCAAGGTGAGCGCGGTCGATGCGTTCGGCAACCCCGTGTCGACCGCCATCAGCCTCTCCATCGCGAACAACCCCTCCCTGCTCGGCGTCGGCCGGCTCTGGCAGAACGGCGTGTCGACGAACCCGGTGGTCGTCACGAGTGACGCGTCGGGAGTCGCGACCTTCAGCGGAGTCTCGATCGCTGGGGCGCTGCTGTCGGGGCTGGCCTCGGGCAACGGCTACACCCTCCAGGCAACCGTGGGGTCCGTCTCCGTCGTCAGCACCGCATTCAATGTGACGGCCGGCTGATGGGCGCGAGCACGGGTCAGTCGCTCGGCACCGCCTCCTGCGACCTGGCGAGCACCGGGATGCCCGTGGGGGCAGTGCTGGCGATGGCGGCCGTGTTCGTGCTCGCCAGGTCGCAGGAGGCGGTGCCGAGCGACTGACCCGTGCTCGCGCCCATCAGCCGGCCGTCACATTGAATGCGGT
>NZ_PSTT01000042.1 GCF_002931235.1 Subtercola sp. Z020 | reverse complement strand
GAGCCCGGCGAGTCCGAAGCCCTTCAGCAGAAGTCGGCGGTCCAGCTCGGACTGCGAACTGCGGTCAATCGCGTTCGCAATGAATTTCTTCTCAAACAACTGGTCATCCTCTAGTTAGGTAAAGCTGGTGAATACCCCTCAACGCCAAGTATGCACACCACGTCGCCAACGCGCTACATACTTCGAACACGTCCAGTGCTGAAGGAAATCTCCTGGTTCAGGAATAGTTAGGACGTAGACGGATCGATCACCCTACTAGTCGCGTTCCTCGACCTCGCGAGGGCCGCCCCTGTGTCTGAAGAAGCTTGCGCAGAGTCGATCGCGGCTTCAGCTGAAGGCTCCCGGCGCCGAGCTACCCGACCGGCACCTCGCTGGCGAAGACGACGACGTTGTCGACGTAGTGGCCGGTCGCGTCATCGAACACACCGCCGCAGGTGATGAGCCTGAGTTGCGCTGTCGGGGTCGGTGCGTACACCTCTCCCGTCGGGAAGGCCGCCTTCGCCACTACGATCTGCCGGTCCACAGCGAACATTCGCATGCTGCCGTCGGACAGAATGACGATCACTCGGTCGCCAGCGTTCAGCGACGACAGCCCGAAGAACACAGCCGGCCCGACCGCATTGTCGATGTGCCCCGCAATCACTGCCGGCCCGACGTCGCCCGGAACGACCCCCTCCTGGTACCACCCGGCCGAGGCGAAGTTCTTCGGCGGCTGTATCCACCCGGCTGCGTCGCGGCTGAGTCCCTCGAGTTCCGAGTCGACACCTATCGCATCTATCCTTACGCGAACGGGCGTGATGCCCTGGTGTGCAAGGCTGGGCCCCGCGGGACCGGCCGGGTCCTGGTTCGAACTGAGCGCCCCCCGCTCCGCCGCGTCTGCGGCTGCAGTCGGCGCAACCGAGTCCGGGGTGGGGATCGCCGGCCGGCCGTCGGTACCTCCTCCACTGTCAGCGCTCACTGTGTCACCGGCCCTCACCGGCACGCCGGCGCCAGCAGAGCATCCCGACATCGCGACCGTCAGAGCCAGGAGGCCTGCCCCGAGGGTTGCCAGCGCGCGCGGCGGCACGCCGCGGCGGGTCATTGCACGCGCCGCCGGGCGCCGCCGACCACCGAGGCCGAAACCACCAAGGCTGATACCACCAGTGCCGCAACCACGAGGGCCACGACCACGACCGTCGAGAGGCCGCCTACGCTTTCCGCGGTTGCGAGCTCCGAGTTGACGTGTGCACCCGTGCCGCCTCCACCGGTCTGGATACCGCCCGTCGGGAGGGCTGCGACACTCGACGCATCTGCCACGGACGTGACCGTGACACCCCCGCTGGCGTTGTCGAGCACGAACAACGTGGAGATGGCACCGACCGGTAGGTCGACCTGCGTCGACGACGTCGTCGTCCCGCCTGACACAGTCAGGGTCGACGGCCCAGGGGAGACATTCGAGTACGGCGTCGCCGTGCCGGGCGCCACATCCGAAGCAAGCACCGTTCCCGTCGAGGTCGACACCGTGACGCTCGGTAGAGCCGTCGAGCCCTGGATGACCCGAACCCGTGACTCTCCTTCCGCCGGTGCGGTCAGGTCATCGGGGAACACCGCCGTAGAGAGCGAGGCATTCTTCCCATACGCAGCAACGGTGACAGGCCGGCCGTCTGCCACCGCAATCGTCGCCTGGATGACCGGGGCCGACATATCGCCGCCGGCCGGCGCCATCGAAACGATGTAGGCGCCCTGCGGCAGCGACATGTAATTCGAGACCTGGCCGTAGCCGATGTTCTGCAGGGAGCTGACCACCGACCCTCCCGCGAGGGCTGTCAACTGGATGTCGACCTTCGAAGTGTCAGGCGACAGGTGGGCCAGCCGCACCCACCCTGTGGCGGCGGCCTGAGACACGGTCGCAACAGGCGCGGCCGAGGCACCCAACAGAGCCGGGCCTCCCGCAAACGCACCGACGAGAAGACCGACGAGCGCCGCCGCAATCACCCCCGGCGTTCGAAGAGAACGGCGACGGGAAGAATCCGTTCCGGCCGCAGCGGCCCACTGCTCATCCGTGCGCTCGCGTGTATTCAACATGACGGTTCTCTTTCTCTTGGTCGTCAGAGGGACGGCGGGGGAGACGGGAGCATCAACGGGGGCTCTCCCGGTGCGAATGTCACCAGCACACCCGCTGGGGTGCGGATGACCGACTCCACGTTGACGGGAGCGCTCAAACTCTCGAACCACACCCCGACGGAGGCTGCGGCGGCATCCGGGGCCATTGTGTCTGCGGACCTGCCGCCAGGGGCCGCCTCCCCGATGCCGAGCGGCACCCCCGCCAGGCCGGTCAGCAGAATCTGGCGACGCGCCTCACCGGCCCCGATGCCCGTCTCGACGGCTGGAAAGTCGGCGACGGTCAGTTGCGTCTGCCCGAGGTACTGCCCGAGGCTCAGGATGCCGCGGGCATCTACCCGGCCCATGACCAACAGTTCGCGGGCCGTCGCAGAGAGCGTGAGTGCTGTGTTGCCCGCCAGCTGGCTTCCGGCGAATGTGCGGGCCGCAGCGAGTTGCACCGCAGTCGCGGCGGGAGCGGCGTCCCTGGCAACCGGCCCCACATCCTCCGCTGCTGGAGCGGCCGTGGGCACGCCCACGGCAACACTGCTCCCCGTGTCGACCTCCGCACCGCCCTCGAGCGCGACGATGGGCGAGGCGCCGAACATCGGTGCCCACAGTGCGACCATCGCAACGACGGCCACCGCCAGCAGCAGCAGCGCCAACCCGAAAGGCTTCCGTCCTACAGACTGAACACCTTGTCGAGGTTCAGCATGCTTCGGCCTCTGGTGTCGCCCCCCGGTCTTCGCGTCTGCGTGCCGGTGGTGCTCACGGAAAGGGTTCACCTGTATCGAGAAACCGGTCATTGCAGCCCCTTTGCATCAGCTCGCACACGATCGCGCGAGCGGGGACTGCGACCCCGTAAATTGTGTTCCGACCGACCTGCGGTTCAGTTGATGATGATTCCCCTCAGCCGAGTTTTGCGGGTTCTTGGGGCGACGGAGCGACATCTCACCCGATATGTGGCGCTCTGCATCCACCCGGCTGGTCGCGCGCTGGTCGACTGTCTCTCGGGACCTTTGCGTCTAGAGACACCCCAAACAGCGAACCCGATCCCCTGAACGGGTCATTCAGTTCAACCACGGACCCGAAGAGCTTTACGAGCTTTAGAGCGCTCTATCCACTTCGATAAAGCGGATCTTCAGCCACAGCTGACAGTCAAGCGTTTTCCCGGCGACGAGCGACGACGAGGGTGAGACCGGTGAGGCTGAGCAGGCCGGCGGCGGCGATGATGCCGACGGTGTCGAGGCCGGTGTTCGCCAGCTGGTGGCCGGACGCCGCGGCCGGGGTCGGAGTCGGTGCGGGGGTCACGATGACGACGGGTGCGACGGGGGTCGCGGCGAGGACGAACTGCACCGCAGCGGACGGGTCAGAGAGCAGGGAAACGATTTGGCCGTTGTCGTCGACGTCGGCGAGCACCGCGGTGGCGGTGTAGTCGTTCGGCGTGGCTTTGACGGTCACAGTCCAGTTGCCGTCCTGCCCGACGATGATCGGGTCGGCGGGGTTCATGGGCTCCGGAGCAGCCTTCGCTTTGAGGGTGTCACCGGCGGCGTTCAGCACCGAGGTGGGGAGCGCGAGAACGACGACGTTTTTTCCGGGAGTGCCGGTTCCGGTGAAGGTGACCTGGTCGCCGTAGACGGTGGATCCGGCTACGGGAGTGGTGATCACGGGTGCGGGGAGGTTCTGCTCGGGGAGGGTGAAGGATCTCTTGACGGTGTTCAATTCTATACCGTCGAGAGTCCCGGTCACGCTCACGGTCTGCTTACTGGTGGCGTCATCCGGGTAGTCGTAGATGATCGCGAACGTGTTCAGTTCCCCGACGGTGGTCGTGCCGAGGACGGTCTTGTCTTTGTCGGTGACCGTGATGACAGCGCCGGCTGGCGCAGTGCCGCCGAACACGACGCTGCGCGCGATAGCGGGTTTCCCGGCCACCGGGATGACCAGGTCGATCTCCGTCGGAACCGGTGCCGGGCTGTCGGTTGGCCCAGGAGTCGGTGTGCCGGTCGGCTCCGGAGTGGTCGTCGGCGTCGGTGTCGGTGTCGGTTCGGCTGTGGCTGTGGCGGAGGGAGTTGCAGATTCGTCGGCGAACGCGGCGGCTCCGGCCCCGAGAACGCTGCCGAACCCGATGACGGCTGCGATCGGGATGATCAGAAGTTTGCGGCGCACAGATGCGGTCATGATTGTTGTCTCCAGCTCACCCACCCCGAAAACCGGACGTGCGCCGTGCGTGGGGATCAAGGCGAACATCCAGAAACTATCAGATACGACTCAATGAAGGACATCCCCGATCCAGGGACCTGTAGCAGAAGACTGTCGCGGTCGACGGTCGTGCTAGCCGTCCAGTCAAAAGGTCAGGCCTTCTCCTCCTGCGTCCTGATCCTAGGTTGCACGGCCGCGGCGAATGCCGCGCACTCCGCGGACCACGAGCCATACGTCGAACGGAATGAAAACAACGCCAAGGATCCAGAGTGGGATGCCTCGGCGGGAAAGTTCTTCGTTTTGCAGGATGGCCCATAGAGCCGCTGCTTCTACGAAGATCGCTAGGACGATCGGTGCCCATCCGTTGCCAGTGCCTGACTTCTCAGCCACCGTGCCCCCTATGGGCAGCCTTGCTCGTCGTCAAACTCATTACCCCTGTAGGTTCACGATATGGACTGGCGGAAAGTCGTCGCATTCGCGAGACTGGCCGTCCTTATCATCGGTCTGAGGCTTGGTATCCGGGCCGTAAGAGAGCAGTCGCGAGATCCCGAAAAAGGCCCCACGCGTCCGCCGCGCTGGTACCTCGTTGTTTCTCTTGTCCTAGTCGGCGGGGTAGGTACAGTGTTTGCCTTCGGCCACCGGTTCTAAAACACCTGATCTGTGGTCGAATCAAGTGAACATTGTGAGTTCTGAACCACCGCCGTGCAGGCGGGGCGTCCTGCGGCATAGCCTTCTCAGCTCCTACACCACACGTCGTGGAACTCCTGGCGGGCTATGACCTCGAGCGGTACAGCCGGGCTAGGTAAATGCTCGTGATCAGATACCCGATCGAAAGCAACAAGCCCAGTCCGACTCCCAGCCATCGCCACCATTCGAAGTCTTCGCCCTCGGAAACAAGGCTTACGACTAGAGCGAGTTAAATCAGAACAAATATCAACCGGCCGACGAAAGCAACGAGGGCAACTCTCAACGACTTGGTCGGCAACCACTTGGCTGCGCGGGCTCCAACGCTTTCTCCCATGTTGCCTCCGCCCAAGCTGCCGAATCAGTCCTCACGAACCTAGACGGGTTAGACCGCACTGGCTACGGGCCGATGACCGGCGTACAACGGAAGAACTATGCGCGAGCCGCGCCCCAGGGGGGAATACGCCACAGGCCAGCTTGATCCGATTCGGAAAAAGCGGACTAGACAAACAAGATCTCCAGATCGGATGGCGGACCTTCACCGGAACGGCTTCGAATGCGCGCCATACGCACGGGGAGTGCTGGCGATTCGACCCTGGTCTAAAGCGATCGGGACGGCTATTTGCCTCTCTCAGTGACACGGCGCGTCTATGGCGAGGGCTTTGTAATGATCGTCGGGAACCGATAGCTGATCGGTTTCGGGTCAATCACAGTTTGCGGAAACGGCACACTACCCTTGGCACATGACGACACGGGACGATCAAGGGCGCTCCATAGACCAAGCCCAGGATGCTCTTCACCAAGCCATGCGCGCTGGCGACGTGAGCCATCTTCGCGAGTTGCTATACGAGGGCCTGGCCTTCGAGCTGCCGGGCGAGTCAGTGATGGGACGTGCAGCCGATCTCGATGCTCATGCCTCGGGCGCAACACGATTCGACGAGCTGTCGGAGCTTCATCGGTCAACTTTGGAACATGATGGTCATGGCCGGACATCGTCGCTCGTGGACATCGTCGTATTCGATGGAGGCCACCGCATCGAGGCTCGCATGATGTACCGCCGCTTTTGGTCGATCATCGAGGGTCGTTGGCAAGTAGTGGCGGGCAGCGCCGAACCGTCCGCATAGAGCCCTTGACTCGATCTAGGGCAGCCACTTCGGGCTTCCAAGGACCTCAACTTTCGGCGGTCGGAAACGCCATCGATCTGATGTAGACCCCTCTGACTGACTTACCGAGCGCCCGAAGGACCATTGTTTACTCAAGTGCCTCTCGAGAGAGAACGAGTCATCCGGCTCCGTAAGGATGCAGGTTGGCATCAACAGCACGTATGCGACACCTTGGCAGAGGCTGATTCTTATGCTGACCGTTTTTGTTAGAGGGGCCGAATAGGCGGACGGTTTGCAGGGCGAAGTTGGGATCGAACTGAACGCGGGGGCTCTCAATGAGTGATCTGTTTTGGCTTAGGAGTTGAACGCTCGGCTTTCGACTGCTGTATGAAATGAGTTGATGACGACAGCCAAACAAGTATTAGGAAGACGGCAGCAGCGAGCGGGACGAGCAACAGGGCGTCGAATCGCGGAGTCCAGATGAATTCGACAAGTTGTGATGCGCCCACGATTGTCAGCAGGATGCGGGCGCGGTTACTGCCCTGCCGCAGCCGAAACGCGAGCAGCATGAGCACTCCGGCGATGATAAGTACGAGTGCGTTACCGCCGATCGTGACTCCAAGAGAAAAGTTAGCCGGCAGTATCTGCAGGTGGCCGTAACTCATGAATGTCCGTGCCTCGGTGGGGTCGGAGAATGCGGCCCAGATGAAAGTCAGCAACAGAATGGCCAGATTCACGATTGTCGTTGCTGCCGAGGCGACCACGATCCAGAACGCCACGCCTATTGTCCAGGGCCGGGCCCGGCCCAACCCGAACTCGCCTCCTTCTTGCTCGCGTGGGCGTTGACCCGCACGTACTGATCGACTGTCTGGTTGCGGTACTTGGTTCTCTTCTCATTCCCTCACGCGCTCAGGCTACGTGCGCGCTGCGTCATCCGACGGTAGGGCTCGCTAACAACGATTCTGATGCGTTTGCCGGACCGCTACCGAGCCGATACCTGCGAGTACCCAGGAGCCAATTGGTCCAGCTATCGGCCCAGTGGTGCATTAGCCAGCGCCCGAGGCGTAGTCGACGCATCTGCCCACCTGAAGACCAAAAGAAAGAAGACGTGTGACGAGAGCTGTCACCACGGCGGCCACAACCCCCGCCCACCTCATAGCTCAAGGATGAGGTTGTTCGTCGCCTTGGCGAAGGACGAACACGGGCAAACCACCTCGTGAGGGAGAAACTGAGCGACGCACGCGACAGTTGACGGACGAATTGCGGAGGCGCATTGTGCGGGCATGACTGAACTACTGATCGGGTACGCCCGAGTATCAACAAATGAGCAAGACCTCACCGCGCAGCAGAACGCGCTTGAGCGGATCCCTCAGCGGGCACTTCGTCTTAAGTTGTCACGCGAGTGCCCGTAAGACCACCGTCTTACGGGCACCCCGTATCCGAGCGGAATGTAGATCCCCGATAGGCACAGGTCTCTGGGCAAATAAGTTCAGCGACTGCCCAGATCGCAGTATTCGGCAGTGTGGTGTCGTATTGACAACTAGTTACCGTATCCTGTGAGCCATGCAAGTTCCGCAACTTCGAGGTCGCTCTTCTCCGTTCGAGGATGTGATCCTCAGCGTCTTTCAGCTCAGCAATCTGCTGTCGGCCTCGGGTGACGGCCTGGTGGCCGACCTCGGACTGACGTCAGCGCGGTGGCAGGTCCTCGGGGCCATTGGCGTGGGGCCATCACGCCCGGTAGCTTGGCTCGCTCGCGACCTGGGAGTGTCTCGTCAAAATGTCCAGCGCATCGTCAATGATCTCCAACGTGACGGCCTGGTTTCCCTAGAACCAAATCCGCATCACAAACGCGCCCAGCTCGTGGAGATCACTTCCACGGGCCGGGACGCCCTGGACTCGGCGACTCGGCGGGCGAAGCCATGGGCCGAGCACGCAGCAGCCGGCATAGACCCGGATGACATCGAGACCACTCAACGGGTACTCCACGCGATTGGCGACGCCATCTTGATCTACGACAAACGATCTTCCCAGGAGGAAAACGAATGAAGAACCGCCCCGATCTCCCCCCCCATGCTCAAGTACGGCAACTTCGCAGTGAAACTGCTCAACGGAATCGGGATCCCCGCCGGGCCTCCGCGCATCCTGACGGTCCGGGGACGAGTCAGCGGCCAGCGACGTTCAACGCCCGTCTCCATCGTCAATCTAAATGGCTCCCGGTATCTCGTCGCCGGTCAACGCATGGAATGGGTGAAGAACGTCCGCGCAGCGGGTAAAGGCGAAATCAAAAAGGGTCGAAAACCAGAAGAGGTCACCTTCGTCGAGCTCCCGGAGAACGAGCGCGGCCAAATCCTCCGGGCATACTGGCATCAGCACAGTCAAGGCCGGAAGGTAGCCGCCCGAATCTTCGAAGCGGGCGAGAACGCGGGCCCGGACGATTTCGAAGCCGCCGCACCCCGATGCGTGGTGTTCAAGATCGAAACGGATCACTGAGCCCTGGTAGCCGTCGATCCAGATCGGTCTGCTTCACGCCAATCCTCTGCCTAAATAGGAAGAGTCATCCCGCGTATTTCTTAGTGCCCCCATTGCTCCAAGAAGGCGACGATCTTTCGGTGCGTATTGGTGAATCGCTCAATCCGCTCGGCCAGTTCCGATTCCACATCTTTGAGTTGCTCTGCAAGTGCTTCGTGAGAAGAATCGGGGGCGTCGCCGGTGCAGGCGAGCACTGATTGCACGACCTCACGCGAAAAGCCCAGGCCGAAAAGCAGGTGGATAGTCTCGGCGCGCGACACCGTCGAGTCGTCGTACTCGCGGTAACCGTTTGACTCGCGTTGAACGGCGAGGAGGCCTCGCTGGTCGTAGTAGCGCAGCGACCTGGCACTCACGCCGCTACGGCGACTGAGTTCGCCGATTTTCATCGTGTGATTGACCTTGACATGGTGTCAGAGTTTACCCTTCAAGAATGGACCATCCGACACGCACACGCTTGACCAACCCGCTGAGCAAGCTGACCAGCCTCGCTGGCCGCCGCGCGATCGTTACAGGCGGCGCGAGCGGACTAGGCCTGGTAACCACCCGAACCCTCGCGCTCCTCGGCGCCGACGTCGTCATCGGAGCCCGCGACACCCGCAAGGCGGAGGCTGTGCGTGATCGCCTCGCGGCAGAACACGGCCTTGCGGCCGGGAGGATCACCGTCGCACCCCTGGACCTGATCGACCCCGATTCTGTGTACCGGTTCGCTTCAATCACCGGCAAAGCACCCCTGGATCTGCTCGTGCTCAACGCCGGGATCAGCAGTGTTCCGCTTCTCCACGACCACGCTGGCATCGAGAGTCAGTTCGCAACGAACCACTTGGGACACTTCGCCCTCACCGCACATCTGCTCCCCGCTCTCGAGCAGAGCGCACGCGCCCGAGTCGTCACCGTGTCATCCGCCCTCTACTCAGGCGCGACTCTCGATCTCGACGACCTCACCAGTAGTGGCGACTACTCACCCGGTCGCGCCTACAGTCGCTCCAAGCTTGCGAACGTCCTCTTCGCCGTCGAGCTGAACCGTCGCCTCCTCGCCGCTAGAAGCCCAGTCCGCAGCTTCGCCGCACACCCCGGCATGGCACGCACGCCCCTGCACGCGACGTACCCCTCTGCCGCGACCCGCGTCTTGACCCGTGTCGTGGCTGGCGTCATCGGGCGGGAACCGGAGCCGGCCGACATCGGCGTACTGATTGCAGCACTCCATCCCGACGCCCAGCCAGAACTCTTCGAGGGTTCGACTCCTGTGACACATCTCGTGGAACTCGACCTTCATGAGGCGGTGCCGGTGAATGCCGCGCGCCGCCCGACCAGGGTGAGGGCCAGCGCGAGGAGGCCGAGCACAGCCATTGCGCCGGGCAGGATGAGACCGTCGGCTGCGGCGAGCAGAAGAGCGCCGAGGATGCCGGCGCCGAAGATGGCGACGTTGAAAGCGACGGGGAGGAAGGAGTTGGCGATGTCGGCGTTCTCTCCGCCGGCGCGGGTGAGGGCATTCTGCAGCTGGGGTGAGACCCCGCCGAAGCTGACGCCCCAGAGCGCTGCCGCTATGAGCATCGCTGGGGTCGAGGCGCGCCCGACCAGCAGCACCGCTCCCGCAGCGGCAAATGTTGCGGCAGACAGATGCAGGAGTGCGCGGGGGTGCCGGTCGAGGAAGACGCCGGTCAGGGCGACGCCGCCGAGGGAGGCGATGCCGTAGACGAGCAGCATGAGGTCAGGGGTGACACCGGTACCGGTGGCGCGGAGGTAGGGGGCGATGTAGGTGTAGATGGTGCTGTGGGCGAGCATCCAGACGACGATGACGATCAGGATGATCGGCACCCCGTGGAGTCGGAGCACCCTCTGGAGTGGCTGGCGGGTTGTTGGGGGCAGGCCGAGCGCGTCGGGTACGCGTGTGAGGATGAGGAGTGCGACCAGTGCGCCGAGGAGGCTGAGGCCGGCGAACGACCAGCGCCAGCCCGTGAGGCCGCCGATGAAGGCGCCGAGGGGGGTGCCGAACGCGAAGCCGAGCGGGGCGCCGATCGACATGATCGAGAGGGCGACTCCCGAGCGGTTCGATGGGCTGATTCGGATGGCGTAGGCCGCAAGCATTCCCCAGGTGATGCCCGAGAACGAGCCCGCGACGAAGCGTGAGACCAGGGCGACGGCGATATCGGGGGAGATCGCCGTGACGGCGTTCGCAGCGATGAGACCGGTGATGCCTGTCAGGAGGAGCGGCTTCCGTCGGAATCGCCGGGTGAGGGCGATCGCGGGAACGGTGACGATCACGGTGCCGAGGGCGTAGGCGCTGACGAACAGGCCGACGGTTCCTTCCGTTGTGGCCATGCCGGTGGCGATGTCGGGGAGGAGCCCGGCGGGCATGGTCTCCATGGCGACGAGGATGAACCCGATCAGTGCAAGAGAGACGAGCGCGAGCACGGGCAGGCGGCGTCCGTCCGTGGCATCGGTCACGGGAATGCTCGCGGTGGCGGCGCTCACTCGGCACCGTTCGCTGGGGCGGCCCCGGTGGCTGCAGACGGCGTGATGGTGCCGGTGAACGCGGGTGCGTCTCGGACGGTGTCGACGTCATCGAATGTGCCGATCGGAATGATGCCGTCATAGTAGCTGACGGCGTCGTAGTAGAGCACGAGGGCTTGATCGGGTGCGTAGTATCCGATCGTCCCGGGTTCCGCGCTGCCCCCGGGCGGCATCCCTTCGAGTGACAGGGCGGTGGGGATGCGCGCGATCTTTTCCTGGCTGCCGTAATCGGTGAATGCGAGCTCGAGGGGCAGCTGCGTCAGCAGCGATGCGGATGCTGCGTTGTTCTGCAGGGCTCCTGCGACGGGCTGGCCGTTCACGGTGATGGTGATGCTGACTGGGGTGGACACGGGGTGCTCCGTTGGTGGGGTGATCAGTGTGGGGTTCGACGGCGCTGTTGGGCTCACTGCTTCGAGTACCGGAGGCGTCCGGGTCTCTGACGCAGGTGTCGCGTCGGGGGCCTCAGAGCCGGGCACGCATCCGGTCAGCGCCAGCAGGCCGACGACGATCGCGGTGATGGCGGTGTGGGTGCGAAGGGTCGAAGACCAGATCATGTGGGGGCCTCAGTTGCCGTCATATTCGTCGTCGGTGATGTGTTCGGCCCAGGTGGTGGTTTTCGCTGGGTCTTCACCGTTCTGCAGCATGGCAAGGTGTTCCATGTACACGCCGGGGGCTGCGGCGTGCCAGTGTTCCTCACCCGGCGGGTTGTAGAGCGTCTGCCCGGGGTGCACTTCGATAATTCCGCCGTCGCGGGTGCCGAACCGGCCGATGCCCTGGGTGACGCGGAGGTACTGGCCGTGTTCGTGCGAGTGCCACGCTGTGCGGGCGCCCGGCGCGAAGCGCACGGTCGCGACGACCATCGTCTGGTCGGCCTCGTGCGGTACGGCGATCGGGTCGAGCCATACGTCGCCGGCGAACTGGGCGGCGGGGTTCTTGGTTGTCGGGGTGGCGGGTTCGATGTTCACGGGAGCGGTCAGTTCTTTTCTTCGAAGTGGGCGTGCGGAGAGTTCAGGGCGGTTCCAGACGTCGGCGAAGAGCACGTCGTCGGTGAGTTCCGCGAGCTTTGGGGGGTTCGCTTTCTTCTCGGTAGGTGAGGGTGAGCGGGTGCCGCCGTCAGAAGGTGAGGAGCACCTTGGTGGCTCGGCGTTCATCCATGGCTTTGTATCCGTCGGCGGCCTCTTCTACCGGGAGGGTGAGGTCGAAGACCTGGCCGGGGTCGATGGTGCGGTCCCAGATCAGTTGGATCAGTGCGGGGAGGTACTGGCGTACCGGTGCGGGGCCGCCGTGGAGGTGCACGCTGGTGAAGAACAGGTCGAGACCGTTGAGTTCGACTCCGTGCGAGACGCCGACATAGCCGACGTATCCACCGGGCCGGGTGGTGTGGATGGCCTGCCACATCGATTCCTGGGTGCCGACTGCCTCGACGGTTCCGTGGGCGCCGTATCCGCCGGTGAGCTCTTTCACCTTCGCGGCCCCGTCGTCGCCGCGTTCTTCGATGATGTCGGTCGCGCCGAATGCTCGGGCGAGGGCTTGTCGTTCCGGGTGGCGGCTGAAAACGATGATCCGTTCCGCGCCGAGATGCTTCGCAGCGAGAACCGCCGACAGCCCGACTGCGCCGTCACCGACGACGGCGATGGTCTTCCCGTGCCCGGCCTGAGCTGCGACAGCGCCGTACCAGCCGGTTCCGAGAACGTCGGAGGCGGCCATCAGGGAGGGGATGAGGTCGGGGTCGGGCTGCCCCGGAGTCGTGACGAGGGTACCGTCGGCGAGCGGGATGCGGGCGAACTCGGCCTGGGTGCCGACCGAGCCCATCATGACGTTGTGGATGCAGCGCGACTGGTAGCCGGCCCGGCAGATCTCGCAGGTGTTGTCGGAGGCGACGAACGACCCCACAACGAAGTCGCCGATCTGTACATTCTTGACGTCTGAGCCGACCTTCTCGACAGTTCCGATGTATTCGTGACCCATCGCCTGCGGTGTTGCGGAGAGCGGCTCGGCGCCGCGGTAGGGCCACAGGTCTGATCCGCAGATGCACGTCGCGGCGAGCCGGATGATCGCATCCGTCTGCTCGACGATCTCTGGCATGTCACGCTCCTCGACCCGCACATCGCCGGGTCCGTACATCATCACTGCACGCATCGTGCGCTCCTTCGTTTCAGGTGTGGTTCCAGTACAGTCGCGCGGGGCGGGGAGAGGGAGTCCCCACCGAGACGTGTACCAGCAGGGCACCCCACAGCGGGGCCTCTGGTCGTACTGTCGACCCATGGACAACGAATCCGAGGTACGCGAGTTCCTGATGTCGCGCCGGGCGCGGATCACGCCAGAGCAGGCAGGACTCCCTGCCGGGCCCAACCGGCGCGTCGCGGGGCTTCGAAGGAGCGAGGTTGCGACCCTCGCCGGCGTGAGTGTGGAGTACTACGCCAAGCTCGAACGCGGCGCGATCGCCGGCGCCTCATCATCCGTACTCGACGCCGTCTCCCGTGCGCTGCAGCTCGATGACACCGAGCGCACGCATCTGTTCGATCTCGCGCGGGCGGCTGACGGTGTTCCCCTCTCCGGGCGACCCCGCCGCCGCGCGAGCAAGACGGCAGCGAACCGGCCGAGCCTGCAGTGGGTGCTGGCCACGATCACCGGGGGTATCGCTGTCGTCACCAATCAGCACCAGGACGTGCTGGCCACCAACGAGCTGGGCCGTGCGTTCTACGCACCGATCATCGGTGACGGTGGCCGCACCCCGAACCTTGCCCGGTTCCAGTTCCTCGACCCCGCCTCCCGCGACTTCTACCCCGACTGGGACAGGTTCGCTGAGATGTGTGTCGCGATCATGCGTGCCCGGGCCGGTCACGACCCGGGCAACAGACAACTCCAGGACCTGGTCGGTGAGCTCTCCACCCAGAGCGACACCTTCCGTACCCTCTGGGGCGCCCACAACGTGCGCACCCACGGCACCGGCACAAAACGGTTCAATCACCCGGTCGTCGGTGAACTGGTGTTGGCCTACGAGGAACTCGCCATCACCGCCGAGCCCGGCCTCGTTCTGATGGTCTACACCGCCGAGCCCGGGTCTGCCAGCGCCGAACGGCTGCAACTGCTCGCGAGCTGGACAGCGGCCACGGTGACGGTCACGGCGGAATAGCCCGAACAGCCTGGTCTGTGTCTTCGCTGACTCAGAGCAGCACGTCGCCTCGAAAGAACTGACTCCTCTTCACCTTCGGGATCGGTGCGCCTTCGGTCGGCCGGCGAGGGACCTCTGTGCGTTCACGGAGGCGAAGAGCCAGCCGAGCACAGACGGAAGAACGAACAACGGTGCCAGGGTGAGGTACGAGAGAGCAGACGCACTCGCATCCCCGCTCGGTGGGGATCCGTTGGAGAATGCCGAAACGGTGGCGATCAATCCCAGGATCACCGAAGCCACGATGCCGATTGCCAACCCCAGAACGCCGAACCCGACACTCACGGCGGCCCGGGAACGACCCCGCAGTACGCGGAGGAGCCGCGTACCGGCCGGGAGCCACAACAGGGAAGCGATCACGAGAGCTGCCGCCGCCCAGCCACAGATCAGACCGATGACTGACGACGACGACATGTCCCAGTCGTAACCGATGACTGAGCTGTGGCCGATCAGCTCGAGAACGAGAAGGAACGGCCACACCACAATCCCCCACGCAAGGTGTCGAGACATCTGCATGAGGAAAGCTTCCCCTCTCGAGGTGTCTGTTCAGTGAACACGGCGCAAAGCCACTGCGGAAGCGCGATCCGACATCACCCGCTGGTGAACCAGAGGAGGAATCGGGTGTGTTCGTCGCCTGACAGGACTGCAGGTGCAGAAAGGCAGATCAGGCGAAGGTGATGATCTGCCGGATCGCCTCGCCGCGGGCGAGCGCATCCATGCCCTCGTTGATGTCGCCGAGCGCGATGTGGGAGCTGATCAGCCGCTCGACCGGAAGACGCCCGGCGCGCCAGAGGTCGGCGAAGAGCGGGATGTCCCGGCTCGGCACAGCCGAGCCGAGATAGCTGCCGATGATCGAACGACCCTCAGCGACGAGCGCGGTGGGTGAGAAGCTGACCCGCGCGTCGGGGGAGGGCAGCCCGACGGTGACGGTGCGGCCGCCGGCGTCGGTGAACGACAACGCTGCCTCGAGTGCGCGGGCGCTGCCGGCGGCCTCGATGACGGAGGTCGCCCTGATGCCGGCAGCCGACGCATCCGCCGGCGTGTAGGCGGCCGCGGCGCCGAGCTCGAGCGCGACGTCGAGCTTCGCCTGCAGGGCATCCACGGCGACGACTCTGACATCGTCGAGCGCGAGCGCGGTGATGAGGGCGGCCATACCCACTCCGCCGAGGCCGACCACGAGGACCGTCTCGCCGGGCTTCGGGCGGGCGGCGTTGATGACGGCCCCGCCGCCGGTGAGTACTGCACAGCCGAGAACGGCGGCGACTTCTGCCGGTACGTCGTCGCCGATCGAGACGATCGAGTGCGTCGAGACGACCGCGTGGGTGGCGAACGCCGACACGCCGAGGTGGTGGTGCACGGGCTCGCCGTCGCGCTCGAGTCGGCGGCCCCCGCCGATCAGTGTTCCCGCTCCGTTCGACGCCGAACCGTTGATGCAGGGCCGGATGCCGTCGGTCGCACACCCGGCGCACGCCCCACACCGGGGGAGGAATGTCATGACGACCCGGTCTCCCACGCGGTGGTCTGCGACATCCGGACCCACCTCTTCGATGGTGCCGGCCGCTTCGTGGCCGAGCAGCATCGGCACCGGCCGGGAACGGTTGCCGTCGACGACCGAGAGATCGGAATGGCAGAGCCCGGCGGCCTCGATGCGTACGAGCACCTCGCCGGCGCGGGGAGGCGCGAGCTGCAGCTCGGAGATCGTGAGTGGGCGGGAGCCGGAGTAGGGCCCGGGTCGACCGATCTCTTCGAGCACAGCGCCGGTGATGGTGAGGCTGCCGGATGCGTGGTGATCGGTGCTGGCGTTCATTCCACAACCATCGCAGATGCCCGGTCGCCGATCGAGAGGTAGTCGTCGAGACCGACCAGTTCGTTGAGTTCGTCGAGCCCGTGCATCCGTTCGCGCCAGGGTTTCGAATCGCCGCTTGTGCGGAGGTCGGCGAGGAAGCCCTCGATCGCCAGCGACGCCACGCGCAGCGGGGTGGTCGGGAAGATCACGAGCTGAAAGCCGAGGGCGTGGAATTCGTCGGCTGTCAGCAGCGGGGTCACCCCACCCTCGCTCATGTTGGCCATCAGGGGGCCGTCGAGAGTACTGCCGATACGGGTGAGATCGTCGACAGAGGAGGGCGCGTCGATGAAGACCACGTCGGCGCCCGCGTCGCGGAACCGGGCGGCCCGCGACAGCGCTTCGTCGAGGCCACGCGGGGCGAGCGAATCGGTACGTGCGATGATGACCGTGTCGGGGTTGCGGCGTGCCTCGACGGCGGTGGCGACCTTGCGCACGGCCTCGTCGGCGTCGATGACCTCCTTGCCGACCATGTGCCCGCACTTCTTCGGCCAGACCTGGTCTTCGAGCTGAATGGCGGCGGCACCCGCCGCCTCGAGGAGCCGCACGTTCGCCCAGACACTGGTCGCGTCGCCGTACCCGGTGTCGGCGTCGACGATGAGCGGCAGGTCGGTGACGCGAGCGACGGCTGTGAGTGCATCGAGCGCTTCCCGGGCACCGAGCAGGCCGATGTCGGGCAGACCATAGCGCCAGGCGGCGATGGCGTAGCCGCTGAGGTAGGCGGCGCCGAAACCGGCCTGCTCGATGGCACGAGCCTCGAGCGGCGTGCCTGCTCCGGGAACAACCAGAGGGGTGGAGGTGTCGGCGAGCAGGGCCCGCAGGGTGGTGGCGTGTGTCATGACCATCGGCTTTCGGTTCGGGATCGTTCCGGCAGGTCTGCCGGGGAGGTGAGTCGGCCGGTGACGGCAGTGGCGGCGGCGACGGCGGGGGAGACGAGGTGGGTGCGTGCCCCGGGGCCCTGTCTGCCCTCGAAGTTGCGGTTGGATGTCGAGGCGGTGCGTTCCCGCGGGCCGACGACGTCGGGGTTCATGCCGAGGCACATCGAGCAGCCCGCTCCCCGCCACTGGGCGCCCGCCGCGAGGAACACGTCGTCGAGGTGCTCGTCTTCGGCCTGCTGCTTGACCCGCATCGACCCGGGCACCACGAGAAGACGGAGGCCGTCGGCGATCGACCTGCCACGAAGCACGTCGGCCGCGATCCGCAGGTCTTCGATACGGCTGTTGGTGCACGAACCGATGAACACCGTGTCGACGGCGATGTCGCGCATGCGGGTGTTCGGTTCGAGGCCCATGTAGGCCAGAGCGCGTGCCGCGGCCTCGCGCTCTTCGGGGTCGCCGATCTCTGCCGGGTCCGGCACACTGTCGTCGAGCGGCACGCCCTGGCCGGGGTTCGTTCCCCAGGTCACGAAGGGCGACAGGGTCGAGGCGTCGATCGTGACCTCCCGGTCGAAGACCGCTCCCTCATCGGAGGCCAGCTGGCGCCATCCGTCGACGGCCGCTTCCCAGTCCTCGCCCGTCGGGGCGTAGGGCCGGCCGCGCAGGTAGTCGAAGGTCGTCTCGTCGGGAGCGACGAGACCGGCCCTGGCACCCCACTCGATCGACATGTTGCAGAGCGACATGCGGGCCTCGATCGACAGCGCGCGGATCGCCTCGCCGCGGTACTCCACGATGTGGCCCTGCCCGCCGCCGGTGCCGACCTGCGCGATGAGTGCGAGGGCCAGGTCTTTGCTCGCGACTCCCTCAGGCAGTCGGCCGGTCACGGTGACGGCCATGGTCTTCGGTTTTGTCTGCGGCAGTGTCTGGGTGGCCAGAACGTGCTCGACCTCGCTGGTGCCGATGCCGAAGGCGAGCGCTCCGAGGGCGCCGTGCGTGCTGGTGTGGCTGTCGCCGCAGACGATCGTCATGCCCGGTTGGGTGAGGCCCGTCTCGGGCCCGATGATGTGCACGATGCCCTGGCCCGCTTCGCCGAGGCGTTTCAGTTCGATGCCGAACTCCTCACAGTTGCGACGGAGCGTCTCGACCTGCAAGCGGCTCACGGGGTCGTTCAGCAGCAGGGTGTCGGTCGGCACGTTGTGGTCTTCGGTCGCCATCGTCAGCTCGGGTCGTCGCACCGGCCTGCCGGTGTCCCGCAGCCCGTCGAACGCCTGCGGGCTCGACACCTCGTGCACGAAGTGCAGGTCGATGTAGAGCAGGTCGGGTTTGCCGGGCCGCTCGATGGCCTGGTTCTGCCAGATCTTCTGGATGATCGTGCGCGGGCCGGTCACTTCGACACCGACCCGAGATAGCCGAGCACGTCCCGCTCAGAGACGACCTCGCCGTACTTGGCCTGGATGTCGTAGAGGTTCGCCTCGTGCGGACCGTCGGCCCTGTCGCCCACCGCATCGCGCACCACGAGGGGCACGAACCCGTGTTGCAGCGCATCCACTGCGGTCGCACGCACGCAGCCACTCGTCGAGACACCGGTGATGATGAGAGTGTCGACCCCGTTGGCCTGCAGCGTCGAGGCGAGCGACGTGCCGAAGAAAGCGCTCGCGTACTGCTTGACCAGCACCGGCTCGCCTGGATCGGGCCGTACCTGCGGCATGATCTCGCCCGCCGGAGTGTCGCCGACGAAGGAGGCCAGCGCGCCGACCTTGCGGAAGAACTGGCCGCCGTCGATGCC
This sequence comes from Subtercola sp. Z020, assembly GCF_002931235.1. GTDB lineage: Bacteria > Actinomycetota > Actinomycetes > Actinomycetales > Microbacteriaceae > Subtercola. The sequence continues at coordinate 149,174 of NZ_PSTT01000042.1, read as the reverse complement.
GCCGGCCGCGAACGAGACCTTCGTGTGGACGATGAGTACGCCGGCCTCCCGCGCGGCGGCCAGCACGCGGCCTGCGCTCCCGAGGCAGTCGTCGAGCCCCATGTAGAGCTGCTGGCCCGGTTCGAAGTACGCGCGCACGAAGTCGACGAAGACGACGGCGGGCTTTCGGCCCGGTCGGAGATGACCGCCGAAGCCGGCCTCCTCGTCGCTCATCACGGTGTCACGACCGGTCATCGTCTGCTCCCCACTCTCGGTTTCAGCGGTGACCGCTGCTGCTCGAAGACGGCGATGTCGCCCTCGGACTCGAGCGTGATGGCGATGTCGTCGAGCCCGTTGAGCAGGCGCCACCGGGTGTACTCGTCGAGGGTGAACGGCTCGGTGAAGTCGTTGCCGGCCTCGACGACGTTGCGCTCGAGGTCGACCGTCAGGCTGCTGCCCGGGGACGCATCGAGCAGTTCCCAGAGCCGCAGCACGAGCGGCTCAGCGAGCTCGACGGCCACCAGCCCCGACTTGCCGGCGTTGGTGCGGAAGATGTCGCCGAACCGCGGAGCGATCACCGCTCGGAAGCCATAGTCCTGCAGGGCCCACACCGCGACCTCCCGCGACGAGCCCGTGCCGAAGTCGGGGCCGGTCACGAGAACGGATGCCCCGGCGAAGGCGGCGTCGTTCAACACGAAGTCGGGGCTCTGTCGCCACGCGGCGAACAGGGCATCTTCGTACCCCGACCGCGTCACGCGCTTGAGGTACTTCGAGGGAAGGATCTGGTCGGTGTCGACATTGCTCAGCCGGAGCGGAACGCCCACGCCGGTGTGCACGGTGAACGGCTGCATCGGTTCAGTCCTTCAGGCTCGCGAGCATCGAGGAGGTGAGGAGGAAGTCGCGCCGGGCATCGTCGTCTTCTCCCAGCGCCTGCCAACTGGCCCGCTGCGCCGCTCGGCGCTCCTCGTCGGTGTCACGGAGCGCCGACCAGTTGCCCTCGGTCTCTTTGCCGACGAAGTCGAGCGCCACCGCGCGACGCTTCTCGGCCCACGCCTCGAGTTCTGCATCGACATCCACACCACCCGAACCGCGCACCAGCAATTCGGCGAGCAGGTAGCCGTCGTGCACGCCGCTGTTCATGCCCATGCCGCCCATCGGGTTGTTCACATGGGCCGCGTCGCCGACGAGGTAGACGTTGCCCACGCGGAGTGTCTCGGCCACCTTGCGGTGCACCTCGTACAGCGTCGCCCAGTCGATGGCGGCGTCAGCCTCGTCGTCGGTGCGACCGGGGAGCACCCGGGCGAACTGGCGCCGCACGTTCTCGGGCGACAGCAGATGCTCGGGAGTCTCCTCATCGAAGGGCGCCGGGAAGAGGATGCGCCATCCGCTCGGGTTCCGCATCAGGACGTGCCAGTCGACCGGGTCGGCGACATAGTTGACGCTGGCGATGTCGGGCAGCAGCTCGTGAAGAGGAGCCGAGGTCGAGATGACGAGGAACCGTTCGGGATAGGTGTGCCCGCTGAATCCCACGTCGAGTGCCTGCCTGATCGTGCTCTTCATACCGTCGGCCCCGATGACATGGCTGGCTCGGAGAGTGCCGGTTCGAGGACCGGATGCGACCTCGACCTCGACATGGTTCGCGCGGCGCCGGATGCCGGTGACCTTCGACTGCGTGTTCAGTTCGGCGAGGGGGTGGGCCTCGAGCGCCGCGTTCGCCATGGTCGTCATCACGCTCTGCTCGACCTGGAGACGGAACGGGTACCGGGTGTCCTCCTTCAGGATCTCGAATTCGAGGTCGACGATCTTGCCGAGCTTGGCGTCGCGGAACTGGTACGACGGGGCGATGATGCCCTTCTCGATCAGCGGCTCAGCCAGGCCGAGTTCGTCGAGCATTTCCAGGGTCGGCGGGTGGAAGGTGGTGGCCCGGTGTTCCAGGCTCGTGGCGTCGCGGCCTTCGAGCAGAATGACGCGGAGCCCGCCGTGTGCGAGTTTCAGGGCCGTCGTGGTTCCCACCGGGCCCCCACCCACGACGATCACATCGGCATCGAGGGGCGCTTCGGATTCGGTGGCGGGAGTGGGCTCGGTCATGTCGATCTCTTTCTCGAAGAAGTGCGGCGGAAGGCGTGAGGGCGGAGCCCGGTCAGTGGTCGCGCAGAAGTGAGCCGGCGGCGCCCCAGGTGTCGGTGAAGCCGGCGCTTCGGAGCGTGTGCCAGATGGTGGCAGCGTTGATGGCGATCACCGGTTTGCCGAGCCAGTGCTCCGCCTGGTCGGCGAGGCGCACCATGGAGAGGTTCGTGCCCACCTGCACGATGGCTTCGACGTCGGGGGAGTCGATCTCACGCAGGGTTCTGATGACCTGCTCCTCAGTGACCTCGGCGATCGCCGTCGCGCTCGGCACCCGCAGGCCGGTCACCTTCAGCACGTCGAACCCGGCCTCGGTGAAGTACCGGTTCACGTTCACATCGGCCACCGGCTGGTAGGGCGAGAAGACGGCGATCTTCTTCACGTCGAACGCTTCGAGGGCAGCCCGGCAGGCAGAGGCGCCGGTCGTGACCTGCAACCCGTCGACCATCGCCTCGACCCGCTTGATGAAGGAGGCATTGCCCTCCACACCTCCCCAGAAGGTCTCCGCCGACATGCCCATCATGATGAGGTCGGGTTTGGCCGTCATCACGTCGCGGAGCGCCACCTTCATCGAGGCGCGGATCTGCTCGATCAGGTTCACGAACGTCTCGTCGCTGTTCATGGCCGGGTTGTCGATGTACATGCGCCCGGTGTGGAACGTCACGCCGTGCGGTGCGAGCATCGCCGTGTCGTGTTCGACGACGGTGTTCGTCGACGGTACGACGACACCCACCTTCGCCCGGTAGCCGGTGATGTCGTGGGTCATGGGGTGTTCCCTTCGGTGGAGCGTTCGGGTGTCGGTTCGGCGAGCAGAACGGCCCGCATCACCTCACGCGCCGGGTCGGTGACCGCGGCGAAGGCTTCGGATGCCGCGTCCAGCGCGAACTCGTGCGACACCGTGATGAGCGGGGTGACGAGTCCGCGGGCGACCAGGTCGATCGCGGCGGGATACTGACCCACTCCCGCTCGCACGCCCAACACGGAGAGCTCCTTCAACAGGATCTCGGCGCTGGTGAAATCGGCGGGGGCTCTCCCGACCAGTCCGATGGTCGACCCCGGAGTGGCCAGGGTACGCGCGAGCTGCACGCCCGGGGCGGTGGCGGAGGTCTCGACGATCAGCACGGGTGCGGAGTCGGGGGTGACCTGGCCCGGTTCGGCGACCGAGAGGCCCGCCGAGGCGGCAACGATCCGGCGGTAGGCCTGGGGTTCGTGCACGGTGACCGCCCAGCCGAACACCCCGAGCGTCTGGCCGAGCAGCACCCCGAGCGGGCCGCCGCCGATCACATGGGCGATCCGTGCCGGAGGCGAGAACGCGCCGACGCGATCGAGCAGGTGCAGTGCCACCGCGATCGGTTCGAGCACGGTGGCCGCGACATCCGAGACCCCGTCGGCGACGGGCACCAGGTTGCCCACTGGCACGGTCAGGTAATCGGCCATGGTGCCGGTCGCGGTCATGCCGAGGTAGCCGCCGCCCGAGCAGACCTGCGGCAGTCCGGCACGGCAGGAGCCGCACACGCCGCACCGCACGGTCGGATCGATGGTCACGCGATCGCCGACGGTGACAGCGGGAGTCACGTCGTCGGCCGTGCCGTGCTCGGCGTCGGCATCGGCGCCGAGCGCGTCGACGATGCCGACCGCGTCGTGGCCGAGGGTCATCGGCAGCCGGTCGGAGCGGCCGAGGTAGCCGTGCACGTCGGTGCCGCAGATTCCGACCGCGCGGATGCGCACGCGCGCTTCGCCCGGGCCGGGCTCGGGTACTTCGCGCTCGACGACGTCGAGCGACCGCTCGGCGACCAGCTCGACGACCCGCCCGCCCGCGCGGGGAGCGGCGGCACTCACGCCGGCACCGGGTAGGCGTTGCCGAGGGCCGTGCCCTGCCGAACGGCGTTCGGGTAGTTGATGGAGTGCGACTGCAGGTACTCGCCGAGCCCGAGGGGCCCGAACTCGCGGCCGTGGCCGCTGAGGCCCCGCCCGCCGAACGCGGCGCGGAGCGATGTGCCGGCGCGGTTCGCGCAGTTCAGAAAGGTGAAGCCGACATCGAGCCGCCGTGCCACGGCCGCAGCATGCTCGTCGTCGGTCGACCAGACCGACGACGCCAGCGACTGTTCGACGCTGTTCGCCCGCCGAACGACTTCGTCTTCGCTCTGGTAGGTGAGCACGGGAACGACGGGCCCGAACTGTTCGTCGCTGACCAGCGGATGCTCGTCGGTCAGGCCTGTCACGAGGGTCGGCCGCACCCAGTACCCGTCGGCGTCCTCGTCGGCGACCTCCCAGCTGCCCACCTCGTGGAGGGTCCCGCCGGCGGCCTCGGCCGACCGGATCAGGTCGTTCAGCCGGCTCTGGTGTTCGCGGCTGACCACCGGGCCCATTGTCGAGGTGGGGTCGAGCGGGTTCCGCACGTGCAGCACCTTCTCGGCGGCCGCGAGGAACCCGGCGACGAACTCGTCGTGGCGATCTACGGGGACGAAGATGCGCTTGATGGCCATGCAGACCTGGCCGCTGGTCAGGAACGCGCCGAAGACGGCCCGGGTGTACATCGCCTCTGTGTACTCGGCGTCAGGCAGGAAGATGGCTGCGTCGTTGCCGCCCAGCTCCATGACCGTGGGTGTCACCCGGCGGGCCGCGGTCGCGGCGATCGAGCGGGCCGTGGCCAGCCCGCCGGTGAAGGTGATCTTCGCGATGCGGGGGTCTGCGACGAGGGTCTCACCGACCTCCATTCCGCCGTTGACGATGTTCAGCACGCCGTCGGGCAACTGGCTCGCGACCTCGGAGAGGAACTGCGTCACAGCGAGTGGAGCCAGCGGCGACGGCTTCAGCACCATCGTGTTGCCCGTCATCAGGGCGGGCACCACCTTCAGTGCGGCGAGGATGACCGGGGCGTTCCACGGGGTGATCGCGGCGATGACACCGAACGGCTCCTGCACGGTGACGAGTCGGCCCTCTGCGTCTTCGACCACGACATCGGCGCTCAGCCTCTCGGCCACCGGAGCGGCGTAGGCCGCAAAGGCCGCGGCGAAACCGAGCTCGCCGAGCGCATCCACAGCGACCTTGCCGAGTTCCCGGGCGAGCATCTCCGCGCGGTCGGGATTGGTGGCGGATGCCCGGCTGATCGCCTCGCGAACCAGGCCGGTGCGCACCTCGACGCCGAGCTCCGCCCACGCGGGGAAGGCCAGCTGGGCGGCATCGATGGCCAGGGTCGTGAGAGCAGCGTCGCCCGCGGCGACCGACCCGACGATCTCGGCGGGGCGCGAGGGGTTCTCCCGTTCGATCACGGAGACGCCGGCGTGCGCACGGCCGCCGATGAACAGAGGGAAGGGTTCAGACACGGTGGATTCTCGATTCTTCAGCAGTCGGCGGGGTGTCGGGAGGCGGGTTCTAGAACTCGCCCTGGGCGGCGATGCTGTTGATCTCGTCTGCGCCGCGGCGCACCGCAGCAACGATCTCGCGCCGTTTGTCGTCGTCGAGCCGGTAGAGGGGCCCGGCCACGCTGAGCGCGGCGACGACGGTGCGGTTCACGCGGATGGCGGCGGCGGTACCCCAGATCTCGTCTTCGATCTGCCCGAAGCTCTGCGTGTACCCTTCGGCGGCGATCTGGGCGAGCTCGGCGTCGGTCGGCAGCTTGGGGCTCTCTTCGATGTTCCAGACCGACTTGTAGTAGTCGGCACGCTCGCGGGGAGTGAGGGAGGCGAGCAGCACCCGTGCCGCGGCTCCCTGGTGCAGGGGCATGAGGATTCCCCGTTCGAAGCGCAGCCGGACGGGGCTCCGCGACTCCTCGAGGTCGACGGCTACGACGGCGTGCCCGAGCCGGCGCACGATGAGCGCCGTCTCGCCGGTCTCCCGTGCGAGGCGTTCGAGCACCGGGCGAGAGACCTCGCTGAGCCCGGCCGAGCCCGCTCGCGCTGCGCGGGCGAGGCCGACGGCACGAAGCGACACCCGATAGCCCCCGAACTCGGCTTCTTCGAGCAACCCGAATTCGCGGAGCTGCCCGACGTACCGGTAGGCGGAACTCACCGGGACGCCGAGGAACGTGGCGAGCTCCTGCACGGTCTGCGTGTGGTTCTCCTCGGTGAACGACAGCAGCACAGAGAGCACCTTGCGGGAGCTCTCCGATCCGAGGCCCGCGCTCGCCTTGACCCGCACGCTCTCGGCGCCCGGTGCTGCCGGGCGCTTCGCGGTCGTCTGTTCGCTCGGTGTGGTCATGCCGACTCCTTCAGTGCAGTCTGCGAGATCGATGGGACCCCGCTCGTCATCGCGGCCAGAACGGCCGGTTCGGTGATGGCCGATCCTACGAGTTCGTCGGCCACCGATCCGCGGTCGAGCACGAGAATGCGGTCGGCCAGCTCGATGAGCTCGGGCAGGTCGGTCGACACGACCAGAACGGCGTTCCCCTCGGCTGCCAGTTCGCGAACGCGCTGGTGGATCTCGGCGCGAGCGCCGACATCCACCCCCGCCGTCGGATCGTGGAGCAGCAGCACCCGCGCATCCGTCGCCATCCAGCGCGCGAAGATCGCCTTCTGCTGGTTGCCGCCGGAGAGAGAGGAGAGAGCCATGCCGAGAGGAGCGGCGAGATGCACGCGTTCGGCCAGCTTCGCCACCCGGCTCTGTTCTCGCCGAGCGACGGGCACGCCCGCCACCGAAACGTCGAGCAGACTCGCGACCGAGATATTGGAGCGCACATCGTGGCTCGGCAGGGTGGCGAGGCTCCGGTCGCCCGGAACGTAGGCGATCCCCGCCTTCACGGCGTGCAGCCGATCGCCCGAGCGGAGCGGGGCGTCCTCGACGACGACGGTTCCGGAGCGGCGGGCATCGATGCCCGCCACGGCCCACATGAGTTCATCGACACCCGACCCTGCGAGCCCGGCGACACCGACGATCTCACCGGCACAGACGTTGACAGAGACACCCTGCAGTGGCCCGGCCACCAGGTCTGTGACGACGAGGATGTCGCGCGACCCGGCCGCGACGGCCTCCCTCGCAGGAGCCACCCGGTGCGAGACGTGATCGACCGGGGTCACGAGTTCGACGAGTCGGGGTCGGGTGATCTCGGTTCGCGCGAGGTCGGCGATGACCCGGGCATCCCGAACGCCGGTGACGGAGTCGGCGATGGCCTCGATGTCGTCGAACCGATGCGAGACGTAGAGAAAACTGACGCCCGTCTCGGCAAGGGTGCGCACCATAGAGAGGATCGCCGTCGCTTCGTGCGGCGCCAGGGCCGCGGTCGGCTCGTCGAGGATGACGAGGCGCGCGTCGGAGACGAGCGCTCGAGCGACCATCACGAGGCGCCTCTCGACGGCAGAGAGCGTGTGGATGGGGGCGGAGGGGTCGATGCCGGCGCCGAGCCGGCCCAGGGCGCGCTCGGCGCTCTGGCGGGAACGGGACTCGGAGACCATTCCGCGGCGGCGCGGCTCCCGGCCGAGCACGATGTTGCCCGCGACGCTCAGGTGCGGAGCCAACTGCATCTCCTGCGGCACCAGCGCGATGCCGGCATCCAGAGCGTCTTCGGGCGCCCGGAAGCGCACGGCCACGTCGTCGATCAGCAGTTCGCCGTCGTCGACGGTGTGGATGCCGGCGAGCATCTGCATGAGCGTGGACTTGCCGGCGCCGTTCGGGCCGACGACACCGCGTACCTCGCCGGGTTCGAGGGCGAGGTCGGCGTCGCCGATCGCCGTGACGAGGTTGAATCTCTTGGTGAGGCCTTCGGCCCGCAGCCAGGCGGTCACCGGGTGCCCCGCCGCCGGTTCAGGGCCAGAATCGCAATCAGCAGGATGAGCCCCTGCAGGAGTTGGGCGAGCCAGCTCGGCTGGTTCAGCATCGTGACGCCTGTGCTCACAACGGCCAGGAACAGGGCCCCGAGAACCGCGCCGCCCACGTTGAAGCGCCAGCCCCGGCCGAGCGACAGGCTGAGGTACGCCGCAGCGAACGCCGGCAGCAGCAGGCTGGAGCCGGGGTCGGGGTAGTACTGGCCCGACTGCGACGTCAGCAGGATGCCGGCGAAACCGGCGCAGGCACCGACGAGCATGAAGCTCAGCAGCTGGGTGCGTTTCACGTTGACGCCGGCGATGCGAGCTGCCACCGGATTGTCGCCGATGGCGGAGGCGTGCCGACCGAAGACGGTCGACCGCAGCAGGAAGCCGACGGCGACCAGCAGCACGGCGACCACGATGATGACGATCGGAAAGCCGCCGACCGAGGCGCTGGTGATGTTGATGTAGTCCGGATCGATACCGCTGAAGATCGTCTGGTTCGAGATCGCCAGCATGACGCCCTGGATCGTGGCTCCCGTTGCGAGAGTGCCGATGAAGGAGGGCAGCCGCGTGTAGGCGACGAGGATGCCGTTGACGGCGCCGAGCAGGGTGCCGAGGGCGATGCCGATCAGCACGGCGAGCCCCCACGGCATCTGCCAGAGAACCATCGACTGCACGGCCAGCGCACCGGACGCCCCGGCGATGAAGCCGAACGAGAGATCGAACTCCCGCAGCGACAGAACGACGCAGATCCCGCCGACGAGCACGAGCAGGGGCAGGTTCTGCTGAACGATCGCGATGAAGTTCGTGGCGGTCGGAAAGACCGCGGGCTTCAGAACCGAGAACAGCACGATCGTGAAGATGAACACGGCAGGCAGGGTGAACCGTTCGACGGTGCCACCGGCCGTGCGTCGCCGGGCGGCGGGTGCGGCCGCCGGCGCCGGTGCCGGAGTTCCGGCGGCCGCGACGCTCATATCTTGTACTCGGTCTTCCACTTGTCGAGGAAGGGTTTGGCGAAGTCCGCTTCGGGGTAGACCTCTGTGCCGTCGGCGGGGGCTGTCGTCTTGTCGACGATCGTGTATTCGAAGGCGTCTTCTGTCGGTGTCGTCTTCGGGATCGCCGTTCCGTTCACCCAGTAGTCGAGCAGCGCGTCGACGGCGATGAAGCCGGACTTCGCTCCGTCGGAGGTGACAAGGGTGACCTCGCCGGTGCGCACGAAGGCGAGCGATCCCGGGATGGCGCCGAAGCTGTAGATGGGCACGTCGCGCCCGGTCTGCGTCAGGGCAGGAACGGCGCTCTGTGCTCCGATGTCGAGGGTGGTGAAGAGCGCTGCAAGATCGGGATTCGCGTTCAGCACGTCGACCGCGGCGCTGGTCGTACCGCCGAAGATGTCGGTGACCGGCACATCGACTCGCTCGAGCGGCGTGAACTTGTAGGTGCCCGCCTCGGACTTCAGCGTGTCGACCTCCTGGTCGATGCCGTAGTAGCCGGCGACGGCGAGGGGCGCGACCGTTCCGCCGTTCGGCAGGTCTTCGCCCATGCGCTTGAGCAGCATCGTGGTCTGCTCGGCCTGGTCGGGGGCGTATTCGGCGGTCAGGTCGTCGGTCGGTGTGCCCTGGTAGCCGACGCTGATGACGGGGATGCCTGCCGCCTTTGCCGCTTTCAACTGCGGAGCGATCAGGCCGGTGGCCACGTACACCGTCAGGATGGCGTCGACCTTCTGCGTGATGAGCGACTGCATTGTCGACGCCATCGCTTTGGGGTCTCCGTTCGAATCGGTGACGACGGTCTTCCAACCGACGGCATCGGCTGCGGCCTGGATGGCGGAGAGCGTCTGCTTCTCTCCGTCACCGGAGGCCTGGGACTGCCACACGCCGATCGTCTTGACGGGAAGGCCGGAGGCGCTGGTGGCCTCGGGGGCGGAGGCGGTGCTGCAGCCACTCAGAACGAGTGCCGCAGCGACGATGACGGAGGCGATTGCTCCGATGCGTCTCTGGGGGCCGAGTTTCATGACGTACTCCATCTGTGAGGTGGAACTGTTCGGGAACATGATCGGAACTGCTCTGTTTGACTGGCGCTCATTCTCACTCTCAGAAAAGCGTCAATCACCTGCTGAGAACTATATGGATCTGGAAGTGCCGGCACCATTGCCGATTTGTTACGATCTCGATTCTCGTTTTGAGAATCCGCGTGCTTCCGGGGTGCGCTGTTGAGAGGGCTTCTGTACGGGTTGAGAATTCCGGCCCACCGTGCAGAGAATCGTGCATACTGCTCTCATGAGCCCATCCGAAGTGCGCCCGAACTCGGCGCCATCGAGCTCCATCGCCCTGTCGGTCAACGGCCGGGAGCGTGCACTCGAGGTCGACAACCGTGCCTCCCTGCTCGACACTCTGCGTGAGCGCCTCGATCTCACCGGAACCAAGAAGGGCTGCGATCACGGCCAGTGCGGAGCCTGCACGGTTCTCGTCGCAGGCCGCAGGGTGAACAGCTGCCTCACGCTGGCTGTCGCGGTCGAGGGCGACGAGATCGTCACCGTCGAGGGCCTGAGTGACGGAGACCGGCTCCACCCTGTGCAGCAGGCTTTTCTCGAGCGAGACGGATTCCAGTGCGGTTACTGCACGCCCGGCCAGATCTGTTCGACCGTCGGGTTGCTGGCCGAAGCGAAGAAGGGGTGGCCCAGTCACGCGACGGCCGATGTCTCACATGTCTGCGGGCCGGAAGGCGTGACACTTGACGAGAACGAAGTCCGTGAGCGGCTGAGCGGAAACCTCTGCCGGTGCGGGGCCTACGCCAACATGGTGCCCGCCGTGCTCGACGCCCAGGCGGCGGAGCGCCGATGAAGCCCTTCGGTTACGAACGGCCGGTCGATCTGGCGGCTGCCGTCACCCTGCTCGCCGAGCGGCCAGACGCCCGGGTGCTGGCCGGCGGAACGAACCTCGTCGACCTGATGCGCCTCGGCGTCGAACGGCCGGGGCTGCTGATCGACGTCAACCGCCTCGGGATGGACGGCATCGAGCCGATGGCCGGAGGCGGTATCCGCATCGGAGCCGGAGTGCGCAACAGCGACCTGGCCGGTGACATCGGCGTGCGAACCGCCTTCCCTCTGCTCGCCGAAGCGGTTCTGGCCGGCGCCTCGGGGCAGTTGCGCAACATGGCCAGCGTCGGCGGCAACCTGCTCCAGCGCACGCGGTGCCTGTACTTCGCCGACACCAGCAAGCCGTGCAACAAGAGAGAGCCGGGTTCCGGATGCTCGGCCCTCGCCGGTTCGTCGCGGGAACTCGCCGTGCTGGGCGCATCCGAAAGCTGTATCGCGACATTTCCCGGTGACATGGCCGTCGCGCTCAGCGCGCTCGGCGCCCGGGTCGAGTTCCAGACGGAACGGGGAGAGCACGTCGTCGACATCGACGACTTCTACCGTGACCCCGGCGACCACCCGGAACTCGACACCACCCTGCCGCCCGGCGCGATCATCACCGCGGTGCACGTGCCCGGCCTGCCGGTCTCGGCGCGTTCCACCTACCGCAAAGCACGGGACCGTCGCTCGTTCGCCTTCGGTCTCGTCACCGTCGCTGCCGCGCTCGAGGTCGACGACGGCATCGTGCAAGGTGTCCGGCTCGCCCTCGGCGGAGTCGCTCACCGGCCCTGGAGGGCACGCCGGGCAGAAGCCGAACTGGTCGGCCGACCGGTCGCCGTCGCGGCGATCGAGCGGGCGATCGACGCCGAGCTCTCGGAGGCCCGGCCGACCCCGGAGAATGCGTTCAAAGTGCCGCTGGTGCGAAGACTGGTCACCGGCACCCTTCTGCGACTTGCGGCGGAGGATGGCCGATGAGCGTTCTGGGTCGGCCCCTTGCCCGCCTCGAGGGCCGGGAGAAAGTGACCGGCAGTGCCCGGTACGCGTTCGAGAGTTCTCCGCCCGGTGTGCTCTACGCGTGGATCGTGCAGTCCACGATCGCTAACGGAACAATCCGGGAGATCGACTCCGGCGAAGCGCTCGGCATGCCCGGCGTGCGGTTCGTGATGACCTGGCAGAACGCGCTGGCACTGAACGACGCCGGTGACGCCGAGCTGCTCGTGCTGCAGTCGCGGCAGATCTCCTACCGTGGCCAGGTCGTGGCGCTGGTGCTGGCCGAGACGCTCGAGCAGGCCCGGGAGGCGGCCGCCCAGGTCTCGGTCACGTACGACAGCGAGCCGGCCGATGTCTCGCTCAGCACGACGCATCCGCGCCTCTATGCGCCCGCTTACACGAACGCGATGTTCGCGACAGACAGCGTCGTCGGCGATGTCGAAGCCGCGCTCGGTGCGGCCCCCGTGACGATCGACGCCACCTATTCGACCCCCGCCGCCTTCAACAACCCGATGGAACCGCACGCGACCGTGGCCGAGTGGCACGGCGACGATCTCGACCTGCTCGACGCCACACAGGGCACCAACTGGGCGCGCGAGACCATCTCCGCTGTGTTCGGCCTGCCTCCGGAAAGCGTGCGCATCCGGAGCCAGCACGTCGGTGGTGGTTTCGGGTCGAAGGGCCCGACGCGCCCGAATGCGGTGCTGGCCGCCATGGCGGCGCGGCTGGTCGGCAGGCCCGTCAAGATCGCCTACACGCGGCAGATGATGTTCGGGCTGTCGGGCTACCGCTCACCCACGATCTCGCACATCCGGCTGGCGGCCGAAGCTGACGGCCGGCTCACCGCCGTCTCCCATGAAGCGTTCGGTCAGGTCTCCCCGATCCAGGAGTTCGTCGAGCAGACGGCGGTGCCGACGCGGCACATGTACGCTGCGCCCAACCGGCTCACGACCCACCGTGTCGTGGCTCTCAACCTGCCGACCCCGAGTTACATGCGCGGCCCCGGTGAGACGCCCGGACTCTACGCGCTCGAGAGCGGAATGGATGAACTCGCCGCAGCCCTCGGCATCGACCCCGTCGAACTCCGCATCCTCAACGAGCCTGCGATCGATCCCGAGTCTGGCGAGGCGTTCAGCAGCCGGAACCTGGTCGGCTGTCTTCGGCGCGGAGCCGAGCGCTTCGGCTGGAGTGCGCGCGACCCACGCCCAGCTGTGCGCCGCGACGGCCGCTGGCTGGTCGGCACGGGGGTCGCGGCATCCATCTACCCTGCAGATGTCGTCCCCAGTACGGCGCGCATCACGGCGTATCCGAACGGCCGGTTCGAGCTGGCGGTCAACGCCACCGATATCGGAACGGGCGCCCGCACCGTCGTGATGCAGATCGCAGCCGACTCGCTCGGCGTCGAGGCGTCGTGCATCGACGTGCGGATCGGCGACACCGCCCTCCCGGCGGCTGCCCCCGCCGGCGCCTCCTGGGGCACCGCGTCGTGGGGCTGGGCGATCATGAAGGCCGGCGCGGCCCTGCTCGAAGCGTTGCAGACCACGCCGCGCATCCCGGACAGCGGGCTCAGTGTTCTCTCCGACACGGCCGAAGAGGTGGCCGCGATGACGAAGATGGCGCGGTTCGCGTTCGGTGCCCAGTTCGTCGAGGCTCGCGTCGATCTCGAATCCGGTGAAGTCACGGTGCCCCGGATGCTGGGGGTGTTCGCCGCAGGCCGCATCCTGAACCCGCGCACCGCCCGCGCCCAGTTCGTCGGGGGCATGACGATGGGGCTCTCGATGGCCCTGCACGAAGACGCCGTGGTCGACGCGAACGCCGCGGACTATGCGAACCGCGACTTCGCGAGCTACCACATCGCCGCCCACGCCGACGTGCCCGACATCGACGTCGAATGGCTCGACGAAGAAGACGGCAACATCACCCCGACCGGCGGCAAGGGTGTCGGGGAGATCGGAATGGTCGGCACCGCGGCTGCGGTGGCCAACGCGGTCTGGCACGCCACGGGCATCCGCGTGCGCGACCTGCCCATTCACCCTGACAAGCTCATCGAGCAGTTGCCCAGCCCCTACTGAGCACGAGGTTCAGCGCGGCGTCAGCCAGCGCGGCGTCAGTCCGTGCCCGTCGATCTGCGGCGAGCTCGGCGCTCGTCGCGCTGCTGCCGCATCAGCTGGAGGTTCCGCTGGCGGAAGGCGGCGTGTCTCGCGCTGTCGTCGGGGATGGGCTTGCCGCGCACCACGTAGACGAAGCCGGCGATCATCAGCGCGACCCCGGTCGGCACGAGGAGAAGCAGCATGATCTGTGCGCGACCGCGGCCGTCGATCTGCACCTGGGCGGCGGCGAAGCCGAAGAGAAGGGCGAGCCCGAGGATGGCGATGCCGGCCCCGGCCAGGACGAGCCACCAGCCGGAGAAGAACTTCGTCGGTGGACCGGCGTCCTGGTGATCATCAGGGTCGTGGTCACCTGAGCCTGGGATGTCTCTCGAGTGCACAGACATGGTTGCCCCCAGCCGCAAACGGATCGTTGTTTCCGTCGAGCGTAGCTCCTGGAACGGCGCATCCCGCCCGAATGGTTCCGCGACATCGCCGATGGTCTGCCGCCCGATTCAGGCGAGCGGGGTGGGCGGACCGAGAGTGCGTCGAGTCCAGTCGGCCAGGGCGGCGATCGCTGTCTTCGAGAGGGCGGCGTCGGGCATCATGCTCGTGAAACCGTGGAAGGCTCCCGGCCAGACGTGGAGTTCCGCGTCGACCCCGGCAGCCCAGAGGGCGCTGGCGTAGGCGACGGCCTCGTCTCGGAACACCTCGGTGCTGCCGCAGTCGACGTACGTGCGCGGCAGACCACGGAGGTCTGTCGCCCGGGCGGGTGCGGCGTAGACGGAGACATCGTCGGTGGCGCGACGGGCACCGAGGTAGGCGTTCCAGCCGAAGCGGGTCATCTGCCGGTCGGCGACCCCGATGCCGTCGATCTGCAGCGTGGAGACGGTGTCGTCGCGATCGTCGAGCATCGGTGAGACGAGTATCTGCGCCAAGAGTCTCGGGCCTCTGCGGTCGCGGGCGAGGAGTGCGGTACCGGCGGCCAGCCCACCGCCGGCGCTCTGGCCCGCGAGGATGATTCGCTCGGGGTCGATGCCGAGCTCGTCGGCGTGCGCGGCGACCCAGGTGAGGCCGGCGTAGCAGTCCTCGACGGGGTAGGGGTCGGGGTGCTCGGGGGCCAGGCGGTAATCGATGCTGAGGAGCACGACGTCGTGGTCGAGGAGCCAGTCGTCGTACGAGTCGAGGTTGCCGAGGTGGTGGCCGAACATCATGCCGCCACCGTGGATCGTGTAGACGGCGGCTGTCGTGCCGGTGCGGCCGATGCGCTGGATGATGGCCAGCTGGATGGGGTCGCCGAGGTGTCCGGGCACGGTGACGCTTCGTCGTTCGTAGCCACGGAGACGCAGGCGCTCGTCAAGCTCGTCTTCGGTGATGTCCAGCTGACGCATGTGCGGCAGCATCGAGTTCGACAGGGTGAAGGGCCCCCGAGCCTCCAGGGCGGTGAGGAAGGTCGCGAGTTCAGGGTCGAACGGGGGGCGGACGGTGTGGTCAGACATGGGTGGGCTCCGGGGTGGTGGTGGTTGCCGAGGTCAGGGTGGTGTGGCGGGCGCGGACGATGCCGAGCGCGACGAGGGCTGCGGCTACGGCGGTGATGGTCAGGCCGGCGATCGTGAGGGCGGTTTCGAACGTGTCGACACGCGCCCGAGTCCACGACCCGCTCGTGATGCTGCCCGTGACCAGGGCGGCGAGGATGGTGCCGGTGGCGGTGATGCCGACCGCAGTCGCGATCTCGCTGGCCGTGTCGACGAGGGCGGCTCCGATGGAGGTGCGATTCTCTGGCAGGCCCCGCAGAACGTTGGTGCCGGCGACCACGCCGACCACCCGCATCCCGGCAGCCACCAGCGCGAGTGCGAGCGCGACCCAGACGTAGCCGAACCGGGCGAGGGTGGCGAACACGGCGAGGCCGGCCACAACCGAAGCGGCGCTCATCCACGCGGCACGGCCGAGGCCCACCCGGGTGACGAACGGGCCTACCAACCGCCCGCTCGCCAGGAGCACGACGACCTGGGGCAGGGTGCCGACCGCCGCGAGTGCGGGTGACCACCCCCAGGCGAGCTGCAGCTGCAGGGTCACGAGGTATGACAGGCCCGCCATGGCGAGACCCGCGGCGGCCTTGTAGGCCAGCCCGCTGGAGACCAGGGGTTCGGCGATGAGGCGCAGGTCGAGCAGCGGGAAGCGAGCCGTGCGCTCCCGGATGACGAAGGCGGCTACCGAGAGTACGGTCACCACCACCAGTCCCCACGACGGCCAGGCGTCGACTCCCGTGACGAAGAGTGTCGGGGTGACGAGCACGCCGACGACGGTGAGGGTGCCGAGGATTGCGCCGGTGACGTCGATCGGGTCACCGTGCAGGTCGGCCTTCTGATCGGTCGCGACCCCGATGCGGATGCCGATGAACGCCAGTGCGGCGACGGGTGCGGTCGCCAGGAGGAGCACCTGCCAGGGGGCGACCGCGAGCACGAACCCGCCGATGGTCGGTGCGATCGCCAGACCGACGAGCCCCGCAGTGGAGATCACGGTCAGCGCCCGTACCTGCAGGTCGTGCGGGGTGAACAGGCGGAATGCCAGCGCCATCGTCCCCGGGGTCGTCATCGCAGCGGCGACTCCCATGAACGCTCGAACGACGATGAGCTGCGGCGTGGAGGTGACGAAGACGGTCAGAACGCTCGCTGCGGCGAGGAGGGCAAGGCCGGTGAGCATGACACGGCGTCGACCGAATCGGTCCGCCACTGCTCCGAAGAGGAGCATGAGGCCGCCGAAGGCCACCGAATACGCCCCCGACACCCATTGCAGTGCTGCGGTCGATGCTCCGAGGTCACGGCCGATGGTGGGCAGGGCGACGTTCAGGATCGAGTTGTCGAGCATCTCGAACAGGAACACGGCAGACAACCCGGCCAGGGCGATCCACGCGTCGCTCAGGCGAGCCGGTGGGGCGGCCTTTCGGGGTGAGGTCTTCGATTGCAGAGACATGGGCGCACTCCTTCGAGGAAGAAGTGGCGACTCCCTCGAGACCGCGTGCGCATTTCCGCCAACCGAAGCTGAGCGGGGTTTTTCCCTCTGACCCGAATCTACAACACCTCGGTTCGGTCGCGCCAATTCGGGAACGCACAGCTCGTCGGCGCCAGCGAATGGTTATACGGTCTAGGGGTGACGTCTCGCAGCTACTCCTCCGTTCAGCGCAGGCAGACTGCCGCGCTGACCCGGGAGAGTGTGCTGGATGCCGCCGAGAGACTGTTCGCTGAACAGGGTTACCAGGCCACCACCCTCGTCAGTATCGCGGCCGAAGCGAGAGTCGCCGTGACGACCGTCTATGGCAGCGTGGGCAACAAGGCGGAGATCGTCGTCGCCATGCTGCGTCGCGGCATGGCCGAGCCCTCGATCGAAGAGACCATCCGGCGGGTCGAAGGCGCCACGTCTGCCCGGGATGCGATATCGGAGATGTCGCGCGGCATCTGCTCGACCATCCAGAAACTCCTGCCGCTGGTGAACATCATGTACGACACCGCGCCGACCGATCCCGTCATCGCCGCGACGGTGCGGGAGATCGAAGAGACCTACCGTCACAATCTGACGCCACTGGTGTCGATGCTTGAGCGCAATGGATGGCTCGGGCCACAGCTCAGCCCGGATGTCGCTCTGGACATCCTGTGGTTCCACTTCGGCATCCCGCCGCTCCGCACAGTGGCCGAGCTCGGCTGGGCGTGGCCGACGACCGAGATCTGGCTGGCGGACCAGGTCGCGTACGCGCTTCTCCGCCAGCCAGCCTGACATTCCCGTCGATCCGCTCAGCTCAGCTGCGTGACGAGTGCGTCGATCACCGACCCGGCGGTGGGCATCGACGCCATTTCTGCAGCCACGCGTTCGACGGCTCTCTGGTAGCTGGGGACTTCGGAGAGGGCAGCCAGGGCGGGGCCCACCTCGGCTGGGGCGGAGACGACGACTGCAGCACCCGACGAAGCAGCGCTGGCTGCGTTGATGAACTGGTCCGCCCCTTGCGGCATGACGACCATGGGAAGTGCTTCGCTGAACGAGGCGAGCACGGTGCCGGCGCCACCCGAGTTCACGATCAGATCGACACCCGGCAACAACTCGGCCAGAGGAACGAAGCCGACGAAGTGAACACCCTCGCGGTCGTCGGGGCGACTCTCTCCCGGTGCGATACCCGCGGTGGCGACGACGTCGAAGGTGCCGAGATCGATCGAGCCGATGATCTCCTCGACCGCTTCGACGCTGGAGAAGACGGTACCCAGGGTGACGAGCACGCGCTTCTTGCCGGAGGGAACCGGCGGCAGGAGATGCCCGGTAGGAGCGATCCTGCGGTGCGGCATCGACCGGAAGAGAAGGTGGTTGGCCGGCGCCGTCCATCCGGGCTGCTGCAGGCTCGGGGGAGTGGGGTCGATGTAGTTGTGCGGCGGCAGCGGAGCCAGGCCCCGGCGTCGGTATCGCTCACCGGCGACGGCGAACATGGGTTCGGTGAACTCGGGGGGAACCGCGGGGCCGAAGGCGAGAACGCTGAAGGGAATGCCGAGGGCGGAAGCGACGAGAGGGCCGACGAAATCCGTCGCCTCGGCCACGATCAGGTCTGGCTCCCATTCTCTTGCCCGGCGGATGGCTTCGTCGGCCGTGAGGTCCACCCGTGCTCCTGCGAAGAACGAGGCGACCGTCTCCGGCTGTGGGTCGCGTGCGGGATCACTGCCGGGGAACTGGCGTGCCACCTCCTCGAAGATGGCGGCGGGCATCGGGCCCGCGGCGAGTACCGGGGTGTCCGGGAGATCCGGTCGGAGGGCATCGCGCATGCCCTCGCTGGTGAGGAGCGCGGTGCTGTGGCCGGCAGCGTGAGCTGCGGTGGCGAGAGGGACGAGCGGGAGGAGGTGGCCGTAGGCGGGAACGCCGCTGAAGAGGATTTTCATGTATTCACACTAACCGCATTAGTCTGAAAGTCAGACGTGAGCTTTCCCTTCAGCCCTGGTAGCCGTTACGACGGCTGACGGCGTCGGCGACGGCCTGCAACAGCGGGGGCACGTCGAGCACAGGAAGCACCGCTTCGACCAGCACGAGTCGGTCGCTCGACTGGGCCTGGGCTAACGCGCTCCTGAACTCGGCGACCGTGGTCGCTCTCAGGCAGAGGGCGTCGGTTGCGCCCAGGGTCGGTGCGACGCTCTGCCAGTTCCAGGGCGCGATGTCGTTGTAGGCGGATTGCGCTCCGTGGATGGCGCGTTCGACGGTGTACCCGTCGTTGTTGATCACTACGATGATGGGCGTCGCTCCGGCCCGCTGGAACGTGCCGAATTCCTGCGCGGTCAGTTGCAGTGAGCCGTCGCCGATGACCAGCAGTACGCGCCGCGAAGGATCGGCGACCTGTGCGCCGAGAGCGGCCGGGAAGGTGTACCCGATCGACGACCACATTCCCTGCGCCACCACCGTGGTGTCTTCGGGCAGCCGACTCTGCAGAAGGGCGTAGTACGAGGTTCCGGCTTCGGCGGAGACGGTCTGATGCGCGGGGAGCCGCTCGGTCAGCACCGCCCACGTCGAGGCCTGCGACAGGGGTTCGTCATCGGAATGGGTCGATGGTGCCGCCTGTTGCAGCTGCACGCTCTCTGCCTCCGCCGTGGTGCCGGCTGCGAGAACGTCTTCGACGATTCGCAGCGACTGCAGCATCGCGACGGCGTACGGGGTACCCGCTACGCGCGTCTCCTCTGGGCCGATCTCGATCATCCGGTCGCTACGTGGAACGGATGTGAAAGGCACGACTCCGCCGGTGAACAGTGTGCCGAAGACGATGACAGCATCCGCCGTCTCGACGGCCTCCCGGGCACTCCCGGTGCTGAGTTCACCCGCGTAGAGGCCCAGGAACAGGGGAGCGCTCTCGTCGAGTACTCCCTTGCCACGGTGCAGGAAGGCGGTCGCAATCTGGGTCTCGTCGACGAGGGCTCGAACCTCCGCGGCCAGACCGAATCGCGCGGCTTCGTGCCCGGCGACCCCGACCACGGAGCGAGCCGGTAGCAGCAGGTCTTCGAGGTGTCTCTGCAGCCGGCTCCGGTCGGCTTCGACCCTCTCACCGCCCTCCCGGGAGACGACGGCGAGAAGAGAGGATGTCGGCGGTTCCACCCGCAGCAGCGCGATGTCGCTCGGGACGGTTATCTGAACGGGCTGGCGGGTGACGATCGCGGTGGTGAGTACACGGTCGATCTCGGCGGTGGCGTTCGACGCGGAGAGAAAGGCAGCGGCAGCAGTGATCTCCTCGCCGATCCGGATGAATCGGCTGTAGTCACCATCGCCGAACGTGTGGTGCACAGGGGCGGAAGCGGCAATAGCCGTGGTCGACGGAGCACCGGTGATCTGGATGACGGGGACATTCTCTGCCCGAGCTCCAGCCATGCCGTTCACTGCCGAAAGCTCTCCGACCCCGTAGGTCGTGGCCAGCGCGCCGAATCCGCGGAGCCGGGCATAGCCGTCTGCCGCGTACGACGCGTTCAGTTCATTGGCGCAGCCGATCCATTCCACCCGATCGTCGTCGAGAACGCGGTCGAGAAATCCCAGGTTGTAGTCACCGGGAACTCCGAACAGGTGGGAGATGCCCAGATCGGCCAGACGAGTGAGCAGGTAGTCGCTCAGTGTGAAGGAGTTATTGTTCATAGTGAATATGTTTTCCGCTCCCGAGACGCGGTCATAGCCGGATTGTCGAGAAGATCGCCGAGCGGAGTCTGGAGAATCCGCAAGGTGTACACAAAACAGACAGGAGGGCGGTCGCGTGGGCGCAAGCCTGTTCACCACGGTGTCGAAGACGCTTCCCGCCGTGACGCGTGGGGCCGTTGCCGTCATCGTCGAGCAGATCCCCGAATACCGATCAGTCGACTCCCGTGAGCATCACCACCTCGTCGAGCGGCAGCTGGGTGCTCTTCTCGACGGTCTCGAGGATGGACGGGGGCCGAGCGACCTCGATCTGGCGTCTGCACGCGAACTGGGAGGTGTTCGAGCGCTTCACGGTCTGGAGCTGAGGCACATCATCTCCGCCTATCACCTCGGCTACGAATTCCTGTGGATGAGGCTCTCGCGGCGCGCGGCAGCCGAGGGAACCGAGATGTCGCTCGCGCTGCTGGCGGCCGTCGATACGTTCTGGATGTGGACCGCGCGCGTCTCCACCGCTGCCGCAGACGGCCATGCCGCCGTCACGGCAGAAGAACAGATCCAGCGGGCCGAAGCCGGCCATCGCTTCGTCTCCAATCTCTACGCCGGGCAGGCCGAGCACGAGTCAACAGCGCGGCTCGCGCAGAGCGTCGGGTTCAACCCGACCGCATCGTTCACGGTGATCGCGCTGCCGTCGGCCGAACAGGACCGGGACACCCGACAGATACTCGAACGCCTCGCGCGGCTGCTTCGGGTTCCGTCGTATGTCGAGTCACGAGGCAACGCAGTGCAGCTCCTGCTCCAGACGGCCGACCGCGAGGCGGTGCTGCAGCACACCGGTGATCTCCCCGCAGGTGTCGGCGTCAGCGCAACCAGGTCTGGGCTCGGCGGGCTCGCTCTCGCCCTCCGCGATTCCGACGCTGCGATGGCACTGGCGGCACAGACCGGCGCTCACGTCATCGACTACGAACGCTCGTGGTTGCCGACCATCCTCCTCGGGCATCGAACCGAGATCGCGCCGTTCATCACCCCACGCACCAGCACCATCAAGAGTCATCTCGCAGACGCTGTGCTGGCGTTCGCCGGCAATGGGTTCTCGGTCGCGACGGCTGGAGAGATTCTGCATGTGCACCCCAACACGGTGCGGTACCGGCTCGATCGGTGGCACCTCGTCACCGGATGGGATGTGCGGAGCCTCAACGGCCTGCAGTCCTCTCTCGCGTTCCTCCAGATCTCCGCCTCCAGCCCGCTCGATCGTCGCGGGTAGCCTCGGCTGAGGCTGCCTTCTGCGCATCTGCGCGCTCGGCAGCTGCTCACATGAGCAAAAGCCGCCTCAACTGTGGATCGGTGGCCGGTATGTGCCTAACCTGACCTTGTTGGGCACGGATCGGAGTGCGCGAAACGCGACACCGTGCAGACGAGGAGACGAACGCGATGACCGAACAGATGACTGCGGCACTGATGTACGAGCCCGGAGACGTGCGCGTCGAGCAGGTGGAGATTCCCGCGATCGGGCCCGACGACCTTCTGGTGAAGGTCGCGGCGTGCGGCGTCTGCGGTTCGGACATCCCGCGCATGAACTTCTCGGGCGCCTACCGGTACCCGCTCATCTGCGGCCACGAGTTCTCGGGCCATGTCGTCGACGCCGGCGCGAACGTGACCGGTTTCGCGCAGGGCGACCTCGTCTCGGTGCCGCCCCTGCTGCCCTGCCGCAACTGCGAGAGCTGCGCCGAGGGCAACTTCAGTCTCTGCGAGAACTACGACTACTTCGGCAGTCGCCGCGACGGCGCGTATGCCCAGTTCGTCGACGTTCCTGCCGACAACGCCCTGTTGATGCCGAAAGACCTCGACCCCCGCGCAGCCGCGATGATCGACCCGTCGGCCATCGCCCTGCACGCCGTTCTGAAGTGCGGTGACATGACCGACAAGCGCGTGGCGGTGCTCGGCGCGGGGCCCATCGGGCTCTTCGCGGTGCAGTGGGCGAAGCTGTTGGGCGCGGGCGAGGTGCTCGCTCTCGACCTCAGTGAGGAGAAGGCCCAGATGGCACGCGTCGCCGGCGCCGATCTCACGGCCCTCACGTCGGAGGAGGCGCTCGAAGCCGCCGGGCGCGGCTTCGATGTCATCATCGAGACCGCCGGCGTGCCGCCCACCATCGCCCTCGCCCCGAACCTGGCCGCGCGCCACGGCCACGCTGCGTTCATCGGCATTCCGCACCAGCCCGTGCAGCTCGACAAGGGCACGTTCAGCAACTTCCTCCGCCACGAGGTCAGCCTGCACGGCAGCTGGAACTCGTTCTCGGCGCCGTTCCCGGGAACGGAATGGACGGACTCGGCCGACAGGCTCTCCGACGGCAGCCTGAAGTGGGAGTTCATGATCACCCATGAGCTCCCGCTGGCGGAGGTGCCCGGCACCATGAAGGCGCTCGCCGATCGCAGTATCTTCAGCTCGAAGGTGCTCTTCATGCCGAACCAGCCGTGACCGAAGACGAAGAGCTGCTGGCGGTCAAGGCCGCCGAGCTCTACTACGAGAGCGACAAGACACAGGGGGAGATCGCTGCCCTGCTGCACGTCACGCGGTGGAAGGTCGGGCGGCTCATCGCCCAGGCCAAGGAGCGCGGTTTCGTGCGCATCGAGATCGTGCACCCCCGGGCCCGCCGACTGCCGCTCGAGCGTTCGCTCAGAGAGACGTTCGACCTGCACGACGCCGTCGTCGTTCCGGCACTCGGCGAAGGCGACTCCGACGAATTGCGCCGGCGTGTCGCTCTTGCAGCGGCCGAGTACCTCTCCTCGGTTCGCCCCGTGCCACGCACGCTCGGCGTCAGCTGGGGCCGCACCCTGCACGACGTGGCGTCGCAGGTGAAGCAGGGGTGGGCCAACGGCGTGAACGTCGTACAGGTGAATGGCGGGGTGAGTCTCAACCGGCGGGCGAGTTCGGCCGCCAACACTGCGGTCATGCTGGCACAGAAGGCGAGCGGCTCAGCGACGATGCTGCCGAGCCCCGCCATCCTCGAGCGGGTCGAGACGAAGCGGGCGATCGAATCCGACCGCACCGTGGCCGGGGTGCTGGAGCTCGCCCGTTCGGCCAGCACGTACCTCTTCAGCGCCGGTGTCGTCGAAGGCTCGTCGGTGCTGGTCGAGAGCGGGTACATCTCGGCGGCGTACCTGGCCGAGCTGCGCGAGAGGGGCGCCATCGGCGACGTTCTCGGTCGGTTCGTCGATGCGAACGGGATGCCCGTCGATCCCGATCTCGACGAACGCACGATCGGCATCGACCTCAGCGACCTCCGATCGGCCACCTCGGCGATCGCCGTCATCGCGGGGGAGTCGAAGCACGACATCTGCCGCACGGTCGTGACCAGCGGGCTCTGCTCGGTGCTCGTGACCGACGAACTCACCGCCGAGCATCTGCTCGACGAGACTCTCTGCGTGTGAGCCACGCGAATCCTCGGAAGGAAACACCGTGACCAGTCAGATTCCCGTCAAGGCGCAGAACGCGCCGACGGACCGCGCAGCAGAGGTGCTCGGCGGCCCCGTCTCCGACACCAGCCTGCGCCGGTACCTCGAAGGCATTCCGGGCGTGGACGCCGTGGGCCTCGAAGCCCGGGCAGCGAGCCTCGGCACCCGATCCATCAAGACGACGTCGAAGGCGCGCGCGCTCGACACGATCATCTCCCTCATCGACCTGACGACGCTCGAGGGCGCAGACACCCCGGGCAAGGTGCGCTCGCTGGTCGCGAAGGCCCTGACTCCGGATGCCGCGGACCCCACCTGCCCGCGGGTCGCTGCGGTGTGCGTGTACGGCGACATGGTGGCTTCGGCCGTCGATGCGCTCGGCGCTTCGCACGGGCTCGACACGGCGCCCGGCGGCATCAACGTCGCCGCCGTGGCCACGGCTTTTCCCAGTGGGCGCGCTTCGCGCTCGGTGAAGCTCGCCGACACGGCCGAGGCCGTCGCTGCCGGTGCGGATGAGATCGACATGGTCATCGATCGAGGAGCTTTTCTCTCGGGCCGCTACGGCGAGGTCTTCGACGAGATCGTCGCGGTGAAGGAGGCCTGCCGACGCCCCGACGGGAGATACGCGCACCTGAAGGTGATTCTCGAGACCGGTGAGCTGAACACCTACGACAACGTGCGCCGGGCATCCTGGCTCTCGATCCTCGCCGGGGGCGACTTCATCAAGACGTCGACAGGCAAAGTGGCGCCGGCGGCGACCCTTCCGGTGACCCTCTCGATGCTGGAGGTCGTTCGCGACTGGTACCGGTTGACCGGTGAGCGCATCGGCGTGAAGCCGGCCGGCGGCATCCGTACGTCGAAAGATGCGATCAAGTACCTGGTGACGGTGGCCGAGACCACCGGAGTCGAGTGGTTGCAGCCGCACCTCTTCCGGTTCGGCGCATCGAGCCTTTTGAACGATGTGCTGCTGCAGCGCCAGAAGCTCAGCACAGGGCACTACTCCGCCCCCGACTACGTGACCATCGACTAGAACAGGCGACCCCATGACACTCACGACCCCCTCTGCGCTGGACTTTCTCGACTACGCGCCCGCCCCCGAGTCCCGCGGCATCCTCTCTCTCCGCGAGGAATACGGCCTGTTCATCGACGGCGAGTACGTCGAGGGGCACGGCACCCCGTTCGCCACGATCTCACCCTCGACGGGTGAACACCTCGCCATGATGGCCGCCGGCAACGCCGAAGACGTCGACCGCGCTGTCGCTGCAGCACGCCGGGCCTACACGACAGTGTGGTCGCGCATGCCGGGCGCCGAGCGGGCGAAGTACCTCTTTCGCATCGCCCGCCTGGTGCAGGAGCGTTCCCGCGAACTCGCCGTCGCGGAGTCGCTCGACAACGGCAAGCCGATCAAGGAGACCCGCGACTTCGACGTTCCGACCGTGGCGGCGTGGTTCTTCTACTACGCAGGCTGGGCCGACAAGCTCGAGCACGCCGGCCTCGGGCCCGACCCGCGCGGGCTCGGTGTGGCGGCCCAGATCATTCCGTGGAACTTCCCGCTGATGATGCTGGCCTGGAAGATCGCGCCGGCCCTGGCAGCGGGCAACACCGTCGTCATCAAGCCCGCGTCGACCACTCCGCTCACGGCACTGCTCTTCGCAGACATCCTGCAGCAGGCAGACCTGCCGGCCGGCGTCGTCAACATCCTCTCCGGCCCCGGGAGTATGGGCAGTGCCATGGTCGAGCATCCTGACGTCGACAAGGTCGCCTTCACCGGTTCGACGGAGATCGGCCGCGGAATCGCCCGCGCCATTTCGGGGAGCCGCAAGAAGCTCACGCTCGAACTCGGCGGCAAGGGCGCGAACATCGTGTTCGACGATGCTCCGATCGACGCGGCCATCGAGGGAATCGTCAGCGGCATCTTCTTCAACCAGGGGCAGGTCTGCTGCGCGGGATCCCGCCTGCTCGTGCAGGAGTCGATCCACGACGAGGT
Source organism: Subtercola sp. Z020 (assembly GCF_002931235.1). GTDB lineage: Bacteria > Actinomycetota > Actinomycetes > Actinomycetales > Microbacteriaceae > Subtercola. The sequence continues at coordinate 123,327 of NZ_PSTT01000042.1, read as the reverse complement.
CGTCGAGCGTCTGAAGCAGAGGCTGACGACACTGCGGGTGGGCGATCCGCTCGACAAGAACACGGACGTCGGCGCCATCAACTCGGCGTCGCAGCTGAAGACCATCACCGACCTGGCCGACGCCGGCGAAGCCGAGGGTGCCGTCAAATGGAGCGCGCCCTGCGTGCTGCCCGACAGGGGCTTCTGGTACGCGCCCACCATCTTCACGGGGGTGTCGACGTCGCACCGGATCGCCCGGGAGGAGATCTTCGGGCCCGTGCTGAGTGTTCTCACCTTCCGCACTCCCGCCGAAGCGATCGCGAAGGCGAACAACACGCCCTATGGTCTCTCGGCGGGCATCTGGAGCGACAAGGGCAGTCGTGTGCTGGCCGTCGTCGACAGGCTGCGGGCCGGGGTGGTCTGGGCCAACACCTTCAACAAGTTCGATCCGGCCAGCCCCTTCGGCGGCTACAAGGAGTCGGGGTACGGCCGCGAGGGTGGTCTGCCGGGCATCCAGTCGTATCTCACGACCGGGCCGACCGACGCCGTCACCGCAGCGAAAGGAAGCACGAAATGAGCCGTCTCAGCGTGGCCAAGACCTACAAGCTCTACATCGGCGGCGCTTTCGTGCGCAGCGAATCCGGCCGGGTGTACGAGGTGACGACGAAGAAGGGAGCGTTTGCCGCCAATGCGGCGAAGGCCTCCCGCAAAGACGCCCGGGACGCCGTCGTGGCTGCCCGCACCGCGACCGCGAAGTGGGCGGCGCTGACGCCGTACAACCGCGGCCAGGTGCTGTATCGCGTGGCCGAGCTGCTGGAGGGTCGGCGTGCCCAGTTCGTGCAGGAGATCGTCGGGGGAGAGGGGGTCTCGGTGGCGGCCGCGAATGCGCAGGTCGACGCTGCCGTCGACCTCTGGGTCTGGTACGCCGGGTGGTGCGACAAATACCTGCAGGTCGCCGGAACCGCGAACCCGGTCGCCGGCCCCTACTTCAACCTGTCGGTGCCCGAGCCCACGGGTGTGGTGGCGGTGATCGCTCCGCAGGGAGCGGCAGACTCCCTCCTCGGTCTGGTCTCGACCGTCGCCCCCGCGATCGTGAGCGGCAACGCGGTGGTCGTGATCGCGAGCGAGAGCGCGCCCCTGCCCGCGGTGAGTCTCACGGAGATCCTGGCGACCAGCGACCTGCCCGGGGGCGTCGTGAACGTGCTCTCCGGTTCGGCGGCCGAGATGGCGCCCTGGCTGGTGGCCCACGCCGATGTCAACGCCGTCGATCTGACCGGTGCAGACGAGTTGGACTGGGCGGGTCTCGAGGCCGAAGCTGCGGGCACCCTGAAGCGTGTGGTGCGGCCCACCGGCCGTACGCTCGCTCCGCCTGCGCTGTCGCGCATCACCGCGCTCACCGAGACGAAGACCGTCTGGCACACCAAAGCCCTGATCTGATCTATCGGAGCCACGGCGTGCTCTTCTGAGCAGCGCCGGGCCTCTCCGGCGCACAGATGTTGCACCTCTTGACGCCGGAGAGGCCGAGGGCCTTGACTCATCTCTAGAACATCTGCTCTGCAGCTGTACAAATGCTCACCGACTCACAATGACGTTCAGGACGGTAATGCTTGCTCTCGAGTTTCAGGCTCCCCACACTCTCGGGCTGGTCGACGCACCCCAGCCCGAAGCTGAAGACGGTGACGTCATCGTCGATGTGGTGCTGGCCGGCATCTGTGGAACAGATCTGAAGATCACCCGCGGGGAGCATCGCCTCTACCCCGCCGGCACCGTTCGCGTTCCGGGGCACGAGTTCGTCGGCCGGGTTCGCGAGGGCCGCGCCGACGGGGTCGGCCCGGCAACCGGAACTCTGGTCGCCGTCGCGCCGAACATCAGCTGCGGACACTGCACCTCCTGCCGCCGGGGTCGCGCCAACCTCTGCCTCGACTACGAGTCCGTCGGCCTGACCATCGACGGAGCCTTCGCAGAGAGCGTCAGAATTCCCGCCCGTGCGGTGGAACAGGGCAACCTCATCCCCGTGCCCGACGGTCTCGACCCTGCTGTCGCGGTGCTGATGGAGCCGCTGGCCGCCGTCTACCGCGGTCTCACTGCGATCGGACTCGTACGGGGCGAGAGCCTCGTGATTCTCGGCGCTGGTCCCATCGGTCTCATCGCGGTCATTCTCGCCCGGCAGCTCGGGGCCGGTTCCATCATCGTGAGCCAGACGTCGGCCGGCCGACGGCAACTGGCCGCCGATTTCGGAGCGACCGTCACCATCGACCCCCGGGCAGAGAACCTGGTCGACCGGGTGTGGGAGGAGACGGCAGAAGTGGGAGCCGACTGCGTTCTCGTGGCCACACCGGTCGCCGAGCTCTACCCCGAAAGCCTTCGGCTGGCCGCGGTCGGTGGTCGTATCAACTTCTTCGCAGGCCTCCCGGGTGGGCGGGGCGAGGTGCCGATCGACGCCAATCTCGTGCACTACAACGAGCTCTTCGTGACGGGCTCGACGGCGAACACCACCGACGACTGCGAGGCCGCACTCGCCATCCTGGCTGCCGACCCCGAGGTGTATCTGCCTCTCATCTCCCACCGGTTCGCCCTCGAAGACAGCCTGGAGGCCTTTCGGGTCTCGGCGGCGGGCGTCGCCCTGAAGGCGGTGGTCGAGCCATGAGCGGCCCCGTCTTCGTCGCCTGCGACATGGGCACCACGCTCATCAAAGCTGCGGTCATCGACCTCGACGGTCAGATCGTCGCGACGGCCGCGGTCGAATCCGTTCTCGACACACCGCACCCCGGGGTCGTCGAGCAGGATCTGCTCGAGATGGAACGCCAGGCCCACACCGCCATCCGGCGTGCCGTCGAGGCCTCCGGCCGGGCAGCCGATGTCGCCGGCATCTCGTTCTCGAGCCAGATGGCCGGCATCGGTGCGGTCGGCGACGACTTCGAGCCGGTGATGCCGTTCGACTCCTGGCTCGACTCCCGCTGCGGCACCGACATCTACGAGATGGCCGAGCACGCAGAGACCATCACGCGTATCTCCGGTGGGCCGCCCACCTACAGCCACGGCCCGAAGGAGCGTTGGCTGAAGCGCACCCGGCCCGAGGTCTACGCCCGCACCGCGAAGTTCCAGGTGCCGGGGCCGTTCGTCTCGGCCCGGCTCGCGGGCCTGCCTGTCGACCAGGCCTACATCGACACCGCGAACCTCTGCTTCTCGAACCTCTCCGACACCGAACACGACCGGTGGTCGCCCGAACTCATCTCGCTGTTCGGCCTCGACATCGAGAAGCTCCCGCGTATCCTGAGCCCCACCGACCTCATTGGTACGGTCACCGAGCAGGCGAGCATCCAGACCGGTATTCCGGCGGGTGTCCCCATCGCTGCCGGTGGCGGCGACCAGATCGTGGCGTGCCTCGGCGCCGGCATCGTCGAGATCGGCCAGGCGTCTGACTCGGCCGGCACGGCGAGCCTGTTCACCATGGTGATCGACCGTTGGTCCCCGGATGTCGCGGACATGGCCATGGTGACCTCGAAGTCGATCGTGCCGGGCGGTTTCATCTCGTTCTCGTACATCAACGGCGGCGGAATCGGCCCCGAATGGATGCGCCAGACCATCGCTCACGACCCGGCTCCCGCCGACGAGGCCTTCGCCACTCTGCAGCGACTCGCCGCTGAGGTTCCGGTGGGCAGCGGCGGTCTGCTCTGGCTGCCGCACTTCCAGGGGGGCGTGCTCCCGGCGAAGCCCTACCTGCGGAGTGGATGGGTGGGCGCCACCGGCAGCCACACCCGGGCGCACCTCTACCGCTCGATGCTCGAGGGCATCGCCTTCCAGTACGCGGCCTGGGCCGACCGGGCCCCGGCGATCATCGGCCGACCGCTCACCGAGGTGCGCGCCATGGGCGGCGGATCGAAGTCCGACCTGTGGGTGTCGATCAAGGCCGACGTGCTCGGCGTGCCCTTCGTCAGAATGCCGAAGGCGGAGTGCGCCCTGCTCGGCAACGCGCTGATCGCCGCCGCGGCCACCGGCCACATCGACGACATCGGCAGGGCCGCAGCGAGTTGGCACACGCTGCCGCAGCCGTTGCAGCCCGATGCTGGGCGCCACGCCCGCTACGCGGAGCTCCGCGAGATCTTCGACCTGCTCAGCGCCCAGGTCGACCCGGTGTTCCGTCGGTTGCAGCAGTTCTCCGACGTCGACGCGCGGGCAGCTGAAGACCTCCCTCCCGCCACACCATCCATCGAAGCAGAACCAGCGCAGAATGAGAGAAGACAATGACGAACATCATCGGATGCCACGGAGCGGTCTGGGCGGGCAGCATCGACGACGAGGGCTTCCGTGCCATGGTCGAGGGAACCAGGAAGGCGGGCTTCGACATGCTCGAACTCCCGCTGCTGGATCCCTACGGCTTCGACGCCAAGGCGGCGCGGGCGATCCTCGATGAGAGCGGGCTCGGCATCAACGCGAGCCTGGCCCTCAGCTACGACACCGACATCTCGAGCGAGCGCCCGGAGGCGATCGCCGCCGGCGAGGCCCTGCTCGAGCGGGCTGTCGACGTACTGCACGACCTCGGAGGCCACTACCTCATCGGAGTCACCTACGGCGCCCTCATGAAGCATGCGGGCCCGGCCACGGAGCAGGGTCGCCGGAACGGTATCGAGGTGCTGCGACGCATCGCCGAGAAGGCCCGTGCGGCCGACATGGTGCTGGGGCTCGAAGTGGTCAACCGCTACGAGAGCAACCTCTTCAACACGGCGAAGGAGGCGCTGGCCTACCTCGACGAGATCGACAACGACAACGTGAAGATCCACCTCGACACGTACCACATGAACATCGAGGAGTCCGACATGTTCGGCCCGGTGCTGGCCTCGGCAGACAAGCTCGGCTACATCCACATCGGAGAGAGCCACCGCGGCTATCTCGGCTCGGGATCGGTCGACTTCGACTCCTTCTTCCGCGCCCTGGCGATCGCCGGCTACACCGGTCCCATCACGTTCGAGTCGTTCTCGTCGGTCGTCGTCGACCCGGGGTTCAGCAACATGCTCGCGATCTGGCGGAACCTCTGGGACGACGCCGACGACCTGGGGCGTGAGGCGAACTACTTCATCCGCAACAAGCTGCGCGCGGTCGAGACCATCACCCTGCAGTAACCCGGTCGCGAGAGTCCGGCCAGACCGTGACAGGCACAGTGCGCTCGAACCCCGGAGACGACCGACTCCTCGTGCGCGCCGCCTACCTCTACTACCGTCTCGACCTCACGCAGGCCCAGGTCGCCGACAGGCTCGGCCTGAGCCGCGTGAAGGTCGGGAGGCTGCTCGCCTCCGCACTCGAGCGGCGCATCGTCACCATCGACATACGCCACCCGCTCACTCGGCTCGCCGAGATGGAGGTCGATCTCGAGAAACGGTTCGGGCTGCGCGACGTGGTGGTCGCGTCATCCGCAGCCCTCGCCGGCGAAGACGACCTGCAACTGCTCGCGGTCGCGCAGGCGGGAGCCGACTACCTGACCTCGTTGGAGCTCAGGCACACGGCTGTCGCGCTCGGCTGGGGCACCACGATGCGGGCGGTCTCGGCCGCGCTCGACGACGGATGGGCCGACGACGTCGACGTCTTCCAGCTCAACGGAGCGATACCGATGTCGAACTACGCCACCGGCGCCGGCGAGATCATGAACCGGTTCGCTGAACGGGGGCACGGCAGGGCGCATCTGTTGCAGGTGCCGGGCATCGTCGATCGCACCGAAGTGAGACACGCGCTCGAGACCGAGCGGAGTGTGAGCCGGGTCTTGGCCGGCGCCCGCGCGGCTCCCTTCGCGGCGTTCTCGCTCGGCAACCTCACCGCTGACTCGGTGCTCGTCTCGTCGGGCTACCTCGACTCCGAGAGCCTCGGGGCGCTGCAGGCGAGTGGGGCGGTGGGCGACATCATCTCGAGGTTCATCGGTGCCGACGGCGCACTCAGCGACACCTGCCTCGACGAGCGCACGATGGGCGTCGAACTCGCGACGCTTCGCGCGCAGGGTGGGCGGGAGCGGGTGATCGGCATCGCCGCCGGTACGGCGAAGGCGCCGATCGCCCGCGCCGCGATGGCAGGCGGGTACATCGACACGCTCATCGTCGACGACTCGCTGGCCCTGGCGCTGCTTGCGGGGTGACGAGCCCTGCTCATTCGAGCAGCATCGCAACAGGTGAACGCTCACCTGCGCACACCCTTGTGTGCCGAGGAATGTCGCGGTTGACTCAAAACCCTCAACCGTCGAAGCAGATGTGTTGGGATTGCGCAGATGTTCAGGATTCGCCCGGCCACTCAACGGTGTTCGGTCGGGGGAGTCGGAACAGGGACAGGCGGCTCCTGCAGGGACAGGTGCCGATGTCGCCTCGTGATCGTCGACCATCGACACCACAACAGGAGAAGAACCACCATGGCCAATGCAGTCCAGAAGAAATATCTCTTTCCGTCTCTGATCGCCGTCGGAGTGCTGCTCAGCGTCTCCGCGTGCGCAGGCGGATCAGCCGCCGGCGGCGCAGACGACGGCAAGCTGAAGATCGGCGTGACCGTCTCGAACAGCACCAACCCGTTCTTCGTCAAGGAGAGCGAGACCGCGGTCTCGGAGGGAAAGGCGCTCGGCGCAGAGGTGCTCTCGCAGGAGGCCGGCGAAGACGTCACCACCCAGTCGAACCAGATCGACCAGTTCATCACCTCGGGAGTGGACTTCATCGTGATCGACCCGGTCGACTCCGACGGTATCGGCCCCGCCGTGAAGCGGGCGATCACAGCGGGCATCCCGGTGGTCGGAATCGACTCCGAGACGAAGAACGCGAGCGCCAACGTGACCACCGACAACACCCAGGCGGGCCAGGTGTCGTGCGTCTCGCTCGCCGAGCAGATCGGCGGCAAGGGCGACATCGCCATCATCGACGGCACTCCCATCAAGAGCGTCTCCGACCGTGTCGCGGGCTGTAAGGCGGCACTTCAGGCCTATCCCGACATCAAGGTCGTGGCTGAGCAGCGCGGTGACAACAGCCGCGACAAGGCCCTGCCCGTCGCCACCGACATCCTGACGGCCAACCCGTCGATCGTCGCGATCTTCGCGATCAACGACCCGACAGCGGCCGGCGTCGAACTGGCCGCCCAGCAGAAGGGGATGAAGATCGTCATCACCTCGGTCGACGGCGCCAAGGCTGCCACCGACGACATCCTCGCCGGGGGCATGATCACCGCCACGGCTGCCCAGGACCCGAAGGCTCTGGCCGCGAAGGGTGTGGAGATGGGAGCCGCCCTCGCCAAGGGCGACACGCTGCCCGAGACGCTGGTGAAACTGCCGACCACACTGATCGACGCCTCCACCGCCGCTGACTACACCCCCTGGGGATAGTCGATGGCGATCGAGAACAGCCCCCGGCCGGTGGTCAGGCTCCGGGGGATCGTCAAGAGATTCGCCGGTGTGACCGTGGTGAACGGGGTCGATCTCGACCTCTTCGCCGGCCAGGTGCATGTTCTGGCCGGCGAGAACGGCGCAGGCAAGTCGACTCTGATGAAGGTGCTGGCCGGCATCCACAAGCCGGATGCGGGCACGATCGAGATCGACGGCGAGCAGCGCAGTTTCGACGTGCGCACGGCGAAGGTGGCCGGCATCGCACTCGTTCACCAGGAGCTGCTGATCGCCCCGAACCTGTCGGTCGCCGACAACCTGGCGATGGGGCGGGAGTACCGCACGGGCCTCGGCACGCTCAACCGTCGGCGCACCCGGGAGCGGGCGCGGGAGCAGCTTGCGCGGGTCGGTGCGACGTTCCCCGAGACCGAGAGGGCCGAGCACCTCTCGACCGGCCAGCAACAGCTGGTCGAGATCGCTCGGTCGATCGCCGACAACCCGAAGGTGCTCATCTTCGACGAGCCGTCTGCCGCGCTCAGCGCCCGTGAGGTGGCGAACCTGTTCCGCATCGTCGAGGAGCAGCGGGCAGCGGGCACGGCCATCGTCTACATCACCCACCGGATGGATGAGATAGAGAAGCTCGCCGACGTCGTGACCGTTCTTCGGGACGGGAAGTTCGTCGAGACCCTGCCGATCGCCGAGGCGAGCCCGGAGGCCATCGTCACCCGGATGGTGGGCCGCCCGATCGAAGCCCTCTTCAGCGAGAACCGCCCGCCCGCGGGTGAGGTGGTGCTCGACGTCTCCGATCTCGGCGACGGAGAGAACATCGGGCCGATCAGCCTCGAGGTGCGCGCCGGTGAGGTCGTGGGAATGGCGGGTCTCGTCGGCAGCGGTCGCACCGAGTTCGCCCGGCTCGTCTTCGGAGCCGATGAGGCCAAGACGGGCACCGTGCGCATCGACGGCGAACTGCTCCGGTCGACGTCTCCGATGGGCGCGATGCGCGCCGGGGTGGCACTGGTGCCCGAGAGCCGGAAGGACCAGGGGCTGGTGCTCGGCGAGAGCATCGCGCAGAACGTCGTCATGGCCTCGTTCGGCTCGGTGTCTTCGGCCGGCGTCATCCGCAGCCGGGCGGTGAAGAAGGTCACCGACTCCGAACGCACCCGCATGGGCATCAAGTCGCCGCGCGACATGAAGGTGCGCCAGCTCTCGGGCGGCAACCAGCAGAAGGTGTTGCTGTCGAAATGGCTGCAGACGAACCCGAAGGTCCTCATTCTCGACGAGCCCACGCGCGGCGTCGACGTGGGGGCCAAGGCCGACATCTACGCCATCATCAACGCCATCGCTGCCAAGGGCGTCGCCGTGCTCGTCATCTCCAGTGAGCTGCCCGAACTGCTCGGTCTCGTCGACCGGATCGTCGTGATGCGGGAAGGCCGACTCGTCGCCGCGTTCCCGAACGTCGATCTGACCGAGGAGGCGGTCATGCAGCACGCCTTCGGCGTACCGAGCACCCAGACCTCGTCGAATCCGATTCTCAGCAAGAAGGCCCTGTCATGAGCACCACCACCACCGCTCCACCCTCCGTTCCCCCCGTCGGCGACGCTCGTCGCAGCGCTTTCCGGCAGTTCCTCGATCGAAGCGACCAGCTGGGAATCGGCGTCGCGCTGGTGCTCCTCGTCGTCTTGATGGCGATCATCGCCCCCTACTTCTGGAGCGTCAACAACCTGCTCGAGGTCATGCGCCAGGTGAGCGCCATTGCGATCCTGGCCGCCGGTGGCACCTTCGTGATCCTGACCGCGGGGATCGATCTCTCGGTGGGCTCCGCGCTCGGCGTGACCGCGATGGTCGCCATCGTGCTCAGCAGCGCCGACGCGCCGGCGATCGTGTCGATCGTCGGAGCACTGGCCGCCGGGGCGGTGATCGGAGCGATCAACGGCGTCTTCATCTCCCGCTTCGCCCTGCCGGCGTTCATCGTGACACTGGCCGCCCTCACCTTCCTCCGCGGGTTCGTCTATGTCGGTACGGGGGGTACGACACTCATCCCCGACAGCATCGGTTACGGCTGGATCGGGCAGGACAGCATTCTCGGGGTGCCCTATGCCGTCGTCATCATGCTCGTCGTCTATGTCGTCGGTTGGTTCGTACTGAATCGCACGGTCTTCGGCCGCCAGGTCATGGCGATCGGCGGCAACGCCGAGGCCGCTCGGCTCTCGGGCATCCCGGTGCGCCGCGTCATCTTCCTCGTCTACGTGATCTCGGGCCTCACCGCCGGCGTCGCGGGGCTGATCGTCGCGTCGCGGCTCGAGAGCGCCGTTCCCGACCTCGGCACCGGGTACGAACTGAACGCCATCGCCGCCATCGTGCTGGGCGGCACCTCGCTGGCGGGCGGCCGCGGCTCGCTCGTCGGTACGTTCATCGGCGCCATCTTCATCGCTGTCATCACGAACGGGATGACCCTGCTGAATGTGCAGTCGTTCTACCAGCAGATCATCATGGGGTTCGTCATTCTGCTCGCGGTGCTGATCGACCGGCTGCGCCGGGGCACCGCCGGGGACTGAGCGTGGGCCGGGTCTCGCTCACTCAGGTGCGCTGTGCGGTCTCGTGACCGGGTTCGCACGAGCTGTCGTCGTGGATGACCGGCTGGCCATCCGCGCGGCGTACCTCTACTACCGGCTCGACCTCACGCAGGCGCGGGTGGCAAGCCGTCTCGGGGTCAGTCGCGCCAAGGTCGGGCGGCTGCTTGCGTCGGCCCGCAGCAGCGGAATCGTGAGCATCGACATTCAGCACCCGCTCAGCAGGGTGACCGGGATGGAGGTCGCCCTCGTGATGCGGTACGGCCTGCGCGACGCCGTGGTCGCGTCGACCCTCGCGGGCCCCGAGGGTGAGGGAGACCTCCAGCTGCTCGCGGTCGGCGCTGCCGGGGCGCACTACCTCGCGTCACTCGAACTCGACCAGACGGCGCTCGCGCTCGGCTGGGGAACCACGATGCAGGCGGTGGCGGCCGCTCTCTACCCGGGTTGGGCCCACGAGGTCGACGTCTACCAACTGAACGGAGCCGTTCCGGCCCCGGGCCACGCCACGGGCGCCGCCGAGATGATGGACAGGTTCGCCGAGCTGGGCGCGGGCCGGGCGCACCACCTGCAGGTGCCGGCGATCGTCGACCGCATCGCCGTTCGCGAGGCCCTCGAGGCCGAACGCAGTGTGAGCCGCGACCTCAGCGGTGCCCGGGATGCCCCGGTGGCGATGTTCTCACTCGGCGACCTTTGCCGGGAATCGGTTCTGGTGGCCTCGGGCTACATCGACGCAGACCTGATCGACTCGCTCCGCGGGTGCGGCGCGGTCGGCGATCTGATCTCGCGCTTCGTCGGAGCCGACGGCCAGATCACCGATCCCGAACTGGACCAGCGCACCATGGGCCTCGAGCTCGAGAGCCTGGGTGCCCGCGGCGTGGCCATCGGCATCGCCGCGGGACCGAGCAAAGCCCCGATCGCCCGCGCGGCCATCGCCGGTGGCCATCTGAACACCCTCATCGTCGACGACTCGCTGGCGGCGGCGCTGCTGGCCTGACGCGACGCGGCAGGTCTACCAGTCGTGCACCGTTCCGTCAGCGAGCCGGTTGTAGGGCAGATACGCCGTCTCGTAGGGGTACCTGCCGGCCTCGTCGAGGTTCAGCGAGACTCCGAGCCCCGGCTCCGTGCCCGGGTGCAGCATTCCGTTCTGCCAGGTGAACGTCTGCTCGAACACCTCGTTCGTGCGGGCGCCGTGCTTCATGTACTCCTGGATGCCGAAGTTGTGGATGGCCAGGCCGAGGTGCATCGCCGCGGCCATGCCGACGGGCGAGATGTCGGTCGGTCCGTGCATTCCTGACTTGATCTGGTACTGCGCGGCGTAGTCGAGCACCTTCCGCAAGTGGCTGATGCCTCCGGTGTGGGTGACGGCGCTCCGCACATAGTCGATCAACTGCTCGCGGATGATCTGCTGGTAGTCCCACACGGTGTTGAAGATCTCACCGATCGCGAGCGGCGTGGTGGTGTGCTGGCGTACGAGCCGCAGGGCCTCGGGGTTCTCGGCGGGTGTGCAGTCCTCGAGCCAGAACAGGTCGTACGGTTCGAGGGACTTTCCGAGCTGGGCGGCCTGGATCGGCGTCATGCGGTGATGTCCGTCGTGCAGCAGGGGCAGCTCGGGCCCGAACTCGTTCCGAACCGCCTCGAAGACCGTGGGAACGTGGCGCAGGTAGCTGCGGGTGTCCCAGTCCTCCTCGGCCGGCCGCGCGCCGCGCTGGGCGGGTTCGTGGTCGTACCGCACGCCGGAGTTGGCTTCGAAGGTCGCGTTCGACGCGATGCCGTAGATCGACTTCAGCCCGGGAACGCCGGTCTGAACGCGGATGGCCCGGTAGCCCTGTTCCTGGTGCGAGCGGATGCTGTCGAACAGCTCCTCCTGGGTCTTGCCCGACGCGTGACCGTAGGCGAGCAGGCCGGTTCTGGATGCGCCGCCGAGCAGCTGGTAGAGCGGCATGTTCGCGGCTCTGGCCTTGATGTCCCAGAGCGCCACGTCGACCGCGGCGATGGCGGCCATCGTCACGGGGCCGCGCCGCCAGTAGGCAGAGCGGTAGAGGAACTGCCACGTGTCTTCGATGTTGTGCGCATCGATTCCGATGAGTAGCGGTACAACGTGGTCGCGCAGGTACGAGACGACGGCGAGCTCCCGCCCGTTCAGGGTGGCGTCGCCGAGGCCGACGTGCCCCTCATCCGTCGTCAGCTTCAGGGTGACGAAGTTGCGGTCGGGGCTGGTGACGATGACGTCAGCCTTCTCGATTCTCATGGGTCTCTCCTTCGAGTGGAACGAGGCGGGGGTCGATCAGGCGGAGCAGAGCGTCTCTCGCCCCGTTCTGCGACGCGGCGGCCGCGCGAACGTCGGCTTCGGCGGCATCCGTCATGACACCGTCGTGCAGCACACCGCCCGGGAGCACCTGCGACATCCAGCCCCTGATGATGCTGAGGGAGGCGTCGGCATCGCGACCCGCCGCCCATTCGGCCAGCACGATCGGCACGATGCGGATGCGGAGCTTCGCCACGGCGTCGTTCGCGATCTGCGCGAGACGGTGTTCGATGCGAGCATTGCCGAAGCGCTCGAGCAGCGCAGAACGGTAGGAGTCGAGGTGCAGGTCGACGTCGCCGGGCAGGTGACGCACCGCCTCGTTCCAGAACGCGTTCACGGCTTCGAGGCAGCCGGGGTCGGCGATGGCGGCAGCGACCGTCTCGTGACCGCGCTGCCTGGCCGTGTAGGCGAGCAGGCTGTGCGCTCCGTTCAGCAACCACAGTTTGCGGTTCTCGAACGGGGCGATCCCGTCGACGAAACGTGCCCCGGCGCTCTCCCAGTCGGGGCGCCCGGCCGGGAAGTCCCCGCAGAGCACCCAGTCGGAGAACGGCTCGGTCACGACGGGGGCCGCATCGAACCAGCCGGTGAGGCTGGTCGCGGTCGTGACGTCGGCTGGCGTGGACTTCGGAGTGATGCGGTCGACCGACGTCGACACGACGGAGACCTCCACGGCGATCCAGTTGGCCAGGGAGGGATCGACCTCCCCGGCGAGGGCCAGGAGCGCCGACCGGACGACCGGCCCGTTCTCCGGCAGATTGTCGCAGGGCACGATGGCGATCGGGGCGCTGATGCCTGCCGTGGCCCCCGCAGAACGGCGCTCGTGCAGGCCGAAGAGCAGCCGGCCGAGGGTGGTCTGCAGGCCGGACGGCGGAGGCGTCGCCGTGCCCGACGCATCCACCAGGCGCCTCAGAAGCCCCACGTCGGCCGCCACCGAGGGGTCGGCCGCATCGGGCCTGCCCTCCCGGTCGAGCCGGTAGCCGGCCTCCGTGATCGTGAGGGTGACGATGGCGACGGCGGGGTCGCGGAGCAGCTCCCCGAGGCGCGCGACATCCCTGCCGTCGTTCGTCTCGACGATGCTCGTGATCACCGTCGCGGAGTCACCGGAGTCGGCCCGCTCGATGAGCGTGTAGAGGCCCCCCTGCGGCAGCAGTTCGAGCGCGGCCTGCGGGCTCCGGCCCGTGAAGGCGGCGATGCCCCACTCTGCCGCGTCGCTCGCGTGCGCGGTGTACCAGGCCTGGTGGGCCCGGTGGAAGGCACCGAGCCCGAGGTGCACGATCCGAACGGGAGGAGCGGATGCCGCGAGGCCGGTCTGCCGGGCCAGGGCGTCGCGGGTGAGCGGTTCGGCGGTCACCAGTCGTGCACTGTTCCGTCGAGACGGCGGTTCACGGGCAGGTACTTCGGGTTGTAGGGGAAGTGCGCCGCCGCCTTCTCGTCGAACTCGACTCCGAGGCCGGGAGCGGTGCCCGGGTGCATCAGACCGTCGTCGAAGGTGTAGTCGTGCCGGAAGACCTCGGCCGTCTGCGGGGTGTGTCCCATGTACTCCTGCACCCCGAAGTTCGGGATGCTCAGGTCGACGTGCAGCGCCGCCGCCATCGTGATGGGCGAGAGGTCGCCGGCCCCGTGCGACCCGCTCCGCACGCCGTAGAGCTCGGCGAGCGAGAAGATACGGCGGAGGTGGGTGATGCCGCCGGCGTGTGACACCGAGGTGCGGATGTAGTCGATCAGACGCTCGGTGATGAGCGTCTGACAGTCCCAGATGGAGTTGAACACCTCACCGACGGCGATCGGCGTGGTGGTGTGCTGCCGGATGAGCCGGAACGCCGTCTGGTCCTCGGCCGGGGTTGGATCCTCCATCCAGAACGGACGGTAGGGTTCGAGCGAGGCGCCGAGCCTGCCCGCCTCGATGGGCGTCAGGCGGTGGTGCACGTCGTGCAGCACGTGCACGCCGAACCCGAACCTCTCTCTGACGAACTCGAACAGGCGCGGGGCGAAGTCGAGATACGACGTGGTCTCCCAGCTGTCCTCCTGGGGCAGCGACCCGCTCGCCGGCTCATAGTGGGCACCCTGGGCGGGAATGCCGTAGGTCTTCTCCACACCCGGAATCGACGCCTGCACCCGAATGGCCTTGTAGCCGAGTTCGAGGTGGGCGCTGAAGTCGTCGGCCAGTTCTTCGAGGTCGCTGCCCGAGGCATGGCCGTAGACCATCACCCCGGTACGGGCGGCACCGCCGAGCAGCTCGTAGACCGGCATCCCTGCCGCCTTGCCCTTGATGTCCCACAGAGCGACGTCGACCGCGGCGATCGCCGTCATGGTGACGGGCCCGCGTCGCCAGTACGCGCCTTTGTAGAGGTAGTGCCAGATGTCTTCGATGCGGTTGGCCTCCCGGCCGATCAGAAGGGGAACCACATGGTCGCGGAGGTACGACTCGACGGCGAGTTCGCGGCCGTTCAGGGTGGCGTCGCCGATACCGCGGATGCCTTCGTCGGTGTCGATGATGAGTGTCACGTAGTTGCGGCCCGGCGAACTGACCACAACTCGGGCGTCGGTGATGAGCATGTCTGCCTGTTCCTGGTGTGCCTGGGGCGTTCGTTTCTTCGCTGATGCGAACGACGGGTGAGAGGTCGGCCAACCGGTGAATCCCTCACTGATATACAAGTATGGCACATCTTGCCGAGCCGCGCCCCGACGCTCGGATGCGACTGCTCAGCGACGCCGGGAGGAGGCGGGCGGGTCGAAGAGTTCAGGGCGATCCGCCCGGATGAGGGCGATGTCGTCGAAGACCTTGCGGAGGTGCCGACGCAGAGCATCCGTCGCCGCCCGCGAATC
This sequence comes from Subtercola sp. Z020, assembly GCF_002931235.1. Lineage (GTDB taxonomy): Bacteria > Actinomycetota > Actinomycetes > Actinomycetales > Microbacteriaceae > Subtercola. The sequence goes on along the minus strand of NZ_PSTT01000042.1, from coordinate 108,308 downwards.
GCCCCCGGCCAGCGCGTCGACGATGCTCTGGTGCTGGTCGATGAGGGTCGACATCTGTTGGGTGAGCGACAGGGAGAGCCGGCGGGCCCGGTCGAGATGAGCCTTTGCCTGGCTGACGGTGCGCCAGGCAGAGCCGTGCTGGGAGATGTTCATCAGAGCGAAGTGGAAGTGCTCGTCGAGCGCGAAGAACAGTTCGGTGTCGTCGCGCTCGTCGGCGACCCTCTGCTCGGCGATCACGGCGTTCAGGTCGGCGAGCTGCCCGGCGTCGACAACGTCGACAGCCTCGCTGAGGGCGGCGAGCTCCAGCGATTCCCGCACGAACTGGGATGTCGCGATCTCCGCCTCGACGATGGGGGAGACGAGGGTGCCGACCTGGGGCACGACGGAGACGAGCTGCTCTTCGGCCAGCAGGATGAGGCTCTCTCGGATGGGGGTGCGGGAGAGGCCGAGCTGGCCGGCGAGCTCGTTCTCCGACAGCTGGGAGCCCGGAGCGAGCTCGAGGGTGATGATCTTCTGGCGGATGATCTCCAGCGCCTGGCCGCGGGCGTTCCGCGGAGCTGCGGGCAGGAGGCGGGACGAGCCGACGTACGTCATCTCCCCATTATGGCTCCTTTCAGGGTCTTGCGTACTTGCATGGCAGAGCTTGTATGGTAGTGTGCACGAGGTCGAGCAGAAGACATCCGAGTTGCAAAGGAGCACAGTCATGACGGACAGAACGCGGAGCACACGGGTGGATCCGGCACCGGCCGGGTCGGAACCGACCACCAAGTCCGGCGAACTGGCCAAGGTCGCCGTCTCGGGCTGGCTCGGAACGGCGATGGAGTTCATGGACTTCCAGCTGTACTCGCTGGCCGCCGCCCTCGTCTTCAACAAGATCTTCTTCCCCGACGTGAGCCCCGCGATCGGCTTCATCGCCGCGATGGCGACCTACGGTGTCGGCTACGTCGCCCGGCTGGTGGGGGCGATCTACTTCGGCCGCATGGGTGACCGGATCGGCCGCAAGAAGGTGCTCTTCATCACCATCGCTCTGATGGGGGCATCCACCACCCTCATCGGTGTGCTGCCGACGTACGCGATGGTGGGCATCTGGGCGCCGATCATGCTGGTCGCGCTCCGCCTGATCCAGGGCTTCGGAGCGGGCGCCGAGATCGCCGGCGCCTCGGTCATGCTCGCCGAGTATGCACCGACCCGCAGGCGCGGGCTGATCGCGTCGCTGGTCTCGCTCGGCACCAACTCCGGCACGCTCGCCGCCTCCGGTATCTGGGCGATCCTCGTCGCGACGCTGCCGAGCGACCAGCTCGAGAGCTGGGGCTGGCGCATCCCGTTCCTCGCGAGCTTCATCCTGCTGATCCTGGCCGTCTGGATCCGCACCTCGATCAAGGAGAGCCCGGTCTTCGAACAGCGGGTCGACGTCATCGACGGCGTCGCCATGACCCGCGCCGAGCTCGCCGCCGCCGCGACGGGCAGCGTCAGCACGATCGAGGCGGGCCTGCACCAGCGGAAGGGCCGCGCCTTCCTCATCGCGCTCGGGCTGCGGTTCGGGCAGGCCGGCAACTCGGGGCTCATCCAGACGTTCCTCATCGGTTACCTCGCCACCACCCTGCTTCTCGACAAGTCGGTCGGTATCAATGCGATCCTGATCGGGTCGCTGATCGGCTTCGCGACGGTTCCGGCGATGGGGCTGATCGGCGACCGGGTCGGCAGGCGACCGGTGTACATCGTGCTCACGATCATCACGATCCTGTTCGCGGTTCCGATGCTCCTCATGATCAACAGCGGCGACACCGTTCTCGTGACGATCGCGATCGTGGCGGGCCTCAACATCGGCGTGCTCGGCCTCTTCGCGATGGAGAGTGTGACCATGGCCGAACTCTTCGGTGCCCGCACCCGCTTCACGCAGCTCGCCCTCGCCAAGGAGATCGGCGGCATACTCGCCACCGCCATCGGCCCGGTGCTCGCGGCGACCCTCACCGCCGTGACCGGATCGTGGTGGCCGCTCGCCGCGATGATCATCGGCTACTCGGCGATCACCCTGGTGAGTGCGATCGTGGCGCCCGAGACCCGCGGCCGCGACCTGGTTCTGCTGCAGGACGCAGCATGAGAGCCGTCGTCGTACACGGGCCCGACGACCTCCGCATCGACGAGGTCGCCGATCCCGTCGCCGGGCCCGGGCAGGTCGTCATGGCGATGGAGTGGGGCGGGATCTGCGGATCCGACCTCTCCTACTGGAAGCACGGCGCCTCCGGCACCGCCGTGCTGAAGCACCCGCTGGTGCTGGGGCACGAGATCGCCGGGCGCATCGTGGAACTCGGATCGGGTGTCACGAACCTCTCGGTCGGCGACGCGGTCACCGTGCATCCCTCCCAGCCGGTCGGCGAGACCCCTCTGCCGGAACGGTTGGCCGGGCGCACCAACCTGTACCCCGAGATCCGCTACTTCGGGTCGGCGGCCTTCGACCCGCACACCGACGGCGGGTTCAGCGAACTGCGCGCGGTCGATGCGGGGATGATCCGGCTGCTGCCCGACGGCGTCGACACCCTGGGCGGCGCGCTTGCCGAACCCTTCGCGGTGGCGTTGCACGCGGTGAACCGAGCGGGCGACGTGCGGGGGAGGGATGTGCTCGTGAACGGAGCCGGACCGATCGGTTCGCTCGTGGTCGCTGCGCTCAAGCACCGGGGTGCCGCCACCATCACCGCAGCAGACATCCAGGGCAGCGCTCTCGCCGTCGCACGGCAGCTCGGCGCCACCACGACACTCAACGTCGCCGAGGGCGATGTGCTGCCGGCCGATGCCGAGATCGTCTTCGAGACGTCGGGAGCCTCCGGGGCGCTCGGCTCCGTGCTCCGTGCCACGGCTCGCGGCGGCACGCTCGTGCAGGTCGGCAACCTCCCGGGCACCCCCACCCCGGCCGCGATCGGAGACCTCGTCACCCGCGAGATCACCTGGATCGGGTCGTACCGCTTCGTCGACGAGATCGACGACGCGCTCGAGGCCCTGGCCGGCGGAGTCGACCTCACGCCGATCGTGACGCACCGCTTCGACCTGGCCGACGCCGGCGAGGCGATGCAGGTCGCCGCCGACCGCGCGTCGGGCAGCAGCAAGGTCATGCTCCGGCTGGGCGCCTGACCGCTGCGGCTCCGCGCTGCGCCCGCCGGACGGCGCCTGCCGCGCTGCACTCCCTCACCTCTGCACCCGACCCCGTTCAGGAACCCGATGTCGACATCCGCCACACCCGCTACACCCGCTACACCCGCTGCTCCCGTCCGACCCCGCCCGTCGCAGCTCCTGCTCGACACGAAGGTCGTAGCCGTTCTGCGGGCCACCCACGCCGCCGAGTATGAGCCGGTCATCGAGGCGCTTCTCAAGGGCGGGGTGAGGTCGATAGAGCTCACCCTCAGCACGGCAGGGGTCTTCGAACACCTTCCGGCGCTCCGCGCGCGTTTCGGTGCCGAAGCCGAGATCGGAGTGGGCACCGTGACGAACGTGGGCCAGGCCCTCGAGGCGATCGAAGCGGGCGCGTCGTACCTTGTCACCCCGGTCACCGGCACCGACATCATCGAGACGTCGGTCTCGCGTGGTGTACCCATCTTCCCGGGTGGACTGACGCCGACCGAACTGCACTCCGGCTGGGCGGCGGGCGGCACCGCGGTGAAGGTCTTCCCCGCCTCGCTCGTCGGCGAGAGCTACATCGCGATGCTCCGCGGGCCCTTCCCGGGCATCCAGGTCATCCCGTCTGGTGGGGTCGGGCTCGACGATGCGGTGCGCTGGATCGGTGCCGGCGCGCTGGCCGTGAGCGTCGGCGGCCCGTTGCTCGGCGACGCTTTCGCGGGTGGCGACCTCGGTGCCCTCACCGACCGGGCGACGCGGCTCGCCGCAGCGGTCGCGGAGGCGGCAGCGTGACCAGCCGCACGCCGCAGCAACCGTACCTGGTGACGTTCGGCGAGACCATGGCGCTGTTGCAGGCCGAGCACCCCGGGCCACTGGCGCACGTCTCCTCCCTCGGGCTCGGCATCGGTGGGTCGGAATCGAACGTGGCCATCGGTGTCACGCGCCTCGGCGGCTCCACCGTCTGGTGCGGCAGAGTCGGAGACGACTCGCTCGGGCAGCTGGTGCTGCGGGAGATCCGAGCAGAGGGCGTGGATGTGCGCGCCATCGTCGACGCGGGCGCTCCCACCGGGCTCATGATCAAGGAACGCCGAACGGCAGACACCCAGAAGGTGACCTACTACCGCTCCGGCAGTGCAGGGTCGCGTCTCTCGGCGGAGGATCTCGACGAGGGACTCCTCCGCGGTGCATCAGTGCTCCACCTCACCGGCATCACCCCCGCGCTCTCTGCCTCGGCGGCCGATGCGGTGTTCGCCGCGATCGGGTTGGCGCGGGCATCCGGTGTCACCGTCTCGTTCGACCTCAACTACCGCTCGAAGCTCTGGAGCGCCGAGGCCGCGGCGGCCGTCTACCGGCGGCTGCTCCCGCTCGTCGACATCGCGTTCGCGGGCGACGACGAGGCGGCCCTCGTCTTCGGGGAGGCCACGTCTGACGTGCTGGCTGCCCGGCTCGCCGAGGCGGGGCCGTCGGAGGCGATCATCAAACGCGGGCACCTCGGTGCGGTGGCGGTGATCGACGGAACGCTGCACTGGCAGGCTCCGGTGCCGATCTCCCCCCTCGACACCGTGGGCGCAGGTGACGCCTTCGTGGCGGGATACCTCGCGGAATCACTGCGCACCGGGGAGTCGGGCGGGTCGACGCCGGAGTCGCGACTCGCGCTTGCGGCGCATGCCGGGGCCTTCGCGTGCCTGGCCCCCGGCGACTGGGAGGGGCTGCCCACCCGCGCCGAACTGCACCTGCTGAACGCGCCGGAGGCCGTGACGCGCTGAGCCGGTCAGGCCCGGCGCAGCTGTGGCGGGTCGCCTCTGTCGCTTGTCTGGCGCGCTTCGCGGGCCCGGGTGGCAGGCGGGAGTCAGGGTGACGGTGTCGACCGTCGCGAACTGTCGGCGCCGAGCCGCGTCGAGAGCTCACCGGCGATCTGGGCGACCAGCCGGCCCGCGGGTTCGAGGTGCCCGCCGAGCCGCGCCTTCGGTGCGCTGACGTTGATGGCGGCTACGATGCTGCCGCGAAAATCGAAGACAGGCGCCGAAACGCCGACCACGCCCGCTTCGAATTCCTCGTCGACGGTCGCGTAGCCGCGGCGACGGATGCGACCGATCTCGCGGATGAAGCTCTCGTAGCTCGTGATGACCGGTGTTCCGCTCAACTCGGTCGGGGCCGTCGGCAGGCTCTCCCCGGTGACCGCGGGAGCAACGGGACTGGTGACGGGCCGGTCCTGGCCGTGCCGGTCATACCAGGCGCGCACGTCGGAGTCGCTCCAGTCGCTGATCAGCACGCGACCAGCCGACGTGAGCCACGCTGCGACGCTGACACCTTCCCACGCGATACCCCGGAACGCGTGCTCGCTCAGCTGGCTGCTGAGAGTCAGAACGCTGTCCCCGCGCAAGACGCAGAGATGCGCCGTCTCATGCGTGGCTGAGACGACCTGACGGAGGAAGGGCACAGCCTCCCGCACCAGCCGCGATTCCAGTGTGCGGGCAGCCAGGGCATAGAGCTGGTAGCCGAGACGATACGTCAGCGTCTGGCCATCGCGTGCGACAAGGCCTGCTTCGGCGAGCGTTGCGAGCGTTCGCGACACCTGTCCTTTGTCGCGACCCACGATCTCCGCCAGGCGTACCACCCCGAGACCGCCCGACTCCTCTGCCTCCGGTGAACCGAGCGCTTGCAGCAGTTCGAGGTCGCGGCGGAGGCCGGCGGCGTTCCTTCTCGGTGCAGATGAGGCATCCATACGACCGATTCTAAATGTTTGGTTGTCATTTGCACAACTGACGTTGCACAAATGCACACCGCCGTTCTATGGTCGGGATGTCGCACCACCAGGCACCGATCCGGTGCCCGGGCAACCACTCAACGAAGAGCGAAGGAGATGTGCGTTCATGACCGGATTCGACTTCCCAGGCCTGCTGGCTTTCTGGGGCAAGCGCTCCGATGACATCCTCACCCTCGTCGGAGAGCACCTCCTCGTCGTGGCGATCGCGCTGCTGCTGGCGACGGTCATCGGAGTCGGAGTCGGGCTCCTCGTCTGGAACAGCCCTGTCGGCCGGTCGCTGGCCGTGACCAGCGCCGCGGTGATCCTGACCATTCCGTCGCTCGCACTGCTGGCCGCGATGATTCCCCTCTTCGGCCTGGGATGGGTTCCCACGCTCATCGGCCTGACGCTGTATTCGCTGCTGCCGATCATCCGCAACACGGTCGTGGGTCTTCGGGAAGTCAGCCCCGCGATCATGGAGTCCGCCACCGGCATGGGGCTCGCCCCCGGGGCCGTGCTGCTCCGCATCCAGTTGCCGATGGCCTGGCCGGTGATCGTCACGGGCGTGCGTGTCGCCGCCCAGCTCACCATCGGCATCGCGGCGATCGGAGCGTACGTGGGTGGCCCGGGACTCGGCCAGATGATCTTCCAGGGGCTCAGTTCCCTCGGCTCGAAGAACGCTCTGAACTACGCACTCACCGGCACGCTCTGCGTCATCATCCTGGCCCTCATCGTCGACGGCCTTTTCACGCTCATCACCAGATACACCACATCGAAGGGACTGAGGGCCTGACATGACCGACCCCACAACGGACACCGGCGGCTCGCGCATTCTCGGCGGCCGCCCCTCCGAAGCGACGATCCGCACGACGACCACCATCACCACGGTGAAGAACACCAGCGGTGCGCACATCGAGCTGAAGAACGTCAACAAGGTCTACGGCGACCAGGCCGTTGCGGCGGTGGAGAACTTCTCCATGAACGTGAACCCCGGTGAACTCGTCATGTTCGTCGGTCCCTCCGGTTGCGGCAAGACCACGACGATGAAGATGATCAACCGCATCATCGAACCCACCTCTGGCTCGATCACCGTCGACGGACGCGAAGTTCTCTCCCTCGACCCCAACGAACTCCGCAGGCACATCGGCTATGTCATCCAGCAGATCGGGCTCTTTCCGCACATGACGATCGCCGAGAACATCTCGGTGGTTCCGAAGCTGCTCGGCTGGTCGAAGGAGAAGACGAAGAACCGCGTCGACGAGCTGCTCTCCGTCGTGCAACTCGACCCCCGAACGTTCGCCGGCCGGTACCCGAAGCAGCTCTCCGGCGGCCAGCAGCAGCGCGTCGGCGTCGCCCGGGCGCTGGCAGCAGATCCGCCCGTGATGCTGATGGACGAACCGTTCGGGGCGACGGATCCGATCACCCGGGAGAAGCTGCAGGTCGAATTCCTCCGCCTGCAGGAGACGATCGGCAAGACGATCATCTTCGTCACCCACGACTTCGACGAGGCCGTGCGCCTCGGCGACAGGATCGCCGTGCTGAGCGACCGCTCGAAGATCGAACAGTTCGACACCCCTGCCAACATTCTGCGCGCACCGGCGAACGACTACGTCGCCTCGTTCATCGGCCACGGTGCAGCCCTGAAGCGACTCGCCCTCATCCCGTTGCACGATGCCCTTCTCGGGCGAGCAGCCGACGCCCGGGGGACCGCCTCCGTTGTCGAGACCGATTCGCTCCGCGACGCTCTCGACCTTCTCGTGCTGACCGGGCTGCCGGCGATCGCGGTGACCGATGCGGCTGGCCGCACTGTCGCATCCGTCTCTGTCGAGCAGATCTCCGCCGAACTCGGTGAAGACAGCGGCGGGCTCCCCGAACGGTCCGAGGCCCGGTCATGACCTTCGAAGCGGTCATCGAACGCGACGTCTCCGTCGCACCGGCCGAGCTGGGGGTTCGGCGAACGAGATTCTGGACACTGAGGCGTGTTGTGACACCGATCGTGATCGTGGTCGTGCTGCTGGTGCTCTATCTCTGGATCCAGACGCTGACCATCGACTCGATCATGGCCCGCACACTGAACGCCGACTACATTCTGCTCCGCACCCGCGAACACCTGGTTCTCACCTTCGTCGCCTCAGCGCTCGTCGCGGTGCTGGCCATTCCTTCCGGCATCATCGCGAGCCGCACCCGGTCGAGGCTCCTGCGCGGAACGATCCTGACCATCGCGAACATCGGGCAGGCGACACCGGCCATCGGGTTCATCATCCTGCTCGCGATCATCTGGCAGATCGGGTTCCAGACCGCCCTGATCGCTCTTGTCGCCTACTCCTTCCTTCCCGTGCTCCGCAACACGATGGTCGGGCTGGCACAGATCGATCCGAACGTGACGGAGTCAGCGCGCGGAATGGGAATGACACCGGGTCAGGTGCTGATGCGCATCGAACTCCCGCTCGCCGTACCCGTCATCCTCGCCGGGCTGCGCACCTCGCTGGTGTTCTGCGTGGGCGTCGCAACGGTCGCGACATTCATCGATGCCGGCGGACTCGGCGACATGATCGTCAACGGGCTGAAGCTGCAGCGCTTCCCCGTTCTCATCGCCGGGGCCGTCATCGTCTCCTGCATAGCCCTCCTCATCGACTGGCTCGCCAGCATCGCTGAAGATCTCCTGCGCCCCAAGGGCGTCTGACCTCCACCAGCACGCTCACCAGCATCCTCACCACAGCACCCCACCACACAGAAAGAGCACCATGAACACCAAACGAACCACCGCCCTGCTGGCCGTCCTGGCCGCCGGCGCCCTCGCACTCACCGCCTGCTCCGGCGGAAGCACTGCGGCTTCCTCCAGCAAGGGTGACGAACTCGCCGGGCTCTCGGGAGACATCGGGGCCAAGGACTTCTCGGAGCAGTACATTCTCGCCAACATCACCAGCGAGCTGTTCAACGCCCACGGCGCAGACACCAAGGCCAACACGAGCGTCGTCGGATCTGCGAACGTTCGCGCGGCCCTGGTGAGCGACCAGTTCCTCGGCTACTGGGAGTACAGCGGCACAGCCTGGATCACGTACAACAACAACACCGCCCCGGTGAAGGGTACGGAAGCCCAGTTCGATGCGACGAAGAAGGCTGACGCTGCGAACGGCATCGCCTGGCTGGACCCGGCTCCCCTCAACAACACCTACGCGTTCGCCATCCGCTCCGACAAGGCCAAGGAGCTCGGGGTCACGAAGCTCAGCGACATCGCCAAGCTCCCCATCGCCGAGCAGACCTTCTGTATCGAGAGCGAGTTCTCCACCCGTGACGACGGCTGGCCGGGTGTGAAGAAGGCCTACGGCCTCGAATCGGTTCCCGACTCGAACGTCGCCCTTCTCGACACCGGCGTCATCTACACGACCACCCAGAAGGGCGACACCTGCAACTTCGGCGAGGTCTTCCAGACCGACGGCCGCATCCCGGCGCTCGGCCTCACGGTGATGGAGGACGATCAGTCGTTCTTCCCCGTCTACCAGGGTGCTTTCACCGTCAAGCAGACGACCCTCGACAAGTACCCGGGGATGGCCGACGTGGTAGCACTCGTCGCGGGCAAACTCACCACCGAGGAAATGCAGACCCTCAACGCCAAGGCCGACGTCGACGGAGACGATCCCGCGGACATCGCGCACGACTGGCTCACCGAACAGGGCCTCATCTGATGACCGGAAACCTCGCCATAGGGGAGAGCTTCATCGGCGACGGCGTGAATGCCGCCCACGTGAACACCGTGTTCGGCGACCGCGAGGGCCCAGCCGGAACGGCGTGGGCGACGGCCCTCGCGACGCCCTCGGCCGGTCATGTGCCCTTCGTCACCGTGCTGCGGCCCTCACTGCCCGTCAAGCCGCTCACTCTCTTCGTCACGAAGTCCGCGCCCGCTTCCGACGAGCACGGTCTGCTCATCTGGGGGCCGGCTCAGGCCGGGATCGCCGCGGGAGTCGCTGACGCCCTCGCAGACGGAGTCGTCTCCGAGGCACAGGCCGACAGTCACGTGATCATCGCCGCCGTCTGGGTGAACCCCGCGGCAGACGACGCCGAACAGGTCTACGAGAACAACCGACTCTCGGTGCGCACTGCCCTGGAGAACGGCACCCGATTGCTCCCGGCCACAGCCGACATCGTCGCTGCTCGCGACAGTGCGTCGAACCCGTTCTACACACCGAAGGCCAGAACCACATGAAGATCACCGAGATCCGTCTCACGCGGATGGTATTGCCGCTGGTGCCTGCGTTCAACGCAGCCTGGGACCCTGAACCGCGTCGGCAGTTCCCCGCCACCCTCGTCGAGGTGTTCACCGACGAGGGTGTCACCGGGGTCGGCTCCGGCGACACGATGGACGGCTTCGACGCGTACCGCGACCTGTTCATCGGCACCGATCCGTTGCAGATCCTCAATCAGGTGAGGCGCATCGAGACGATCAACTTCCACGGAGGCCGATACTGGCCCCTCGAAGCGGCACTGTGGGACATTATCGGCAAGGTCGCCAACCTCCCCGTCAGCGTGTTGTTCGGGGGCGCCCGCGACAGGCTGCCCGCCTACGCCTCCTCGGGGGAGCTGAAGGCACCCCAGGCGCGGGCCGAATCCGCGCTGGCAGCCCGGGAACTCGGGTTCCGGGCCATGAAGATCCGCATCTCCCGTACCGCTCTGGCCGATGGTGTCGAAACCGTCCGCCGTACCCGTGAAGCAGTGGGGGAGGAGTTCGACCTCATGGTCGACCTCAACCAGATGTGGCGCATGTCCGGTGATATCGACGCCGCCCTGCCGCTGGCCCGGGTGCAACGCGTGGCAGCGGAACTCATCGACCTCGGTGTGCTGTGGCTCGAAGAGCCGCTGCCCCAGGTCGATGTCACCGGAGCCCAGCGTGTGCGCGCTCAGACCGGCATCCAGATCGCGGGCGGGGAGATGGTGCGTTCGCTGCCGGAGATCATGGCACTGATCGAAGAGGATGCCTTCGACATCTACCAGCCTGACGTCGCGCTCGCTGTCGGAATGCACCGCGCACGCCAGGTGGCCGAATCGGCGAACCTCAGGCACAGGGCCTTCACCCCGCACACCTGGAGCAACGGTCTCGGCCTGCTCGCGAATCTCCATGTCGCGGCCGGGGTGGACGCCGGCCCCTACCTCGAATTCCCCTTCGACCCGCCCGGCTGGACCCCGGAACGTCGCGACTTCTTCATGGAACCGCTGATGATCGACGCCAGCGGCGACCTCGTCGTGCCCACGACGCCCGGCCTCGGCGCCGTTCTCGACCGCGACGCCGTCACCCGCCACACCGTCTGACCACGCACCGACCCGGCCTTCACAACCGGCTGGCCCGTTCTGAGGGCCGAGAGAGAGAAAGAACATGACCGATTGGATCGCGGCCGCAGCCGCCCTGCGACCCGAGACCCGCCTCTTCATCGACGGCGCATTCACGCCCGCCGCTGACGGAGCCACCTTCGACACGATCGCCCCTCGCGATGGCAGCCTCTTCGCCGAGGTGAGCGCGGCCGGCGACGAAGACATCGACAGAGCGGTGCGTGGTGCCGCCACGGCGTTCGAAAGCGGAGTGTGGTCGAGGGCAGACCGGCGCACCCGGCAACGCGTGCTCCTTCGCCTCTCGGAGCTGATGCTGGAGAACCTCGACGAACTGGCACTCCTGGAGTCGATCGACTCCGGACACCCGATCGGCGACTCCCGGAACGTCGATGTGCCGAACGCCGCACGCACGATCCGCTGGTACGCCGAAGCGCTCGACAAGATCTACGACGAGATCGCACCGACGCCCGAGAGCGCCCTCGCCCTGGTGACCCGTGAACCGCTCGGGGTCGTCGCCGCCGTCGTACCGTGGAACTACCCGCTGATCATCACCGCGTGGAAGATCGCACCCGCTCTCGCGGCCGGCAACTCCGTCGTGCTGAAGCCTGCCGAGCTCACCAGCCTCTCCGCCCTGAAGCTCGCAGGACTGGCAGCTGAAGCGGGACTGCCTGCCGGGGTGCTGCAGGTCGTACCCGGCATCGGCCGAGTCGCCGGCCAGGCTCTCGGTCGGCACCCCCGTGTCGACAAGATCGCCTTCACCGGCTCTCCGGCCGTCGGCCGCGGCTTCCTGACCTACGCCGGCGAGTCGAACGGCAAACAGGTGTCCCTCGAACTCGGCGGCAAATCCGCTCAGCTCGTACTCGCCGACGTCGAAGACCTCGACGCCTGCGCATCCGCCGTCGCCTGGGGCATCTTCTACAACGCTGGACAGACCTGCCACGGTGGCAGTCGGCTCGTCGTCGACGCCCGGGTGCACGACGAGCTCGTCGAGAAGGTGATCGCGGTGGGCGCCTCGCTCGTTCTCGGTGACCCGCTCGACGAATCGACCCAGATCGGAACCATCGCCAGCGCGGTACAGCTCGAGCGGGTGCTGTCGTACACCGCAGTGGCCCAGAGCGAAGGGGTGACCGTCTCCGGTGGGGAACGGATCCGGCCGACCGGCCTGGCTGAGGGCTATTACGTCGAGCCGACGGTCTTCGACCATGTCGACAACACCGGCCGTATCGGCCAGGAGGAGATCTTCGGCCCCGCCCTCTCTGTGACGACCGTCGACGGACCAGAAGAAGGTGTTCGCGTGGCGAACGAGAGCGCGTATGGGCTCGCCGCGAGCGTCTGGACATCGGATCTGCGCACCGCCCACCGCGTGGCCAGGGACCTCCGCGCCGGAACAGTCTGGGTCAACACCTTCGACGTGGCCGATGTGATCACACCGTTCGGCGGCGTCAAACAGTCCGGCTCGGGCCGCGACCGATCCCTGCACGCCTTCGATTCCTACACCTCCCTCAAGACCACGTGGATCGACCTCGGCCGAGGCTCCCGGTACTGACGCCCATCCGCATCGCACAGCGCTGCAGCACAGAGAAGTGAGAGAAATGACCAACCAATCGCCGACCACTGTCGGCTTCATCGGGCTCGGCAACATGGGCTCCGGTATGACCCGCAACCTGCAGAAGGCAGGCTTCCCCCTGGTCGTCAATGACATCCGGCGCGAAGCTGCGGCGGAACTCCTCGCCGGCGGCGCGACCTGGGCGCAGACGCCCGCCGAGGTGGCCGTGAGCAGCGACGTCGTCATCACGATGCTGCCCACTCCGAGGCACGTCGATGCCGTCGTCAACGGAAGCGCGGGCATCCTCGCCGGCATCGCCGACGGCGGCACCTGGATCGACATGTCCACCTCGGTGCCTGACGTCGCGAACCGCGTGCGTGCAGAACACGCAGCGCGGGGTCTCCACATCCTCGACGCCCCGGTCTCCGGAATGTCCGTGGGCGCCTCAACCGGAATGCTCCAGATCTTCGTCGGCGGTGACGCGCACGACGTCGAACGTCTCCGTCCGGTGCTCGAGGCGATGGGCGACCCCGACCGCATCCTGCACGTCGGCCCTGCGGGCACGGGATACGCCGTGAAGCTGATGATCAACCAGCTCTGGTTCTCCCACCTCGTGGCGACGGCGGAGGTACTCGCAATCGGTGTCAGAGCCGGCGTCGACCTCGAAGTGCTCCGGCTCTCGCTGGCAGCGAGCCCGGCCACAAGCAACGTCGTCGAGAACGACATCCTCGGCATCCTCGACCACGGCGACTACGACGAAGGTTTTGCCATCGCGTTGGCGTGCAAAGACCTCGGCCTGTCCATCGACCTCGCACGGTCGGTCGGCGTACCCGCCGAACTCTCCGGTCTCGTCGAACAGATCTACCGCAGGGCGAAGGCGCAGTACGGCGACCTTGCCGGCGAGATGACGCCGGTACGCCTCTACGAAGACCTCATCGGCCAACAACTCCGACGCACGGCGGGGGTACCGGCATGAGCATCCTCCCTCCCCAGAGCGTCGCGCTCAGTGAGATGACCCTCGATCTCGACCCGAAGCCGTTCGCCCACTTCGGCCGAGGCCGCGTCACGGAGGTCGGTCGCGTGACCACGGCCACCGGAGCCGCCACCGCCATGATCGTCACAGACGCGTTCCTCGCGGCCTCCCCGGTCGTCGCGGCGGTTCGCGCGTCGCTCGAGGCCGCCGGCGTGGCGGTCACGGTCTACGGCGGTGTGACACCGAACCCGACGACCACCTGCGTCGACGAAGGCAGTGACCTCGCCCGGGACAGGCATGTCGACGCACTCGTCGCTGTCGGCGGTGGCTCCTCGATGGATGCAGCGAAGGGAATCGCGCTCGGCGCCGTCAACCCGAACCGCGGAATCGACCTCGACTACCGCAACGACTTCCCGAATGCAGCACTGCCGATCGTCGCTGTTCCGACGACGTCGGGAACGGGTGCCGAGGTCAACGCCTTCGGTGTCGTCACCGACGTCATCGGGCACCGCAAGTTCTACGTCGGCTCGAACAGCGCGCTCGCACGAGCCGCTGTACTCGACCCCGACCTCACCGTCGGGCTTCCCCCGCGGGCGACAGCCGCCACGGGAATGGATGCCCTGACGCACGCCCTCGAGTCGTACCTCTCGCGGCAGCCGAATCCCTACAGTGACGGGATCGCCCTCCAGGTCATCTCGACGGTGGCCGAATACCTTCCTCGGGCGGTCGAAGACGGCGCGGACATCGAAGCGCGTTCGCAGCTGCTCCTGGCCTCCCACATCGCCGGGGTCGGTTTCTCCCACACCGGACTCGGTCTCGTGCACGGCATCGCGCATCCACTCGGCGGCCGGTTCGACATCCCGCACGGACTCGCTCTCTGCATCGTGATCGAGGAGGTGTTGCGCTTCAACCTTCCGGTGCGCGAGGAACGCCTCGCCCGCGTCGCCTTCGCTCTCGGAATCGGTGACAGCCGGGCCTCCGTCACCGAGAACGCCGAGGCGGCCGTCACCGCGGTCGCCGACCTGGCGGCGCAGGTCGGAATGACCGCGACGCTGACGTCGTTCGGCGTCTCGCGCGGCGACCTCGAGTCGCTGGCCGCCGACACCCTCGCCGACGCCGTGACCATCAACAACCCCCGCGACCCCGAACCCGGTGACATCGTCACCATCCTGGAGGCAGCCCTGTGAGCACCATCACGCCGACCCGAACCCCGCTGACGCCCGAGAACGGCCAGCCGACCCCCGCCGACGAGAAGCGCCTGGTCGGCTCCGTGCCCACGGGCCTCTTCATCGGCGGGCACTGGCGTGCGGCGAGCGATGCGGGCACCTTCGACGTGCACGACCCGTCCACCGGGCTCGTGCTCGCTTCCGTCTCGAACGCGACGGTCGCCGATGGCGCAGCCGCACTGGATGCCGCTGCCGAGGCCCAACGTTCATGGGGCCGTACGGCTCCCCGTGAACGCGCAGAGATCCTGCGCCGCGCGTTCGACATCGTCTCCGCCCGCGCTGAGGACTTTGCCCTGCTGATGACCCTCGAGATGGGAAAACCGCTCGCAGAGTCCCGGGGCGAAGTCGCCTACGGAGCCGAATTCCTCCGCTGGTTCTCCGAGGAGACGGCGCGCATAGCCGGCCGGTTCGCCGTAGCGCCCGACGGCCGGAGCAGGCTCCTCGTCACCAAACGCCCCGTCGGTCCCAGCCTGTTCATCACGCCGTGGAACTTTCCTCTCGCCATGGCGACCCGGAAGATCGCCCCGGCGATCGCCGCCGGCTGCACTATGGTGCTCAAACCTGCCGCCCTCACACCGCTCACCGCGTTGCTGTTCGCCGAGGTGCTCTCTGAGGCGGGGCTGCCGGATGGCGTGCTGAACGTCATCCAGACAACCCGAGCCGGTGCCGTGACGGGGCCGCTGATCACCGACTCCCGCCTCAGAAAGCTCTCCTTCACCGGATCGACCGCGATCGGCCAGCGGCTCATCGCCGACTCGGCGCACCAGGTGCTCCGTGTCTCGATGGAACTCGGGGGGAACGCGCCGTTGCTGGTCTTCGACGACGCCGACCTCGACAAGGCCGTCGACGGCGCAATGCTCGCCAAGATGAGGAACTGTGGCGAGGCGTGCACCGCAGCCAACCGAATTCTGGTGCAGTCGGGCATCGCGTCAGAATTCACCAGCCGCCTCGTTATGCGGATGGCGGAACACACCGTGGCCCGCGGAACCGAGCCGACGTCGAAGACCGGCCCGCTCGTCGATGAGGCGACCAGGCAGAAGGTGCATGAGCTCGTGACATCCGCCGTGCAGGCGGGTGCGACACTGGCCTCCGGAGGGAACGTCGTTCCGGGAGCCGGCTACTTCTACGAGCCGACCGTGCTCACCGACGTGCCAGCCGACGCGCGCATCCTGCACGAGGAGATCTTCGGGCCCGTCGCCCCCATCGTCACCTTCACCGACGAGGAGGAGGCCATCCGGCTGGCCAACGACACCGAGTACGGCCTCGTCGCCTATGCCTTCACCCGTGACCTGAACCGAGGTCTTCGCCTTGCAGAAGAGCTCGACGTCGGAATGCTCGGGCTCAACACGGGCATCGTCTCCAACCCGGCCGCCCCGTTCGGTGGCGTCAAGCAGTCCGGCACGGGGCGCGAAGGCGGCATCGAGGGCATCGAGGAGTACCTCGAGACCCGCTACGTCGGTATCGCCGACCCGTACGCCCCGTGAGGATTGTTGGATGCACGCCGACCGC
Source organism: Subtercola sp. Z020 (assembly GCF_002931235.1). Classification (GTDB taxonomy): domain Bacteria; phylum Actinomycetota; class Actinomycetes; order Actinomycetales; family Microbacteriaceae; genus Subtercola. The sequence goes on along the minus strand of NZ_PSTT01000042.1, from coordinate 91,878 downwards.
AACCGCCCTCACCGCATGCGCTGAAAGATCGGGAGGATTCGAGCAGATCGAATCGAACCTGCTTCCAGACCGACGCGTGTGCGGCCTCGTCAGCGGGAGGAGCCCACGTGTGCCGTCGGCAACGGCACGTCGGTCTGCGTGAGCGCCCAGCTCGCCAGCAGGCGCAGTTTCTCTTCGCTGGCCGACCCGCGGGCGGCGTTGTAGATCGTCAGGGTGAGGCCCGGGTCGGCGGGCAGGTCCAGGGCGTTGTAGATGAGGTCGAGCTCCCCGACGGCGGGGTGCACGAATGTCTTCGCCCCGGAATGGTGCAGGCTGACGGCGTGCGCGGCCCAGCGGGTGCGGAACTCGTCGCTGCGGGTCGAGAGTTCACCCACGAGGTCGGAGAGGTTCCGGTCGTAGGGGTTCCGGCCGGCTTCGGTGCGAAGGATCGCGACGTTGTCGTTCGCGGCCCGATCCCAGTCCCGGTAGAACGCGCGAGCAGCGGGGTCGAGGAAGATGAACCGGGAGTGGTTCACCGGCCGCGCCGGGTTCACGAACATCGGCGAGTAGAGCGCGTGGCAGAGCAGGTTGCCGGCGACGAAGTCCATCCGGGCGTTCCTGACGAACGCGGGCGCCGCGGTGATGGAGTCGAGCATGAGCTGGATGCTGTCGCGGAGCGTGGGCTGCGCATGGCGCTTCTTCGGGCCTCGCCCGCCGGCGTTCGCGGCGCGGGAGAGGTCGAAGAGGTGCGCTGTTTCGGCGTCGTCGAGGTGCAGGGCTGAGGCGACGGCGTTGAGAACGCTGTCGGAGACGCCGGCGAGGTTGCCGCGCTCGAGGCGGGTGTAGTAGTCGGTCGAGACGCCGGCGAGCATTGCGACTTCCTCGCGGCGGAGCCCCGGTACCCGGCGTTTGCCGCCGTAGAGAGGCACGCCGGCCTGCTCCGGGGTGATCCGTGCCCGCCTGGCGGTCAGGAACGCCTGGATGTCGTCGCGGTTGTGCATGCCGCAACGCTACGCCCGGTGCACCGGCCGGTGAGAGGGTCTGGCATAACCGGGATGACCCTGCCCTCTCAACCCTCCTCCGCGAGGGAGTCGACTGGTCATCGTGGGGTGATCGCACACCGGATGCGAACCCTCCCGATTCGACCGCAACGAGAAAGAAGTCCCATCATGAAGATCGCTGTTCTGGGAACCGGCATGGTCGGCCGTGCCCTCGCAGGCCGCCTCGCCGAACTCGGCCACGATGTCGCGGTGGGCACGCGTGACGTCGCCGACACCCGCCGCGCTGCGGACTACGCGGCGCTGCGGACTACGCCGCGTGGCAGAGCGAGCAGGTCCAGGCCGCGTTTCCCGACGCCCGCGTCGTGAAGTCGCTGCACACCGTCTACTACGAAGTCATGATCGACCCCCACCGTGTACCGGGCGAGCACTCCCTCTTCGTTGCCGGAAACGATTCGGCCGCGAAGAATACGGTCACCGGCATCCTGGAACAGTTCGGCTGGTCGGCTGGATCCATCATCGACCTGGGAGACATCACTGCGGCCCGGGCGACGGAGATGTACTCACGGCTGTTCTTCGCCCTGTACGCGCAATTCGGCAGCTTCGACTTCAACATCAACGTCGTGCGTGCCTGAGCCAGACCCACCAACCACATCGACAAAGGAGACAGACCATGACTGACCAGCCCAGGCAGGTCGGCGGAGGACGCCGCATGTTCGGAGAGTTCGCCCCGAAGCTCGCCGCCCTCACCGACGACGTGCTCTTCGAAGACGTCTGGAACCGCCCCGAACTCTCCGCCCGCGACCGCAGCCTCATCACTGTGGCCGTGCTCGCAGCCGGTGGCGACACCGCCCAGCTGGAGTTCCACCTCGGTCGCGCCGTCGAGAACGGCGTCACGAAAGACGAACTGATCGAAGCGCTCACCCATGTCACCCTCTACGCCGGCTGGCCGAAAGGCATGGGCGCGATGGGCGTTGCGAAGAAAGTGTTCTCCGAATGAACACCCCACCCAAAACCTTCTGAACGAAAGGAGAGAACGATGCACACCCGCACACTCGGACAGGGCCTCGAGGTCTCAGCCATCGGCTTGGGCTGCATGGGAATGTCGCAGGGCTACGGGCCGAACCCCGGCAGCCGTGATGAGATGATCGGCGTCATCCGCGCGGCCGTCGACCGGCAGATCACCTTCTTCGACACTGCCGAGGTCTACGGCCCCTACGTCAACGAAGAACTCGTCGGCGAGGCACTGCAACCGGTGCGAGACGAGGTGGTCATCGCGACCAAGTTCGGCTGGAACATCCGGGACGGGAAATCTGTCGGCCTGAACAGCCGGCCCGAGCAGATCAGGCGTGTCGCCGAGGCGTCCCTCCGCCGCCTTCGCACCGACACGATCGACCTCTTCTACCAGCACCGTGTCGACCCCGACGTGCCGATCGAAGATGTCGCCGGGGCGGTCGGCGAGCTCATCCGAGAAGGGATGGTTCGCCACTTCGGCCTCTCTGAACCCTCCGCCGCCACCATCCGCACGGCCCACGCTGTGTTCCCCGTCACCGCCGTGCAGAGCGAGTACTCTCTCTGGACGCGCGATCCGGAGGCCGAGGTGCTGCCGACCCTGGCCGAGCTCGGTATCGGGTTCGTTCCGTTCAGTCCCCTCGGCAAGGGTTTCTTCACCGGTACCGTCGACGCATCGGCTCCCTTTTCTGACGGCGACGTGCGCGGCACGATCCCGCGGTTCGAGGCCGAGAACCGCGCTGCGAACACAGCCCTGGTCGACCACGTGAAGCAGCTCGCCGACAGCCGGGGCGTGACCTCTGCCCAGATCGCTCTGGCCTGGCTTCTCGCGCAGCAGCGCTGGATCGTGCCCATCCCCGGCACCCGCCGCACCGAACGGCTCGACGAGAACGCCGGTGCCGCGCGGGCCGCCCTCTCGGCCGACGATGTCGCAGACCTCGACGCCCTCGCGGCACGCCTCGGCGTTCACGGGGCCCGGTACAACGAGCAGCACATGGCGTACGTCGGCCGGTGACGTGATGGCCGAGTCGAGAAGGTCAGGCCGGACGTGCCCTCACGCACCACCCCGGGCGCGCGGCGTCACCAGGTCGAGTCACCGCGGATGACGGCATCCGACCCGCCGTCGACGAAGACGACCTGCCCGCAGAGGTGCGAGTTCTCCTCGCTGACGAGCCAGGCCAGGAGGCGGGCGGGCACGATCGCTTCGGCGAAGCCGTTCAGCGGCATGGGGACACCGGCACGAATCTGCTCACGGCCTTCCTCGGTCTCGAGCAGGGGAGCGGTCATCGGCGTGACGATGACGCCCGGTGCGATGGCGTTGAGCGGGATGCCGGCACCCGCCCACTCTGCGGTCGGCGCGGAGCGCCGTATCCACTTCGCGAACGCCTTCTTTGTCGATGAGTAGATCAGCGAGCCCGTCGAATCGTCTGCGGCGAGGATCTCGGCGCGGGCGAGGGCGGCGGCCTCGTCTCCCTCGGTCAGTGCGGTGACGAGCTCGTCGTCGACCGGATGGAGGCTCGCCATCGAGGCGACGCCGGCGGCGCGCGGGGCCGTCGACCCGGCCAGCAGCGGGCGAAGCCCTTCGAGGGTGGCGACCATGCCGAAGAAGTTGACGGCGACGGTCGCGGGAATCGGGTGGGCGAGCCCGGCGATCGCCAGAACGCCGTCGATGGTTCCGCCTGTCTTCTCCCGCACCTGCTCCACGAGCGAGGCGCGGCCGTCGGCGGTGGTGAGATCGACGGTGATGTCGGTGTCACGCAGGTCGACGCCGATGACCGTCTCACCCCGGCTCTTCAACAATTCGGCAGTCGCCTTGCCGATTCCGGATGCTGCACCCGTGACCACGTATGTTCTCGCCATCTCAACTCCTTTGTCAGAGAAACGTTTCCCAAGGAAAGTATCACTCTGCGAAGTACGCCTGCTGTGGACCCTCGGTTCGCTTGGGCCGTCTCGCCAGCCCGGCCATCGCCCGTCCGGCCTCTCGGCCGGGCTGGATGCGTGTCAGGCGCAGCGGTGCGTCCGGAAGCGGACATGTCCGCAAGAGGAGCTTGCCGAGACCGGTCGTGGCCGAGAGAGTGTTCGTGATGACTACTCACGAAACGCCTGGCGCGTCTGCATTCCGGCCGAGCAGGCGCACCGTGCTGGGGGCCGCATGGTCGGCACCGGTCGTCGCGCTGGCCGTCGGCGCCCCGCTCGCGGCCGCCAGCCCGGGGCCCGTCACCGCACAGCTGGCGTGGCTCAGCCCTCCGGGTGTGCAGAAGGAGTCGTCGCTGCTTCTTCTGACGCTCCAGCCGGCGTCGGCGGGGTCTCCCGTCATCCGCGGAACCGGAACGCTCACGCTCACGGTGCTGGAGTCCTTCGCCTTCGCGCCGGCGAAAGAGGTTCTCACCCCCGCGGGGTGGACGGTCATCAACGATTTCGGTCGAACCATCACGGTGCTGGCGCCGGAGGGGACGACCGCCGGCTCGAAAGGTTTCAACGTCAGTTGGGGTGAGTTGTCGGGCAACTGGACCGTCGTCGCCACCTGGACCGAGAGCGACGCGTCGGGATCGGTGACGGCCACCATCGAAGTCGGCCCGCGCGGCTTTCCCGCGCTCGATTGGACGACGAACCCCGCGACCTTCGGCGGCAGTTCCACTCTGCGGCTGAGAGTGCCCGCCGACTGTTACGCGATCGGGTACCCGGCTCTGGTGGCGGTGGGGCAGGAGTTGCCGGCCGACTCCGTGATGACCCTTCCCGCCGGCTGGACGGTCTCCGACCTGACCCTCCAGGGCGGCAAGGTCTTCGAGGGCCCCTCTGTCGTCGCGGGCTCCTTCGACTTCGACTTCACCTTCGGTCAGGGTTCAGCGCCGCTGTCGATCTCGCCGACGTGGATCTCGCCGCAGGCCCCCGGCACGACACCCATCTTTCCGCACGAACCGCTTCAGCTGACAGCCGACTGAGCCGCACCGGGGGCGCCGCGTGCGGCCTGCCGACCAGCCAGCCGTCACCCTGCACGCCGACGCTCCACCGCCCGCGCGAGGTCTCGTGCGGCCAGGTCGCCGTGCACGGCGGCTCCCGCCACGACACCCGCGGCGGAGGAGGCGACGACCATCGCCGTGAGATCGGCCGCATTGCCCGCCGCCCACACGCCGGGCACGGAGGTCTGGCCCCGTGGGTCGGCCTCGATGCGGAGCCCGAACGGTGTCGCCGCGGGTTGCCCGCCTAGCGCCGCGAACAGTTCCGAGCGGGCCGTGAAGACCGGGGCGACGACGACGGCGTCGACGGGGAAGCTCCGACCGCCCTCGATCTCGACGGCTCGAACAGCAGTGCCGTCGACCACCAGGCGCTTCACCGGCGGGGTGACGACCGGCACTCCGAGGGCAGCGAGCTGCTCCCACTGCTCGTCGGTGGGTTCCGGGGCCTCGTGCAGGAACAGCGTGACGTCGTCGCTGAGCTGGCGGAACAGAATCACCTGGTGCAGGGTGTTCTCGTTCCGACCGATCACGGCGATGCGCTTCTCGCGCACCTCCCAGCCGTGGCAGAACGGGCAGTGCAGCACGCTCCGCCCCCAGGCCGCTTCGACACCCGGGATGTCGGGCAGGTCGTCGACGAGGCCGGTCGCGATCACGACGCGGCGTGCGGCGATGTGCACCCTGCCGTCATCCACCTCGATGACGAAGTCGTCGATCGCACCGGATGCTCCCGTCGCGACCCCGGGCAGCATACGGGCCCCGTAGGCGGTCGCCTCCGCGCGCCCCCGCGCCAGAAGCTCGGCGGGCGCGACGCCCTCCTGACCGAGAACGTTGTGGGCCCCGGCCGCCCTCTCGTTGCGCGGATGTGCGGCGTCGACCACGATGACGCTCCGCCGGGATCGGGCTAGCGCGATCGCGGCGGCCAGCCCTGCGGCGCCGCCGCCGATCACGACGACATCGGCCTGCATCTGTTCGCTCATCGGTCGACTCCGGTGGCCGTGGTCGCAGCGGTGGTTGCTGCGGTGGTCGCCGTGGCGGTCGCGGGCTTCACCGCCACCCAGAACACCCGTGGCGAGCTGTAGTCGAGCCGGGCGCCGCCCGACGAGACGGAGTCGATCGCCGCATCGATCGCGGCCAGGTCGTCGGCGTCGAGGTGGCTGGCGTCGATGTCGGCAGGGTCAAGGTCACCGGCGAGCAGGTGCCTCGTGCGGGCCATCTGCAGTTCGAGGAATCGTGCGCCCTCCACCGTCTGGGATGACACGTCGACCGACGTATCGTGCCGGTCGACGGGGTCGAAGCCTGCGGCTGTCAGCGCTTCCGTCCAGTCGGCGGTGACAGGGTAGCCGCGGCCTGCGAGAGCGGCCACCAGGCGCTGGCCCACGCCGTCGCGGCCCGTTCCGAGATCGGCGGGGCGGTAGGCAGTCGCCCCGGTGAACTCGCTCACCACGGCGACCCCGCCCGGTTGCAGCATCGCGAACAGCTGCTGCAACACCCGCGCGGGGCTGCTGGTGTGGTGAAGCGACAGTGCCGCCCAGGCGAGGTCGACGTGCCCGGATACGACTGCCGTCCAGTCGTCGTCGAGGTCGACGAGGTGCGTCTCGACCCGGGCTGCCAGCTGTGAAGGAGAGGAGGATGCTCGCACCCGCTCGAGCATGCGAGCCGAAGCATCGAGGGCCAGCACCCGGGCTTCGGGAAAACGGGTCGCCAGGGCGACGGTTCCCGTTCCGGTGCCGGCGCCGAGATCCACGATGACGCGTGGTTGCCGACCCAGCGCGAGAGCGGCGGCATCCAAAGCGCTCTGAACGAACGGAGCGGCGTGAACAGCGTCGAGGTCGAGGAGTTCGGCCAGGTCGAGGTCGTTCTCGGGCGCTGGACCGTGGCCCCGATGCGCGCGGTGGAGGTGAGGGGGAGCCGGTGTGTTCGAGGTCATAGCTCAACGTTAGGCATCCAGTGCCGAAAGCGCATACGATATTGCGTATGACGCAAGACGCTCTCGACGACATCGTGCGGCAGCGCATCCGGAGCCTGCGGAGTGCCCGAGGCTGGACTCTCGACACCCTCGCCGCCCGCTGCTACCTCTCGGCATCGACGCTCAGCCGCATCGAGACGGGCCACCGGCGCATCGCCCTCGACCAGCTCGTACCCATCGCTGCAGCGCTCGGCACGACCCTCGACCAGCTCGTGGAGCCCGAGGGTGATGACGATGTCGTGATCCGGCCCGAGCCGGAATCGCGCCCCGGTTCGACGACCTGGCTGCTCTCCCGCGAGCGCGACCGCCGGGGCGTCACCGTCGCCAAGATGCGGATCACGCCCGACCGCGACACGGGCGAGCCGGGCGTGCACCCCGGCTACGAGTGGTTCACGGTGCTGAGCGGCACCATCCGGCTCCGCCTGGGGGAGCGCACCATTCTGGTTCGCGAGGGGCAGGCGGCCGAGTTTCCCACGATGACGCCGCACTCGATCCACGCGCACGAACACCCCGCCGAGATTCTCACCATCTTCGATCACGACGGCGAGAGAGCCCACCTGCCCGGCCACCGCCGCTGAGCCGTCTGGCCAGGTGTTGTTCCCCGGTAGGTTGCGAACGAGCGAGGCTGGGACGGCACCGTTGATTCCTGTGGCGTATCCGTGACCATCTCGCTTGGTGTTGCGTGAACCCTTCTGCCGTCTGAGGATGCGGTGTCCACCGCCAGCAAGAATGCGGCTGAGCTTCTTGATGTCGGGGCGACGACAGGGGTTTCGAGGGTCTGTCGGTGAGCGGAAGACCAGGCCGGTAGCGCGAGGCCCACTTCGATGCGGTCGATGGTGAGCATGGGAATCGTTCGGCGGCGCGACGGACGCCCCATCCTCGATTGACGATCAGGTCGGCCAGCTGACACCGGCCTTCGGAGGTAAGCGGCGCATTCGCGTGCGTCACGATGCGTTGCCCACAACGTCCCGGGACTTCGTGGTGAGAAGCGCTTCAGCGCGTTTTCGCACGACGAGAATTGCGGCAAGCCGGTTCGCCCCGAACGACAGCAGGATCAGTCCAGTGGCTTCCGCCAGGTTCGCTCCGAGCACGGATGCTAGGGAGAACGAACCGAGCCGGATCGCGATGAAGAGTGCCCACAACCAGATGCCGCCGGGGCTGAGCTTGTACTGGAGGTGCGCATTGGCGGTCCGGAATTGAGTGACAAAGCCCATGACGGTTCCGGTCACTGTGACCAGGACGAGTTCACCGATGATGATCCAATCCGCCGCCACCCAACCAAAGCCGCCCCACAGTTCAATGCCGAGGTAGACGAGCCCCGCCGAGATGATCACGACGGGCAGTCGCAGCATCCGATGCAGCTGCGTCGAGCGCCAGATGAATTGGCGGACGATGAGGACGATAATCCCCGCCGCGATGATGACGTCGTCCAGGATGTGGTTCGCCGTTTCCCAGTCCGCTTGCATGGATCCGCTCCATTTCAATCACTTGTGATGGATTCCAATCTATCACTGGTGATTGAATGAACGCATGCGCGCATCAGAACTCCACCGTCTCGCCCGCACGCTCCGAGAGATCGCGCTGGAGGCCACCGGAAACGTTGGCGCGGACCGCGTCAACGCAGGCCAGCTCGCCGTTTTCGAAGACGTCGCGCGGCACCCCGGAGCATCAATCCGAGACGTCACCGTCCGAACCGGGCTGGCGCAGAGCCTTGTTTCGCGAATCGTTCACGCCGCCGCCGCCGCCGGGGCGCTAATCGTCACGACCGACGAACGGGACCGCCGCAAGGTCCAGGTCGAGCTCAGCGACACCGCGCGCACAGCGATCCTTCAGCGAGCCGACGAACCGCTCGAATCAGCGCTCATCATCTACACGCCTACTCTGACCGATCAGGAGCGCACCATGCTTCAACGGCACCTGGCCGCCGCCGCTGAACTCCTCTCCAGAGGCGACCGAGCGATCTGACGAGCATCAGCTGCCGCCGAAGAGCGGGGTCGTGTTCGCTTCTTTGACCGCGACGAGCAGCCCGCCGGCGGCTACGGCGAACCAGCCCGTGGCGCGAGTGGCGAAGGACCGCGCGACGCCCAGTGCTGGTGAGCCGCTCCGTCGAAAACGCCTCCGCTGCACGACGTACATCACGGGCGGAACCAGCCACAGGGCTCGGTCGCGCCGCTTTCGGTCAGGCCAGGCGGGACCCGAACGCGCGACCTCCCAGAGTTCGAGCGAGCCCTGGAACAGCGGCCCGCCGAAGAGCAACCAGGCTCCGACCGTGCCAGCCCAAACCGCGAAGGTGTCCATCCCCTGATTAAGCCATAGACCGTGGGTCCGGGGCGGCGGGGGTGACGATCAGGCGCTGCGGATGGTCGGGGGCGGGCCGACGATCTCGATTCCGTAGCGGGCGGCGATCCTGGTGAGCTCTTCGGGCGACGGCATCGGGGCGTCGGTGGGCGCGTGCAGGGCTGCTTCGCCGCGGTCGGCGGTGGCCGGTGTGCCCGCTTCGAGAACGAATTTGTCGAACCCCGACGGGGTTTGCAGGGTGAGGAACTTCGCTGTGGCGCTGGAGACCACGAACCCGTGGGTCACCCCGCGGGGGAGGAAGAGCGCCGACCCCGCCTCGGCGGAGCTGACGACGTCGGCGCTGGTCAGCTCGATCCGGCCGTCGAGCACGACGAAGGTCTCATCATCCCGCAGGTGAACGTGCATCGGGCTGCCGTACCCCCGCTCGCCTTCGTGCTGGAGCACGGCGAGCGAATCATCGGTGTCCGGACCCCCCAGGCGCTCGGTGAGGAGGGCGCCGAGGAACCAGACGGCGCGTTGCACGTCGGGGTCTTTCGTGAGGGCCTTCTTCGGGGTGTGCGGTTCGGTGCTCATTCTGTTCCTCCGTGTGTTGGTGACGGGTGTGTGGGTGACCGGTGTGGGGGTGACGGGTGTGTGGGTGACGGGTGTATGGGTGATGACGGTGTGGGCGATCGATCAGTGGTGCGGGTGAGGTATTCGGCTGCGCGTGTGCAGACTTCGACGAACCCGAATCGCCGGTACATCTGCCGCGCCGGGTTGTCGGTCTCGACGAAGAGAAAGGCGTTCTGCCCGTCGAAACCGGCGCACTCCACCAGTGCGTCGACCAGCATGCGGGCATACCCTCGCCCCCGGAACTCCGGGTCGGTCGCGACGCAGCAGATCTCCCGCCAGCCGGGGAGCGAGAACCGGAGCCCCGCCATCGCCACGAGTCGCTCGTCGTGATAGCACCCCAGGTATTCCGCGATCGCTGTGGAACCGCTCGCGAAGGTGTGGATGCCGCAGACCTCCAGCAGTCGCTGCATCTCCGAGGTGTTCTCCGCGCCGAGAATCCGTACCGGCCCGACCGGGGGAACGGAGGCACGATCGCCGCGCCCCGCGCTCATCGTGGTCAGCTCGAACGGTCCTTCCGACACCCAGCCGACCGGCTCGAAATCGCCGGTGCGCTCGATCAGGGCGGCGTCGACGAGGTGCGCCAGATCCGCCCAGGCCGGTGGATGATCGTGCCGCAGCGCCGCGAACGGGCCGAGGTGCGGCGGGTAGGAGTACGCCTCCCCGTGGTGGAGCGCCACGCCCGCGTGGTCGGTGCGAAGAGCACTGAGAACCGGATTCGCCGGCAGGTTCTTTGGGGTCACGGTCGCTCCGACCGCGGCGGCTCGTCTGCGCGCCTGCATGGCGTTCAGTCCCCCTGACCGGCGTCGGCCGCGAGGAGAGCGGGGACGGGGGCGGGAGGGAGGAACAGCCGGCCCGTGACGAGGCTGCCCCGAACCGTTCGCATACCCACGACGGCCCAGGCGCCGACCAGCACGCCGAACGTGGCGACGGCCAGAACCGACGCCACGACCGAGCCGGTGTGCAGCGCCACGCCGCTGAGACCTGTCACGCAGGTGCCGACAGGGAAGGTGAACGACCACCAGGTGAGCGAGAACGGGAGTCGGCGCCGGATGGTCTGGAGGGTGATCGCCAGGGCTATTGCGGCCCAGAGGGCGGCGAAACCCAGAATGGGCACGCTGAAGAGCAGGCCGAACGACTCCATCGCGGCTGCCAGCGACGGCGAGACCACGAGGTGGGCGTTGCCGCCGAGCAGGTTGGCGGCCGTCGCCGACTGCCCGAGCGGGCCGAGAACGATCCACAGTGTCGGCACCATCAGCGCCGGGCCGACCTTGTTCACGGTGAGCCGCTGCCAGATGAGCACGATGACGATGAGTGACGCGACGAGGCTGAGCCCGAACATCCCGTAGCACGCGAGAAGAAGCGTCAGCTGCGGTTGGCCGGCCGGCGCGAACGGAACGAGCAGAGCCCCGATGGAGGCCGACACCATGGGCGGCACCAGGGGCATCAACCAGCCGCCGAACGCCCCGTCAGTCGCCACGGGCAGGCGGGTGAACATCAGGTACGGCACGATTACCGCCGTGGCCAGGCCCATCACCGTACCCAGGCCCCAGAGCACCGCGTCGATGGTGACCGCCGCCTGCTCGCCGATGACGTCCCGGCCGAGCAGCAGCGTTCCCGCGCCGACGGTGAGCAGCGCCATCGCCGGCGCGCCGTAGAAGTGCACCATCACGGCGTTCCGATGGTGCGAACGTGCCCTGCCGGGGTTTCTGGCCCAATGGATGATCGTCGCGACGGTGAGCGTGACGACGGGCACGCACACCCACACGACGGTGGCAGCCGCGCTCCAGCTCACGGAAGAACGTGCCCGCTGCCTTGGCGAGGATGACGGTACGGGTTGTCGACATGGCTTCATCGTCGCCGTCGGCAGAGGTGCAGGGAAGAGCGATAGCGTTGTCGCGTCACAACGACAGATTGTGGGTACGAGGATGCGCTCTGGGCGTCACCCAGCAGGCGGTCTCGGCACGCACTCGTGCCCTGGAGATCCGCACGGGAACAGCGCTCGTGCGCCGCTCGGCGCAGGGGTCGACCCTCACCGACGCGGGGGTTCTGGTCGCCGGCTGGGCGAGCGAGGTGCTGGCCGCAGCAGCCCGCTTCGAGGTCGCGGTCGACTCCCTGCGGGAAAGCGGTTCGGCGCAGCTCACCGTCAGCGCGAGTCTGACCGTCGCCGAGTATCTGCTGCCCGACTGGCTGGTCGCCCTGCGGAGGGCTGACCGGGAACCCGCCGAGCGCTCGAGCTCGCCCTCGGCGGCGAGTGGTTATAGTGGTGGGGAACACACGGGAGCCTGGTGAGCCGGGCTGAGAGGGAGCGATTCACGCTTCGACCGTCGAACTTGATCTGGATAATGCCAGCGCAGGGAGAGTGAGAGCGTTATGCTCGTCGTCCACACGCATCGGGATGCAGTCGCGATCCCGGCGAGGGTTCTCGCTTCACGGCCAGGAGTTCCTGGTCCTTTCTCTGCGCCCACGCGTCTGCCCGGGTTCTGATCGGCCGCATCTCCGCGCCCGTCGCCGACGGGAGCGCCTGCATCCGCAGTGAAAGGCACGAACAATGTCCCCTTCCTCCCTTCTTTCGTCGACCGCGACAGGCGAGGCCCTGACCCCGCAGGATCTCGGCGTGGGCGCCCGCTTCACCGTCGGGGTGATGGCGGATGACTTCGCCGGGATCATCCTCGCCGCGCTCAGGGGCGCCGATGCCGCCGACCTCGACGTGCAGACCGATCCCGTGAGCACGCTCGTGCGCGGCTCCGAACAGCGGGTGCTCGAGTACATCACCGCCGTCGTGGCCGGGGCGGCTCGTTCCGGCCGTCATGTGACGGCCTCCATCCTGCTCTCCCGCGGGTGCCCGGGCGAGGTCACCTGCACGGTCACGCCCGGCCTGCTCGCGGGCGCGACGGAGGTTCCCGACCTCCCGGCGACGGGCATCCACGCGTCTGCGCACTGGTCGCTCTACCCCCTCGACGACACCGGGCGGCCGGGGGAGGCCCCCGACCACCTGCGCGACATCTACGCGGCGATCGAGTACGCGAAGGAGCGGGGCACCTACGTGCGGGGCGAGCACTACGCGACCCTCCTCGAGGGGGATCTCGCCGATGTGCTGGCGACGGTGGCGGCCGGCTGGGTTCTGGTCGGTCGGAGCGTGCAGCACGTCACGAGTCACGCGGTCATCTCCATCGCCAGCCCGAGGGAGGTGTGAGCGATGCCATCCTCTGCTCTGACCGGTTCCACGGCCCCGGGCCGTTCCCTTGCATCGAGGTTCTTCGCCTGGCACCTCAGAGACATCATGCTCGTGGTCGTTCTGGGCGCCGTGTTCGGTTTTCTCTACTGGGCCCTCGTGCAGGGCTGGATCGTTCTGTCGGTCGCCGCCGGCCCGCTCGGCCACCTGACGCAGCATGTGCTGCTCGGCGGCTGGCTGATCGTCGCGCCGGTGGCCATCGCGATCACCCGGCGGCCGTTCGCCGGCATCGTCGCCGAGATCATCGCCTCGGTCATCGAGGTCGTGTTCCTCGGGTCGGCGGTCGGGCCGCTGCTGTTCGTGGCCGCCGCCATCCAGGGTGCCGGCAGCGAACTGCCCTTCGCGCTGACCCGTTACCGCCGCTTCGGCTGGCTGGTCTACGCCGTCTCCGGCGCGCTGGGTGCAGGGCTGGTCTTCTTCTACTCGGCGTTCCGCTCGGGCTGGTACGGCACCGACCTGCTCCTGGTGCGATTCGTCATCCAGGTGGTGTCGGGCATCGTGCTCGGCGGTCTGCTCTCGAAGGTCATCGCCGATTCGCTGGCCCGCACGGGTGTGGTCGACAACTTCGCCATCGGGCGCGCCGGCCGTGCGGCCTGACGACGGGCACCCGGTCGCCAGCCTCAGCGCGGTGACGGTCCGCGCGCCCGGCCGCGCGGTCCCGCTGCTCGACGAGGTGTCGGTGGTCGTTCGCGAGGGGGAGCGGATGATCGTGATCGGCCCCTCGGGGTCGGGCAAGTCGAGCCTGCTGCAGGTGCTGACCGGCGTCATCCCCCTCTCGGTGAACCTCGACCTCGAGGGGTTCGTCGAGGTGGGCGGGGTGGATGCCGCCGGGCTCACGGTGATGGAGCGTTCCCGGCTGTTCGGCGTCGTCGCGCAGAACCCGGCAGCGTCGGTGTGCCTCGCGCGGGTCGACCAGGAGGTGGCGCTGCCCCTCGAGAACCACGGTGTGCCCCCGGCCGAGATCGCCGGCAGGGTGGGCGAGGCGCTCCGGAGGGCCGACGCTGAGAGCCTGCGGGACCGGGGAACCGCCGAGCTCTCGGGCGGCGAACTGCAGCGGGTCACGCTGGCGGCCGCCCTCGCGGCCCGCCCCGCAGTGCTGCTTCTCGACGAGCCGACCTCGATGCTCGACCCGGCCGGCATCCGGGCGGTTCGAGCATCGATCGCCGCGATCACCGGCCGGCGGGAGGGCGCCGTGGTGCTGATCGAACACCGGCTCGACGAGTTCGCCGGCGCCGACGGGGTCGACGGGCTGCCCGAGCGCGCCCTCCTGCTTGCAGACGGCGGTCGGGTGTGGGCCGACGGGCCCACCGCGCAGGTGCTTCGCGAGAATGCAGCGATGCTGCACGACACCGGATGCTGGCTGCCGCTCGACATCGAACTGCTCGCCGTCACCGGCCACCCGGGCGGACTCCCGTCGGAGCCCGTGCGCGCCTGGCTCCGCGCGGCAGCCGATGCCCCGGAGGAGGCGGCGGCGCTCGACGTGTCGGCCGACGGGGATGCCGCTGCCGGGCATCCCGCAGCCGCCCGCCTGGTGCTCGCGGCCCGCTCGCTCGCGGTCGGCTACGGTATGCCGGGCCGCACGAGGGCGGGGCGGAGACGCGCGGCCCGGTCCCTTCTGCGCGGGGTCGACCTGACCGTGCACCCGGGTGAGATCGTCGCCCTGCTGGGTGCGAACGGATCGGGGAAGAGCTCGCTGCTGCTCACGCTCGCGGGGCTGCTGCCTGCGCAGGCGGGAAGCGTCGAGGGGCCGCGGCCCGGCATGGTGTTCCAGAACCCGGAATACCAGTTCCTCGCCCACCGGGTGCGTGACGAGATCGCCGTCGGGCTGCCGGGAAGCCGGGCGGAGGTGGCAGAGGTCGTCGGCCGCCAACTGGCCGCGCACCGCCTCGAGCACGTCGCTGACCACGACCCGCACCGGCTCTCCGGCGGGGAGAAGCGCCGGCTGAGCCTCGCGGCGATGCTCGCGCATCGCGACCGACCCGTGCTGTTGGCAGACGAACCCACCTTCGCCCTCGACCGGCAGGACACGGTCGCCACGGCCCTGGCCTTTCGGCGAGAGGCCCATCGCGGGCGCGCGATCGTGTTCTCGGGCCACGACCTCCGCTTCGTCGCTGCGGTGGCGCACCGGGTGATCGTCGTCGCAGGCGGCGAGGTCGTCGCAGACGGCCCGACCGGCGACGTGCTGCAGAACGCGGAGGTGCTCGGCGCGGCCGGCCTCGAGGTGCCCTCTCTGGTGTCGTGGCTGCTGGGGGCGTTCGGGGCTGCCGGTGCGGCGCGGGCTCTGCGCCGCCTCTACGACGCCCGCTCCCGAACCGGCGCGGCGGCGCCGACGCCGACGGAGGTGACCCGGTGACGCTGGCGGCGGCGCCCGTGCGCGACTCCCCGCTGGCCAGACGGAACCCGACCGTGAAACTCGTGGTGCTGTCCGCCGCCTCCGTGGTGATGCTGTTCGTTCTCGACCCGGTGACGCCCGCCGTCGTCTACCTGCTGGGTCTCGTCGGGGTCGTCGTCGGTGGTCGCCTCGGGCTTTGGCCGGTTCTGCGTGCGCAGGTGCCGTTCTTCGCGTTCGCGGTCGGAGTGTTCAGCATCAACGTGCTGAGCCGGCCCGGAACCGTGCTCTGGCAGGAGGGTGCGCTGCGGGTGACGACGGAGGGCCTCGTGGTCGGGGGCGCCCTCGCCGCCCGCACCGTGGCCATCGGCATTCTGTCGATCGGGTTCGTTCTGACGACGGACAGCCTGGCCCTGATGACCAGCCTGAACCAGAACGCTCGGCTGGGGGCTCGCCCGAGCTACGCGTTGATGGCCGGCTACCGGCTGCTGCAGCAGTTGCCGGGGGAGTGGGCCACCATCCGCAACGCTCAGGCGGTCAGGGCGCCACTCGGCCGCAACGGAACCGTTCGACGGGGCCCCGCCGGCTTCGGCCGCGCCGGTTTCGCCCTGCTCGTGCTGGCCATCAGGCGGGGTGAACAGATGGCCCAGTCCCTCGAATCCCGGGGTCTCGGCCTCAGCCCCCGAACCGTGTGGCACCCCGTTCACATCACCGCGGTCGACCTCGTCTTCGGCGCGGGCACCCTCGTCGTGCTCGGCGGCCTGCTGGTCGCCTCGGCCGTGTTCGGGGTGCTCGGGGGGCCGGGGGCGCTCTTCTGATCCGCGCTCCCCGCCGTTCTCGGGCTCAGCGCCGCGTTGCTCGGTGCACCCCAGCAGGCCCAGGCATCGGCCGCCGCGACATCCACGCAGCAGGCGGCGACGGTGGGCACGGCATCCATTGCGGGCACGGTGACCGGATCGGGTACTCCGACGGTCGCTCTGAAGGGTGTGAAGGTGACCGCTGTCACTGCCGCCGGCGTCGAGGCCGGCTCAGCGATGACCGGACCACGCGGAACGTACAGGATCGCCGCCCTCGCGGCCGCGACCTACACCCTCCGCTTCGAGACCGCCGACCCGGCCTACGTCGCGGTCACCTGGTGGAAGAACAAGCCGGCCCAGCAGGGCGCCGATGTGTTCGCCCTTGCAGACGGCAAGGCGATCTCGCGGATGAGCCTCACCATCGACAGGGTCACCACCATCGCCGGCACCGTGAAGGGGTCGGCGTCGACCCCGGTTCCGCTGGCCGGGGTTCTGGTGAGCGCCTACTCGTCGCCGGCCGGCGAGTTCGCCAGCTGGGTGGCGACGGATGCCACGGGCGCCTACGCACTGCGCCTTCCCTCCGGTGGCGACTTCACATTGCAGTTCAGCAACAGCGACAACCCCGCGTACCTTTCCTCCACGTGGTGGAGGAACGCCGCCACCCAGCAGAACGCCGACGTGCTCTCTGTCGCCACGGGATCGACGGCCTCCGCCACAGACATCGTGCTCGACAGGGTCGCCTCGATCTCCGGCACGGTGACCGGTGCGGGTACGCCGGCCGTCACGCTCGGGGGCACGACGGTGACGGCCCACACCGCGAACGGGCAGACCGTCGGCTACGCCACGGCTGACGCGAACGGCCGGTACACCATCACCGGGCTGCCGGCCGGAGCGTACAGCCTGCTCTTCGACAACTACTCGAATCCCGCCTTCGTCAGGCAGGCCTGGTGGAACAACAGATCCACCCAGAAACTGGCCGCCGTCATCACCGTCGCCGCCGGCCAGAACATCACGGGCAAGAACGACGTGCTCCCCGCCGGCACCTCGATCTCGGGCAGCGTGATGGGCGCCGGTGCCAGCGCTGGCGCCGCAAAGGTGCCCCTGGCGAACGTCTACGTCGTCGCCTTCGCCGGCGACGAGAGCGCGCAGGCCGCGCACGCCAACACCGATGCGGCAGGCAATTACACCCTGACGGGACTCATCGCCGGAACGTACCGGCTGCAGTTCATCAACCCGGTCGCCGGTTACGTGCCGACGACCTGGTGGAAGAACACGCCCAGCCGGGCCGATGCCACAACCATCACGGTCACCTCAGGGGTGCGCGTCACCGGCCGGAACCTCGTGCTCCCGGTGAGCGCGCGGTAGCAGGGGCGTCAGTTCGGCCGCCCACGGCAGATCCGCGCCCGGCCGGGACTGTGGTCAGGAACGCCGGGCGAGGCGCGGCGCCGCGATGCCCAGTCGCTCGGCCTCGGCGAGGGTGTCGCGAATGACGGCCAGCGCCTCCGGTGCGCGAGGGTCGGTGTGCGCCTCGAGGCTGCGCCCGGCGATCGGAACCAGTGCGGTCGCCCACCCCGAGACTGCAGCGACCAGGCGGGGGAGTCGGTACGGCAGCAGGGCGTTGCGGTGCCTCCCGAGGTCGACACCCCGTGCATCCAGAACCGGCAGCAGTTCGCGCGTCGTCAGGAAGGCGTCGCGGAAGGCGCGGCGGTCACCGGCCATCTTCGCCAGCGACCCTCGACGGAGCGCCTCGGCGAACATGCCGGCGTCGGCGATGAAGTGGAGCCAGAGCCACCCGCGCATGTCCGTCTCGCGTCGCACGCCGAGGCCCGCCTGCCGGAAGGCGGCGAACACCTCGCGTTCGCGCCGCGTCGGCTCGGGGCCGGTCGTGCCGATGACGATGGAGGGCAGCATCCCGCCCGACAGCACGCCGTCGGCGCCGAAGCCGCCACCCGCCTGGGGGAACCCGAACACGACCTGGTCGGCGGGGAGGGGTGCCACGGCGTCGATCGGTTCCTGCCAGATGTTGCCGAGCACCAGCACTGTCGCTCTGCCGATGAAAGGGGCGATCAGCGCCGCGGCCTCGGCGAGGTGATGGTGCCCGACGCTCACGATGACCAGGTCGAAGCCGTCATTCGGGCTGAGGGTCTCCCGGAACGGAGTGCGGAACGACTCGCGCACCCGACGACCGACGGGCTTTCGGCGTCCGTCGATCCAGTCCAGGTGCACGAAGGGTCCGTACTCCGCCGCGCGTCCCGGGCGCACGAAGAACTCGACGTCGTGACCTGCCGCGTGCAGCACGCGGCCGTACAGGGTCGCGATCACTCCGCGTCCGAACATCAGGATGCGCATGGTCGCCTCTCGCGTAATATGGAACCTGTCTCCACTAAGGATATGGAGACAGTCTCCACTTGTCAAACGAGAGGTGCAACGTGTCCGACGGCCGACCACAGCGAGCGGATGCGCGTCGCAACCGGGATGCGATCGTGGCGATCGCACGCGACGTCTTCGACAACGACGAGCAGGTGCGCTTCGACGACTTCGCGGCGCGCGCCGGGGTGGGGGTCGGCACGCTGTACCGCAACTTTCCGACGCGGGAGGCTCTGGCCGTCGCCGTCTACGAGGGGGAGGTGGCCGCACTCTGCGACCAGGCGCGCGACGAATCGCGTTCGGCGGGGGACAACCTCGACGCCTTCCTCCGCGGGTTCGTCGACTACGAGGTTGCGCATGTCGGCCTTGCCCGCACGTTCGCGGCGTTCGTGAGTCCGGCGGTGCAGGCCGATGGCGGGATCCAGCTCGAGAGCGCCGTCGACGACCTTCTGGCTCGAGCGGCCGCCGAGGGCGCCATCCGGCCGGAGGTCGAGGTGGGGGCGGTCATGATCGTGCTGCACGGCATCGGCTCGGCGATCGACCGCCCGCTGTGGGCGGCCGAGTCCCGCATGGCCGTGGAGCTGCTGATCGCCGGCCTGAAGTCGCCCGCCGTCTGAGCCGCACTGAGCCGGGGAAGCGGTGCCAGATAACCTTTGTTGACATAATGTGCATTATCAGCGTTTGTTGAACGCGCTGCGAGGGCGGGGCCCGACTGCGTGTTCCCGTCCTCGACCTTCCCCCTGACGTGCCGTAAGTCAAGCCGCTGATATCTGTGGCGCTGGCACGCACCATGAAGGCATGAACGCCAGCACGACAACCACCACCGCACAGTTCGCCGACATCGCCCGGGACCCGGGCCCCTGGTCACAGGTCTACCTGGATGCCTCCGTCGACACCGGCGACCCGCCCCAGGTCACGCTCGAACGGGCCAAGAGCGCGGCCGACCAGCTCTCGAGGACCGGCGCACCGCCCGGCGACGTCGAAGCCGTCACCGACGCTCTCTCCGCCGAACTGCCCGCCCCGAGCCCGCTCAGTCATTTCGTGCTGGTGAAAGAGGGCGTCGTCGTCGTCGACGAATGGATGCCCGGCTACCCCGTGCAGCCCGAGATCATCTCCTTCGGGCCCGTGCCCGACCTGGTGCCGCTCGTCGCCCGTCAACCCCCGGGTTTCCACGTGTTGGTGGTCGAGACAGACCGCGCCGGCGGCGAGATCCGTTTCTACAGCGCTCAGACGCCGAGCGCTGAAAGCGAGACCCATGTGCAGGGCCGCACCGACACCCTGCACGCGGTGAAGAGTGGCGGCTGGCGGCAAGACCTGCTGCAGTCCCATGCCCGTGAGATCTGGCGGCAGACCCAGGCCGAGCTCGCGGCTGCCGTCAACGAGATCGTGCACCGCGAACACCCGCGGCTTCTCGTGGTCGCGGGCGAGGTCAGCGCCCGGCAACCCCTCGAAGGCGAGCTGTCGACCGAGAGCCGCGACATCCTGTCGACCCTGCCGATCGACACGCGGGCGGACGGTTCGGAACCCGGGGCCCTGCAGAGGTTTGTCGACCAAGAGATCGACAGGGTGCTCGCCGCCGAGAAGGCGAGCGTGCTCGACCGCATCGCGATGCACGAAGGTCGCGGCGACGGCACGGTCGCAACCCGGTTCGGAGAAGTCGTGAACGCCCTCTCGGCCGCACAGGCGGAGACCCTCATGATGAACGTCGACCTGCTGCGCTACCGCACGGTGCTGGCTCTCGACCGGGCACCGTGGATCGCCACAGCTCCCGAAGACGTCGCGGCCGCAGAGATACTCGCCGTGGTGGATGCTCCGGCCGGCCTGGTGCGGGCGGCGATCCTGACCGACGCGACGATTCACGTCACCGACAGGGACCCCGACCCGAACCTCGATGCAGAAGCTTCCAGAGACGCCGCGTCTGACCCGATCGACACGCGCACGCTGCCCGGCGATGCGGCCGTCGCCGCCCTTCTGCGTTGGCCCCTCGGCCCACCCGTGCCGGCGACCTGACCCTTCCCCTCACCCACCGAGAGACCCGGAGACCCCCATGCCGAACGGCCACGACGCGCTCCCCCTGCCCGACTACGACCACGTGCTGACAGGTCATCTGCCGGCCCGCATTGCGCCGCTCGACGAGCAGCAGGTGGGCGAGTTGCTTCAGTACGAGCAACAGCACGCCCAGCGACTTCCGGTACTCACCGTGCTCGAACGCCGCCTCGAAGAACTCCGCGGCGGCGCATCCCCGAGCGGAACCGTGTCGACGGGGCGCCCGGAGACGATGAGCGGGGCGCCCGGTGGTTCCAAGGTGTCGCCGACGACGTCCGGGCCACCGATGAACCCGCCCTCGCAGGGCGTGCCGACGAACCCCGCCCAGCCGCGCTGACGGAAGGAGCGCCCGCGCTGCCGACCGAGACCGAACTCTGACCGGCACCGCCCAGCCCCCTGCGGTCAGGCGGGCGGGCCGAGGGTGAGCGCCTGCACCGCGTCGTCGAGCGATCCGAAGTACGACCGGGTCAGCGGCGCGCCTATGGCGGTGGCTTCGTAGACCATCCCGAACCTCTCGACGAATCCGAGCAGAGTCAGTCCGTCGCGGGGTTCCCTGCTGTGGTCGCTCACGCGCCACGAGTTCGGTGAGAGAGCGGCCACCTCGAGGGTGCTGGTCGTGGGACGGACGGTCAGTGACATTGCGGTGCCCTTCGCTCAGATCGGTGGATGCGGTCATCCCAACACGGCCCCGGCCCGAGAATGCTCACCGCCGCTGTCGTCCCTGCCCGCTGCACCCGGTGCATTCACGCTCGTCCCTCATCGTTCCTCAGTGGCTGCCTCACCTGACCAGTGCGGCATCGGAACGACTCGAAAGCTCGGGCTTGACCTCTGCGCCCTCAGCGGCCCAGCAGCGCCGTGATCTCAGCGACCACGAGGTCGGGCCGAGTGATGAACGGGTGGTGACCGGTCGGCAGTTCGACGGAGTGCGTCGCGCGCGCGGCGTGCAGCCGCTGGAGATCGATCGACGTGCTGCGGTCGTCGGCGCAGACGAGGTAGGTCGAGTCGACGCCCTTCCAGCCGGCGGCGGTCGTCGGTGTCACGAACGACGCCACGGCCTGCGCCGTGACGCGCTGCCACGCCTCGAGCTGGGTGTCGGCATCCGCGTCCTGCAGAAAGCGTGCGCCGAAGGAGGCGGTGTCGTAGCCGGCGACGCTCAGCGTGCCGTCGCCGTTGTCGGCGATCGAGACCGGGTCGGCCTCGCCGCTTATGATCGCGCCCTGCGCCAACCCGACCTCAGGCAGGTACGACGAGACGTACAGAAGATGCCGCACGGCAGGGTGCCGGCCCGCTTCGGCGATGACGGTGCCTCCGTAGGAGTGGCCGACGACGATCGCCTCGCTGCCTGCTGCGGCCACGTCGTCGAGTGCGGATCGGAGGGCCGCGGCGTCGGCGACGAGACCGCCGGCGACCTCCCCGGGCACCGTCTCGCCGCAGGAGGGCAGAGCGAGCGCACGGCTCCGGATGCCTGTGCTGCCCTCGAGCCGTTCGGCGGTGTTCCGCCACCACCACTCGCCGTCTCGCACCAGGGCGCCATGCACGAAGATCAGCTCCATCGCCGTTCCTTCCGTTCGGGGTCGTCGGAACGACTCTAGGGCAGCGCGCGACAGCGCCTGACAGCGCCGCGACAGCGGTTCGACAGAACCCCGGCCGCACTCTTCTCTTCGGGCGCAGCATCCCGTGCCCCGCGCACCGCGCAGAGGAGAAGAAGAACGTATGACAGCAGCAATCGAGGCCCACGGTCTCATCAAACGGTTCGGGAAGACCACGGCCCTGAACGGCATCGACCTCGAGGTCGAGGAGGGCAGGGTGCTCGGCGTGCTCGGCCCGAACGGAGCGGGCAAGACGACGGCGGTGCGCATTCTGGCGACCCTGCTGAAGCCCGACGGGGGCCGGGCGAGCATTGGCGGGCTCGACGTCGTGCACGACGCCACGGCGGTGAGGCGCAGGATCGGGCTCACCGGCCAGTTCGCCAGCATCGACGAAGACCTCACCGGAATGCAGAACCTCGTCATGATCGGCCAGCTGCTGCACCTGTCGACGCGGCAGGCGAAGGTGCGCGCCGCCGAACTGCTCGCCGAATTCGACCTGACGGATGCCGCTGGCCGCCTGGCGAAGACCTACTCGGGTGGCATGCGCCGCCGGCTCGACCTCTCTGCTTCACTCATCGGCCGGCCGAGTGTGGTCTACCTCGACGAGCCGACCACCGGGCTCGACCCGGCCAAACGCGACGACGTGTGGGACATGATCCGCACGCTCGTGGCCCAGGGAACGACCATCCTGCTGACGACGCAGTACCTCGAAGAGGCCGACGCCCTGGCCAACGAGATCACCGTCATCGACCACGGCACGATCATCGCCCACGACACACCGCGGGGACTGAAGCGCCAGGTCGGCGGCCAGACCCTCGAGGTGAGGCCGAACGATGCGGCGTCACTCCCCCGGGTGCGTGAACTGCTCACACGCTTCGGCACCCGCGAACCGGATCAACCCGCGCCCGACCTGCTCTCGGTGCCGGTGGTCGACGAATCGGCGCTCACCGATGTGGTGGCCGCTCTGGCCGCCGAGCGCATCTCCGTGTCGGAACTCTCGCTCCGTCTCCCCAGCCTCGACGAGGTCTTCTACTCGTTGACCGGCCAGAACAAGAAAGAGGTCGCCTGATGCTCCGCGACTCCCTCATCCTCGCCAAGCGTTCCGTCGTCAAGATGGTGCGGAACCCCGAACAGTTCATCGATGTGACGCTGCAGCCGATCATCCTCACCGTCGTGTTCGTCTTCATCTTCGGCGGTGCCATCGCCGGGTCGACCGGAGCCTACGTCGAGTTCGCCCTGCCGGGCATCATCGTGCAGACGATCATGTTCACGTCCCTCACCATCGGGGTGAACCTGAACACCGACATTCAGAAGGGCATCTTCGACCGGTTCCGCTCTCTGCCGATCGCGCGCTCCGCTCCCCTGTTCGGTGCTGTTCTCGGCGACATCGTGCGGCACTCGATCGCCATCACGGTGACGCTGGTGTTCGGCGCGATCATCGGCTTCGAGTTCAACACGCCCTGGTGGCACGTCGTGGTCGCGATCCTGCTGATCATCGCGTTCGCGGTCAGCCTGTGCTGGGTCTCTGTGCTGATCGGGATGCTCGCCCGCAGTGCCGGCGCTGTGCAGGGGCTGTCGTTCCTGATCGTCTTCCCGCTCACCTTCGGGTCGTCGACGTTCGTGCCGGCCGACACGCTGCCGACGTGGCTGCAGGGCTGGGTGACGATCAACCCGGTGACACACGTCATCGAGTCGATGCGCGGGCTGCTGACCGGGTCGACGGGTGTGGTCGGCGACACCACGACGGGCCAGGTGCTGTGGGTGCTCGCGTCGTGCGTGGTGCTGGTGGGCGTCTTCTTCCCGCTCGCCACCTGGGCGTACCGCCGCAAGGTGTAGCGGCTCCGGCTCCGGTTCCGGCTGTCGCGCTTCGCGGCTACGGCCCCAGCAGCTCCGCCAGCGCGCCCATCGCGGTCGGGCGTTCGGTCACTCCGGTGCCCGGGCGCCCGATTCCCGCACTCTCGGCCGCGTCGCCGATCGTCCGCAGGTCGGGCTGCGTCGTGTCGAAGGCCCCGATGACGGCGATCGCGTAGTCTGCGGCCCGCACGGCCGTTCCGATGTTGCCCCGGGCGAGGGCGACCATCCCCACCTCGATGGCGACAGTGCCGATGATCGGCCGGTCGCGGCTTCGAAGAGACGTCTCGGCCGCGCGTCTCAGATGCTGTTCGGCCTCGTCGAGAGCGCCGAGCTGCCTCGCGAGAGCACTCTTGGCCGTCTCCAGCACGGCGGTCGTCTGCAGCTGCGCCTTCGACAGACCGATCAGGTCGTCGATCTGGGCGACGCGGATGCCCGCGGCCTCGACATCGCCCGTCACGACGTCGAGCTGCAGCGCAGAGATCTGCACCTGCAGGATGGCGCGGGGGTCACCACTCGCGTCGGTTTCGGCGATCAGCCTCTGCACCCGGGCGCGTGCCTCCTGCGGGCGGCCCAGACGGTTCAGCAGCTGGATGCTCAGCCCCTGTTCGCGGGCGAAATCGGTGGCGGAGGCGATCGAGCGCATGATCTCGTTCGAGGAGTCCGCCAGCTCGAGCGCCTCCTCCAGCCGGCCCTGCAGGGTCAGCCACTCCGCGTACAGCCGTTCGGCGAGGGCGGTGCCCCACCGGTCGCCGGCCTGCGCGAGCAGGTCCATCGCGATCGCCGATTCACGGCCGAGTTCGTCAATGTCCCCGCGGTTCTGGGCGGCGGCCGCGCCCATCACATGCAGCATGGCGGTCGGCCACGGGCCGAGGCCGAGATCTTCCCCGTGGGGCAGCCGCACAGCCGCGATCCAGTCGGGGTCGCCCGCAACCTCGGCGAACGCGAGCAGGCAGGGCGCCAGCAGCTGCAGAACGTCGTGGCTGTCGGCCACGACCCGCAGCGTCCTCATCGGCTCGACGAGCCGAATGAGCTGGCTGCCGAACGCGGCCGGGTCGAAGTCGTCGCTGTCGTCGCCCGTGAAGTTCTGCAGCAGGGGGTACACGAGGGCGAGCACACGCGCCTCATCACCCTCGACCTCGGCTGCCCAGGCGGCGGCGACCCGCAGCCACTGGGCCGCCTCCTCGTTGCGGTCGCGCAGCACCCAGTACCAGCAGCACGAGATCGTCAGCCGAACCAACACCTCGGCCAGCGGCATCCCGCTCGCGTGACGCAACGCGCTCACGATGTTGTCTTCTTCGGCGTCGAACCAGGTGACAGCCTCGGTGACCCTCGGGCCTCGCAGCAGGTGGTCGAACTCCTCGGCGCGCTGCACCATGTACTGCGCCTGGGCCGTTCTGGCGTCGACCAGACCGCCCGCGGCGAGGATGCGCTCGACACCGTATTCGCGAATCGTCTCGAGCGCGCGGTAGCGGCCCCGGATGCGCTGCAGCAGCGAGCGGTCGACCAGCGTGTCGAACACCGCGGCACCCGGCAACTCCAGCGCCGCCGCGAGCGAGCGCGCTTCGGAGACGCCGACCCCCGCGGGGAACACCGAGAGACCCAGCAGTGCCTTTCGCTCGCCGTCGTCGAGCAGGCTCCAGCTCCAGTCGATCATCGCCTTCAGGGTCTGGTGTCGCGGCATCGCCGTACGGTACCCGCCGGTCAGCAGCGTGAAGCGGTCGTCGAGGCCGGCCAGCACCTCGTGCGGTTCCATGGTGCGGAGCTTCGCCGCGGCCAGCTCGATGGCGAGCGGAAGGCCGTCGAGCCGCAGGCAGATGTGGGCCGCCACCGTGAGCTCGTCGTCACTCAGCGCACGACCGGTGGCCGAGAGCGCCCGCTGCCGGAAGAGTTCGACGGCCGGGTAGGCCGCGAGGTCGTCGGGCGTCGCCGACGCGACCAGCTGTTCCGACGGGTGCGAGAGCGAGCCGAGACCGACGAACGCCTCGCCCGGTACGCCGAGAGGCTCCCGGCTCGTGGCCAGGATGCGCAGCAGCGGCAGGGCCGAGAGCAGATCCTGCGACAGGGCGGCCGCGGCGTCGATCACGTGCTCGCAGTTGTCGAGCACCAGCAGAACATCCCGCCCCGCCAGGGCTTCGAGAAGACGGCTGCGGCTCGACTCGCCGGTGGTCTCTGCGGTTCGGAGTTCACGGCCGGTCGCCGTGAGCACCGCGCCGACGATCTCGCTCGGGCCGACAGGGGCCAGCTCGACCAGCAGCGCGCTGCCCCGGTGGGCCGCCGTCTCGAGGGCGAGCCGGGTCTTGCCCGCTCCCCCGGTGCCGATGACGGTCACCAGACGGTTGGCCGCGAGCTGCTGGGTGAGGGTGGCCAGCTCGGCGTCGCGCCCGACCAAGGTCGTGAGCGGGGCCGGCAGAGCGGGATGCGGCGTTCCGGCACGGTCGCGAACCCCCTCTGCCGCGCGCAGTGCGAGGGCGCGAGCGTGGTCTGCGGCGAGGTCGCGCTCGAACCAGTCGAAGTTCTCCGACGGCGTCCACGGCTCGCCCGCCCAGAGCTGCAGCGCCTCCTCGGCGAGAGCAGACGCGCCGCCCGTGTCGCCGCTCCGGGCGCGCTGGTCGGCGTCGGCCACGAGATCGGTGAAGCGCAGCGCATCCACGTCGGTACGCGCGACGTTCAGGCGGTACCCGCCGGTCGTCGACTCGATCGTGGTGGGCGGCAACTGCGAGCGGAGCCTCGACACGATCGACTGCAGTGACGCCTTCGCGTTGGCCGGGGCATCCCTCCCCCAGATGTCTTCGGCGATGCCGCGGTAGCCCACCGCAGAGCCCGCGTCGACGGCGAGCCTGAAGAGCACGGCGAGCTGCATGGCGCCGGAGACGGTGATGCCCTCACCCTCGTGCTCGACGCGCAGGCCGCCCAGCAGTCCGATTCTCACTCGGCAACTCTAATGCGGCTGGTGCGCTTTGCGCGGCGGGTCCTTCGGGGGCGGCGCGCGGTTCTGCTGCGGTCGCCGCCACCGGCGCCACCGGCGCTACGCTGGGGCCGTCGGAGCCGACCGGAGGAGAGCCGTATGAGCAGGGTGACGCCCCCATCCTCGCCCCGGGGTGAAGCGCGCTCGGGCTCGACCCCGACGACGGCGACCCCGACGGCGGTGACCACGACGACGGTGGGTGGCTCGGGAATCGTTCTCGCGCTGCTGTACCCCCTCGCGGCGTCGGTGGCATCGGCGTTCCCGAACGTCTTCGGGCTGCTGCTCACTCCTCCGGGCCTGCAGTTGGTGTGCTGGGCGGTGTTCGCGATCGCCTGCGGAATCCTGGCCTTCGGACTGCCCGGGCAGACGGGTGTCGTCGGCCCCTCGGTCGTCGGGCGCACGGCGCTGTTCGTCTTCGGTGTGCATCGACTCGTGCTCGATCTCTCGAGCCTGCTCACTCCGCTGCCGACGATGAGCGATGCGCTGGTGCCGGCGGCGCCCGGAGGTGCGGCATTCCTCGGCGGCTACGCGAGCCTCGGGGTTAGCCTGCTCGGCTCGCTGGCCGGGTTGGTCGCCGCCGTCGCCGTGGTGCGCGCGGGTGTGCTGCACGGCGTGGCGCGCTGGATGCTCGTGCCGGCCGCCGCCGTCGACCTGCTCGGTCTCGGGCTGTTGCTCGTGCCGGTGCAGGAGGTGCTTGTGTTCGCCTTCGCGACGAACGCCCTCTGGTACCTGTTGCTGGTCGCGACCGGGGTGGCCTACGCACTGCACGGCCAGGGTCCGGCGCTCCGCGCCCTCTGGGGCCGGTTCGATGCCTGGTGGTGAAGCTGAGGTCGAGAGTTGCGCCGTAAGGCTGTATAGGTGACGATTGCTCAATGACTTCAGTGCTCTCTCACGATCTTCGTCTGTCGCTCGGCGCATCGGGCGGCTATCACCCCGCGGGCTGGCATCCGAAGCTGGCGGTGACGCTTCTCGGCCCCACTCCGCCCGCCGCAGAGCTCGTCTGGTCGGTCTCCCGGCCCGACGGGGTGGAATGGTTCTGCCACCGCGTGCCCGTCCCGGGGCTGGCGACCGACCAGTACGCGACGGTCGAGCTCGAGCGCTGGGGGGACGACGACGACCTCGACGAGCCGGGTGAAATCAGCTTCACCCTCCGCGTCGTCTCCGAGCTCGACGGTGTCGACCAGCTCCTGCTCGACGGGCGCCTGTCGGTGCTCGCCCTGCCCGGTGACCACCAATATGCGATCGCCGGGAGCGGGATGCCCGGCGGGGCCTGGCTCTGCCTCGACACGGTCGACGAGCCCGATGCTCCACGGCTCTGCCTGACCGTGCCCGTGGGCGGCGATCTGCACGACGGGCAGCTGGAGGCGCACCTCTTCGTCGACGGAACCCGTCTCGCCCCCGCGACCACCGTTCAGGCCCTGAACACGGTCACGGCCAACGACGGCTCCCCCACGGCTCAGTCGGTCGTCACGGTCTTCGACTCCGTGCGCGGCTGGAACAACCTCGCCGCCTCGGGCTGGGGCGGCGAGTGGCACCTGCTCGACGCGCGGAACGGCCACTACGAGGTGAAGCTGGTGCGCGCGGCGCGTGTCTTCTGCGTGGTGCCCTTCGACGTCGTCGACGGGCGCATCGTGGCTCCGGGGTGGGTCGAACCCGACCCGTGGCGCGGCGCCGTCATCTGCGTGCAGGCGTCTGCGGTAGGGACGACTGAGGCCACCGCTGAACCGTCGGCGACGCCCGACGACCCGGGCTTCGCGGTGGACGTCGCTGCCTCGGCCGCCGTCTCGCGGACCATCGATGACGTGTACGCGCTTCGCCACGCGTCGGCGCTCCCCCTGTCGCAGAGCAGCGGCGACACCGGCGGTCTTTCTGGGGCACCGGAGGGGGCGCTGGAAGGGGGGCCGGAGACGTCGGAGTCGCTGGAGGCGCTGCAGCCCTACGTCGACCGGGCGGAGCGGCTGCTGCTCACCTGGCAGGAGGAGCTCGCCGCTCCCCCGCCCTACGACTTCGGCCAGGTGTTGGCGGCTGAAGCCCTGCAACGCGAGAAGGCGGGCCACGACGAGCTCGCCTCGGCGGTCGCAGCCGTCGCAGACGAGCAGCCCGTCGTGGTCGCGGGCGAGCCCACCACCCTCGGGGCGGTGCGCAGCCGCGCTGCCGCCCTGTTCGCCGCAGCCGACGCCCGGGTCGCGCTCTCCCAGCAGTCCGCCGACGACGTGTTGGCTCCGTACCGGGCGCTTCTCGCCGCCGACAAGCTCGCGGTGTTCGACGACCACCCCGCCGATTCGTTCGTCTACACCACGCTCGACGGCCAGATCATCGAGACCCCCGAGCAGCTCGCCGCCGCCGACTACTGGTTCTTCGAGGGCCCCCTCGACCTGCGGAGCTCCGCCAACGTCGAAGGGGTCGAGATCACGGCCAGCACCCAGGGCTGGCGGGTACTCGGCTGGCGCTTCGCCCCCGACGGCACCCTCCTCGACCGTTTCGAGCAGCAGGGCCTCGGCCCCTCCGCTCCCCTCTCCGCCTTCCGCCCGCCCGCCTGACACGCGCGCACTATATGCGCTCCTGACCCGCTCGCTCGCCTGACCCGCGCGCACTACACGCGCGTCCGCGTCCGCTACGCGCGCCCGCCCCGCTCGCTCGCCTTACCCGCCTGTCCGATACGCGCGCCTTGACCTCCTGCCCGCCTGGCCCGCCCGCACGTTACGCCCGGTTCGCCGCCTTGACCGACGACAGCATTGTGAACCCGATGCGACGGGCAGCGGCTGAAGCAGGGCGCATCGGGAGCGGCTGGGAGCAGCGCAGCGTCGCCGCCCCTACGATGGGAAGGTTCAACAAAACCCCGATCGAAGGATGTTGCCCGTGATCCGCAGCCATGAAGCCGGTACGCTCCGAGCCGGTGACGCCGGCCAGAGAGTCGCCCTCGCCGGATGGGTGGCCCGTCGGCGCGACCACGGCGGCGTGGCGTTCCTCGACCTGCGCGACGCGTCGGGCATCGTGCAGGTGGTGGTGCGCAACGAGGTGCTCGAGGCATCCGGTGCCCACGAACTGCGCGACGAGTACTGCATCCGCATCGAGGGTGCGGTCGAAGTGCGCCCCGAGGGCAACGCGAACCCCGACCTGCCGACCGGCGAGGTGGAGATCGCGGTCGAGACCATCGAGATTCTGAACACCTCGGCGCCCCTCCCCTTCCAGATCGACGACCGCGTCACCGTCGGCGAGGAGACCCGCCTGAAGTACCGCTACCTCGACCTCCGTCGCCCGGCGCCCGCCGCCGCGCTCCGCCTCCGTTCAGAGGTCAACCGCGTCGCCCGCTCGGTGCTCTCCGGCCGCGGCTTCGTCGAGATCGAGACGCCCACCCTGACCCGCTCGACGCCCGAGGGTGCCCGCGACTTCCTGGTGCCCGCCCGCCTCCGCCCGGGCAGCTGGTACGCCCTGCCGCAGAGCCCGCAGCTGTTCAAGCAGCTGCTGATGGTCGCCGGCATGGAGAAGTACTTCCAGATCGCGCGCTGCTACCGCGACGAAGACTTCCGTGCAGACCGCCAGCCCGAGTTCACCCAGCTCGACCTCGAGATGAGCTTCGTCGACCAGGACGACGTGATCGAACTCGCCGAGAACCTCGCCCGGGAGATCTGGGCGCTCATCGGCTACCAGGCCGACGCTCCGTTCCCGCGCATCACCTACCGCGAGGCGATGGACCGCTACGGCTCCGACAAGCCCGACCTCCGCTTCGACGTGCCTCTCACCGAGCTGACCGGCTTCTTCGAGAACACCCCGTTCCGCGTCTTCCAGGCGCCCTACGTCGGCGCGGTCGTCATGCCGGGCGGCGCCTCGCAGTCGCGGCGCACGCTCGACGACTGGCAGGAGTTCGCCAAGCAGCGCGGCGCCCGCGGCCTCGCCTACGTTCTGATCGGCGAAGACGGCGAGCTCGGCGGCCCGATCGCCAAGAACCTCTCCGAAGACGAGCGCGCCGGCCTGCAGGCCGCTGTCGGTGCCCAGCCCGGCGACGCCGTGTTCTTCGCCGCGGGAACCCGCACCGCGGGCCAGAGCCTCCTCGGCGCCGTGCGCCTCGAGATCGGGCACCGCGCTAACCTCATCGACGAGTCGGCCTGGTCGTTCCTCTGGGTGGTGGATGCTCCGCTCTTCGAGCCCGCAGGCGACGCTGTTGCCGCAGGCGACGTCGCGGTCGGTTCAGGCGCGTGGACCGCGGTGCACCACGCCTTCACCTCCCCCAAGCCGGAGTCGATCGACACCTTCGACACCGACCCCGGTGAAGCGCTGGCGTACGCTTACGACCTCGTCTGCAACGGCAACGAGATCGGCGGCGGTTCGATCCGCATCCACCGCCGCGACGTGCAGGAGCGCGTCTTCCAGGTGATGGGTCTCAGCAAGGAAGACGCAGAGGCCAAGTTCGGCTTCCTCCTCGAAGCCTTCGAGTTCGGTGCCCCGCCGCACGGCGGAATGGCCTTCGGCTGGGACCGCATCTGCGCGCTGCTCTCGGGCGCCTCGTCGATCCGTGAGGTGATCGCCTTCCCGAAGTCGGGCGGTGGCGTCGACCCGCTGACCGAGGCACCGGCCCCGATCACGCTGCAGCAGCGCCGCGAGGCGGGCGTCGACGCAGCAGCGCCGA
Source organism: Subtercola sp. Z020 (assembly GCF_002931235.1). GTDB lineage: Bacteria > Actinomycetota > Actinomycetes > Actinomycetales > Microbacteriaceae > Subtercola. Next base: position 60,251 of record NZ_PSTT01000042.1, on the reverse strand, counting down.
CGAAGGCCCCCGCGCTCTAGCGGGTCGGGCGGGCCTGCCCGGCAGGCCGGGTCGGCCCTGCCTGCCGCTCGGTGATCTCGGGCACGAACCACGGTGCGTGCTCGTCAGCGGCGCCCTGCCCGACGGGCACGGCCCGCAGCATCCCGGCCCGCGAGGTCGACGGTGCGGCCGCGGCCGTCGATGTGGCCGGGGGTGTCGGCTCTCCCGACGGCGTCACCCGTGCCGCCCGAGCGGCGCTCATCGTGACAGGCGCAGTTCGCCGGGCAGCTCGTCGCCGCCGAGCCCCGACAGCACGTCGAGGGCCTGGCGGAGCCGCGTGCTGGAGGTGTGCATCGTGTACGGAAAGTAGACGACCTCGACACCGACCTTGGCGAACTCGGTCTCGAGCCGGTGGCCCTTCTCGGTTCCGCGCCAGTCGTCGCCTTTGAAGAAGATGTCGAACTGCACGTCGCGCCAGGTGTCGAGCTTGTCGCTGAGCACTTCGGCCCGCGCCTCGTCGACGTAGTCGATGTGGTTCACGATCTCGAGCCGTTCGGCCAGGGGCACGACGGGCCGGATGCCCTTGTTCAGCTCGAGCATCTCGTCACTGACGACCCCGGCGATCAGGTAGTCGCAGCGGTCTTTCGCGTGCTTGAGCAGGTTGAGGTGGCCGACATGGAACAGGTCGTAGGCTCCGGCTGCATAGCCGATTCGTCGAATCATTGTGTGACTACTTCGGGTTAGTCGACAACGCACAGGCGGCGTGGCTCGAGGCGATTCCGACCTGTTGCCCTAGGAAAGCGCGAAACCGGAACTGATGATCGAGAGCCTAAACGACCGAGAGGGGTGAGCGATAACCCCCATTCGTGGGCATTGCCCAGGCGGCGCCTACAGCAGCCCGACCTTCTTCACCCCGGTCGATCGGCCGACTGCCGCCGCCACGTCGGCCGGCAGGGCCAGGGCTCCCGACGCGGCGCTGAGGATCGCCGAGGTCATCCCGGTCAGTGAGAGGCTCGAGCCCGTCTCGGTGTTCCGGAAGGCACTGTTCTTCGTCAGCATGCTCGCGGCCGTGTCGTACCGGGTGATCGACGAATTGTCGCTGCCGCCCCAGGCCAGCAGGGTCGACTGGCTCATCGAGGTGCGCCGGTTGAACAGGTTGCCCGTGACCGTGATGCCCATCCGGTCTGCCGGAATGTGCGTCACCGCGTCGAGCGCCCAGATCTGGAAGAAGCCGCCCGCGCCGAACGCGTTGTTCGCGATGGTGATGTTCTTGGTGACCCAGGGCACGGTCGGATCGGGGATCTTCTGCCGCGGATCGTGCCCGGCGAACGAGGGGTCGGCCTGTCGGCGCTGGTCCTGGTAGATGCGCACGCCGAACTTCGAGTTGTTGCCGATCGAGTTGTTGAACACCTTCACGTCGTTGGCGTCGAAGAGCTGCAGCCCGAACTGCTGGTTCGAGAGCTGGTTGTTGGCGATGATCGCGTTTCCCGAGATCTCGAGCTGGATGCCCGTGTACTGGTTGTTCGACGAGACATTGTTCGTCACCTTCACATCCCAGCACGACTCGTCGAGCCAGATGCCCGAGCCCCAGTTGTTGCTCGTGTTGTTGCCGGTGATGGTCACCCCGCGACTCCGCGTCACCTTGATGCCGCCCGACACCGGTGCCGGCTTGAACTGCTCCGAGTTGTTGCGGGTGATCTCCGAGTTCTCGATGACCAGACCGTAGGAGGCGTTCGCGCCGACGCCCATCAGCCCGCTCCGCTGGATGGTGAGGTGGTCGAGCGTCACGTTGTTCTGCTCCACGTTCACGCCGATCATCGCGTTGTCTTCGATGACCAGATTGCGCGCCGTGATGTCGGCGTTGGCGAGGCGGATCGCGCTGCGGTCGCCATACGACGTCGCGTAGCGGCGCACACCGAGGCTCTGGATGATGCTGCCCGGAGCCTTCACATAGATGGCCTGCCCGAGATCGCTGGCCGCCACCTTGTGACCGGCCGGGTTGCTGCCGATGGTGAGTGTCTTCGCACCCCGGTCGACGAAGAAGGTGCCCTTCGTGACCTGGCCGGCGCTGCCCACCTGGGTCATCGCGACGCCGTCGTAGAAGACCTGGTCGGGGCGGGCGGCCATCGGATGCGCCGAGTCCACGAAACCGGGATTGTCGGCGACCCCGTCCATGACATTGGTCGGCGCGAACGTCCAGTTCGACGCGACCCACGTCGAACCCGACTGGCGGAAGTCCGACAGCCGCGTGGAGCCGTCGAACCACACCGCCTCGCGGGGGTACGACTGGATGATCAGCGGCTTGTTCGTCGGAATCGTCACGGCCTCGTGGTAGACCCCCGCCCGCAGCACCAGTTGGTCGCCCGCCGACGCCTTCTCGATCGCCCGGGCGACGGTCTTGAGGGGCGAGCGGAGAGTGCCCTGGTTCGCATCGTTGCCGCTGCCGACCGAGACGAAGATCGCGGTGCTGTAGATCGGGTAGCCCAGTGAGCCGACGGGAGCGGAGCCCTGCGGGAACTCATCGGCCTGCGCGCTGGCGGGCGTCGCGACGAGCAATCCGATGGCCATGAGTGCCACGGCAAGCGAGGAGAGGATGCGGAGAACGGGGCGGGGACGACGTTCTGCAGAGCGACGGTGCTGAGGCAAGATGCACTCCCGGGGGTGAGTGTCGAAAGGTTGGAGCTCGGCTGGGGAGGAACTCTATCACCCGTTCGGGGCACACCTGATTTGGGGGATGCTCCGGGTGGGGTTAAAGTGCGCTGTTCGGTTTAGGGTCGAAGGATGCCGCCGCGTCTCGAGAGTGCTCTTCGCCCCGCGGTCGGCCCCGTTCCTCCGGCTCCGACCGCCAGCGTTCGCGACCCTCGCCGCTGGGTGCGCTTCATCGCTGCGGCCGCCCTCATCATGATCGGTGCACGCATCGCCCTCCCGCAGGGAATCGAAGTCGGCCACGTCGCCGCCGTTCTCCTGCTTCCCGTGTGGATCCCGGTGGTGCGGCACTACCGCTGGGGGTGGGCGCTGATCGGCACCGGCCTGTTCGCGGCGATCATGGGCGGGTGGCTCACCGTCTTCAACAGCAACGACCACGACTCCGATGCGTCGCTCATGACGAGCACCACGGTGCTGCTGGTGGGCGCACTCGCGTCGATCGGAGTGGTGCTCTGGGCCCGCACGGTGCTGCCCGAGGCGAACGTGACGCTCTGGTTCGGTATCGGGCTGGCTCTGGCCATCACGCCGAACAGCCCGCTCTATCCGTCGAACCCGTGGAAGTTCGGGTTCGCTGTACCGGTGGCCATCATCACGCTCTCGCTGGCCTACAAGTCGGGCCGCCGCTGGCTGCAGCTCGTCGTGCTGGGCGCGCTCACGATCACCTCGGGGCTGAACGACTCCCGCTCGGCGTTCGCGATCCTGCTGCTCGCAGCCATCGTGGTGGCGTTCCAGGTCGTGCCGCGCGGCAAGAACCGGAGCCTCGCCGCCCTCCGCATGATCGTCGGTCTCGGCGGCCTCACCGTCGTGATCTACAACCTCGGGCAGGCTCTCATTCTCGACGGCTACCTGGGCGCATCCACCCAGGCCCGCTCTCTGCACCAGCTGGAGACGTCGGGGTCGCTGATCCTGGGCGGTCGACCCGAGCTCTCAGCGACCATCGCCCTCTTCAACCATCAGTGGTGGGGGTTCGGCTCAGGCACCCTGCCGAGCCTCACCGACATCACCGTGGCAAAGTCCGGAATGGCGTCGATCAACTACGCCCCCGACAACGGCTACGTCGAGCGGTACATGTTCGGCGGGCACTACGAGCTGCACTCGATCGTCGGTGACTTCTTCACCCACTTCGGCCTCGCCGGGCTGCTGTTCCTGCTCGTCGTCGTGATCGTGGCGGTGTGGGGCATTGCGATCCGCATCGCCGACCGCACCGCGAGCGGCGTCATCATGTTCGCGTCGGCGACCACCCTCTGGGGTGTCGGCTTCAGCCCCTTCTACAGCGCCACCCCGCTCTTCGTCCTGATGCTGGGCATGCTCGCAATCCCTGTCGCCGCGCGCTCTGCGCGGCAGTCCCCGCCCCGTGGGGCGGACCCCCTTTCGAGCACGTCGAGGAGAACCCCGTGGCCAGTCACACTCCGACCGGGCCGCTGAAGCGCCGGCCCAGCAGGCCGCTGGTCATCGGCCTCATCATCGCCGTGATCGTGGTCGTCGTGGCCGTGATCGTCGCTGTCGCGGTGGGCGCCGGCGGAGCAGCGTCGTCGAACGGCTCCGCCCTCGACGCCAATTCGCAGGGTACGGATGCCGGTGGCACTCCCCTGCCCGTCGACGGTGCGGGCGCGCCCGTGGTGGCCGGCCCCACCGTCGACCCGTCCGACCCCGCCCAGCCCGTCGAGCAGTCCCCCGTGCCACTCACCGCGCCGGCGGTCGTGACCGACGGACTGACGGTCGCCCTCTCGCAGATCGCGTCTGTCGACGGCGTCGCGAACGGCGTCGGTGAGGTGGGCGGTCCGTCGCTGAAGTTCACGGTGACGGCGACGAACACGGGCAGCGAGACCGTCTCCCTGCAGACCTCCGTCGTCGGCCTCACCTACGGCACCAACCAGACGCCGGCGATCGAGTTGCAGAGCGCGGGCACCCCGCTGCCTGCCGAGGTCGCTCCGGGCCAATCGGTCACCGGCACCTTCGTCTTCGTCGTACCGACGGAGCTGCGTGACGACGTGCGCATCACCCTCGACTACCGTGCGGGAACGCCTGTCGCCGTCTTCGAGGGTCCTGCCCCCGAATAGTCCCGTTCTGGGGGGAGAGAAACCCTCAGAACTCCTTTAGATTTCACTTACCACGTAACCGAATTTGCGTGGTCTGAACCGAATGAGGCACTCCTATGCCATTGGCGCCCCTGCGCCGGTCCGTGGTCGTCCTAGCGACCATCGCCGCTGTTGCTCTGACTTCTCTGACCGTTGTGCCGTCTGCCCAGGCAGACACCGCCCCCACTGACCCGACGGCGGCATCCTCCCCGCCCACGGTCTCGGCAGATGCCCTGCCCACCCCGCAGATCAATGGCGTGGTGTGGTCGCAGACCATCATCGGCAACACGGTGTTCGTCGGCGGCAACTTCACGACCGCGCAGCCCGCCGGAGCAGCTGCGGGGGTGAACACCGTCTCACGCACCTACCTGCTGTCGTACAACCTCACGACGGGCGCGCTGAACACCGCGTTCGCCCCGGTGCTGAACGGCCAGGTCAAGGCGGTCACCCCCTCCCCCGACGGCACGCGCCTCTACGTCGGCGGCCAGTTCACGACGATCAACGGCGTGAACCGCTACCGGGTCGCGGCTCTCGACCCGACCAGCGGCGCCGTCGTCACCTCGTGGGCGCCCGGCACGAACTCGGCGGTGAACGCGATCTCGGCGACGGCCACGACGGTCTACCTGGGCGGTACCTTCACCAGCATCGGCAAAGACGTGCGCAACAAGGTCGCCGCCGTGAACGCGACCACCGGCGCCAATCTCGCATGGGACCCGAACGCGGCAGGCGGCGACGTCACCGCACTGACCGTCTCTCCCGACAAGTCGAAGGTCATCGTCGGCGGCAGCTTCACCACACTGGGTGGGTCGGCGAACCCCGGCTACGGTCTCGCCTCGACCGACGCCGTCTCGGGCGCCATCACGAGCGGCTTCTCGGCGAACAACCTGATCCGCAACGGCGGCAGCCAGGCGTCGATCACCAGCCTCACCTCCGACAGCGACAGCTTCTACGCCTCCGGCTACGTCTTCGGTGCGGGCGGCAACCTCGAGGGTTCCTTCCGCGGCGACTGGGCGACCGGCAACATCGTCTGGGTCGAAGACTGCCACGGCGACACCTACTCGACCGCCTCGACGGGCACGGCCCTCTACATCGCCGGCCACCCGCACTACTGCGGCAACGTCGGCGGTTTTCCGCAGACGCCGCAGCCGTGGACGTTCCACCGCGCCCTCGCCTTCTCCAAGTCGCCGACGCAGACCATCACGAGCGATCCTCTCGGCTACTACAACTTCGCCGGCAACCCGGCTCCGACCCTGCTGAACTGGTACCCCGACTTCAACACCGGCACCTTCACCGGCCAGAGCCAGGGACCCTGGAGCGTCGCAGCGAACACGCAGTACGTCGTCTACGGCGGCGAGTTCACCCAGGTCAACGGCAAGCGCCAGCAGGGTCTCACCCGGTTCGCGGTGCGCTCGATCGCGCCGAACACCTCGGGCCCGATCCGATCGGGTGCTCTGTTCAAGCCCACACTCAGCTCCCTCACGGCAGGCACGGCCCGCGTCAGCTTCACGGCGAACTCCGACCGTGACAACGAGAACCTCACCTACGCGGTGTACCGCAACGGCAACATGACCACGCCGGTCTACACCACAGCAGCTCCCTCGAGCGTCTGGAAGACCCCGAACCTGGGCTTCATCGACACCGGGCTGACCCCCGGCGCGACCTACACCTACCGGCTGCGGGCGACCGATCCGCTCGGCAACACGGTGCTCGGCGACAGTGCGTCTGTCACCGTCACGTCGACGCCGACCGGCCCGTACACCTCGGCCGTGCTGAACGACTCTCCGTCGAGCTTCTGGCGACTGGGCGAGGCCAGCGGTACGAACGTCGCCGACTGGGTCGCCTTCAACGACCAGGTCGCCGGCTCCGGAGTCACCCGAGGCGCCGCAGGGGCGATCAACGGCGATGCCGACACGGCCTCGACCTTCCCGGGGAACGACACCGGGTTCGCTTCGACGCAGACACCCGTGACGGGACCGCAGACCTTCTCGGTCGAGGCGTGGTTCAAGACCACGACGACGGCGGGCGGCAAGATCGTCGGCTTCGGCAACTCGAGCACCGGTACCTCCTCGAGCTACGACCGTCACCTCTACATGACGACCGACGGGCGCCTGAACTTCGGCGTCTACAACGGCAACACCCAGGTGCTGCAGTCGGCCGGTGCGCTCAACGACGGCCAGTGGCACCAGGCGATCGGCACACTCGGCTCGACCGGCATGCAGCTGTTCATCGACGGTGTGCGGGTCGGAACCCGTACCGACACCATCTCGGCGCAGCCGTACGACGGCTTCTGGCGGATCGGCGGCGACTCCTCGTGGAGTGGTTCCAACTTCTTCGCCGGAGACATCGACGACGTCGCCGTCTACAACCAGGTGCTGAACAGGCAGCAGGCCGATGCGCACTACGTGGCGTCCGGTCGTGCGTCGCAGCTGCCCCAGCCTCCGGCAGACAACTACGGCAACCGGGTCTTCACCGACGCGCCGAGTCTCTACTGGCGCCTGAACGACGCAGCGGGCTCCGTTGCTGCAGACTCCAGCCAGGGCCTCGACCCGGGCGTGGTGTCGGGCGGTGTGACGACCGGAGTCACGGGAGCTCTTGCGGGCAACCCCGACAAGGCGTTCTCGTTCGACGGCCAGAGCGGTGGTGTTGCGACATCCGCCCGCATCTCCAACCCTCAGACGTACTCGCTCGAGGCCTGGTTCAACACCACCACGACAGTCGGTGGCAAGATCATCGGCTTCGGCAGCAGCCAGACCGGCAACTCCGGCAGCTACGACAGGCACATCTACCTGCAGGACAACGGGCAGATCGTCTTCGGCACCTACACCGGTCAGCTGAACACGATCACCACGCCCGGCTCCTACAATGACGGTGTCTGGCACCAGGTGGTGGCGTCCCAGTCGAGCGATGGCCTGAAACTCTACGTCGACGGTCGCCTGATCGGCACCGACCCGCAGACGCAGGCCCAGCCCTATGACGGCTACTGGCGCATCGGCGGCGACACCACCTGGGGTTCGTCGAGTTCGTACCTGAACGCCAGCATCGACGAGGCGGCCGTCTACGACACCGCGATCAGCGCGGCCACCGTGGCCGAGCACTACTCGCTCGCCACGCCGGGTGCGGCGAACGTCGCCCCGACGGCCTCGTTCACCTCGACCGCGACCGACCTCGCCGCGACCTTCGACGGCTCCGCTTCTGCCGACTCCGACGGCACGGTCGCGGGCTACGCCTGGGACTTCGGTGACGGCCAGACCGCCACCGGCGCCACGACGTCGCACAGTTACACGACGGCGGGCACCTACACGGTGTCGCTGACCGTCACCGACAACAGAGGCGCGACCGGTGTCTTCACGAACACCGTCATCGTCACGGCTCCCCGCGTGAACGTCGCCCCGTCGGCGTCGTTCACCAACTCGATCACGAATCTCGACCTCACGGTCGACGGCACCGGGTCTGCTGACTCCGACGGAACCCTGGCGTCGTACGCCTGGGCGTTCGGTGACGGTTCCACCGCCACCGGGGCGACCCCGCCTGTGCACTCCTACGCCGCCGCCGGCACCTACACCGTGAAGCTCACGGTGACCGACAACGACGGTGCGACCGGGGTCACGCAGACGACGGTTCGCGCCGTCGCCGCCCCGCCGGCCAACGTGCCGCCGACCGCGGCCTTCGCCGCAGTCCCGACCGACCTGACGGTGGCGTTCGATGCCTCCGACTCGGCCGACAGCGACGGCACGATCAGCTCGTACGCGTGGACGTTCGGTGATGGATCGACGGGCACCGGCAAGACGGTCTCGCACCTGTACGGCGCTGCAGGCACCTTCTCGGTGAAGCTCACCGTCACCGACAACAAGGGCGCCACCGCAGTGACGACCGGATCTGTGATGGTGACCGTTCCCCCACCCGCCAACGTGCCGCCGACGGCCGCGATCGACACGACCGTGTCGAACCTCGCCGCGACCTTCAGCGGTGCGGCGTCGACCGACTCCGACGGCACGATCGGTTCGTACGCCTGGAACTTCGGTGACGGCCAGACCGGCACCGGCCGAACCGTCTCGCACACGTACGGAGCCGCGGGCACCTACACCGCGACCCTCGTGGTGACCGACAACTCCGGGGCGACCGGCACGGCCACCCAGTCGGTGACCGTCACGAACCCGCCCGCGATGCCGTTCGCGCTCGACTCGTTCACCCGCACGGTGTCGAACGGGTTCGGCACGGCCGATGTCGGAGGCGCCTGGACGAAGTTCGGTACGGCATCCGATCTCGCCGTCAACAACGGCAGTGCGGTGTTCCGGCTCGGAACGGCCGGTTCGCAGACCGGCGCGTACCTGAACAGCGTCTCGCAGACCAACACCGATCTGCGGGTGCAGTTCAGTCTCGACAAGCCCGCGACCGGTGGTGGAACCTACCTCTACGCCGTCGGTCGCAAGACCGCGACGAACAACGAGTACCGTGCCGCCATCCGCCTGAAGAACAACGGAACGGCCGCCGTCGCGCTCACCGCACTGCAGGGCAGCTCCACCGCGAGCACGCTCGCGAACGAGGTCGTCGTACCGGGCAGCATCGTGGCCGGAACGAAGCTCAGCGTGCGCCTGCAGGTGACCGGCACCAGCCCGACCACCATCAGGGCGAAGGTCTGGCCCTCGGGCACGGCCGAGCCGACCGCGTGGACCGTCTCCGCGACCGACAGCTTCGCGGGCCTCCAGGCCCCCGGCGCCATCGGGCTGCTCAGCTACGTCTCCGGCAGCGCGACCAACGCGCCGCAGCAGGTCACCGTTCAGGAGCTGAGTGCGTTCAAACCGTAGAGGCCGTTCCGTGAGAGACACGTTCACCGTTCAGCAGTCGTTCCCCGTCCCCCGCCCGACCACGAATCCGTACCTGGTGATGCTCGCTGAGAGCATCGACTCCCTTCCCGGGGTCACCGTGCGGAACTTCTCGTGGCGGGGGGCGTTGCTCGGCCGCTATGACGTGTTCCACGTGCACTGGCCCGAGATCCTCGTGGCCGGCCACTCCCCGGTGAAGGCCCTGGTCCGCCAGGGCCTCACCGTGGCGCTCCTGGCCAAGCTCGGCCTGACCCGCACCCCCATCGTGCGTACGCTTCACAACCTCGAGTTGCCCTCCGGCATCTCCCGGCGCGAGCGCGTGCTGCTCCGCCTGTTCGAACGTCGTACTGCTCTCTGGATACGGTTGAACCCCGAGACTCCGGTTCAGGATGATCGGCGGTACGCCCTCATTCCGCACGGTCACTATCGCGACTGGTTCGCCCGGTACCCGGCGGCCGAGCCGACGCCCGGCCGGGTCGCCTACTTCGGGCTGATCCGCCGCTACAAGGGCGTGGATGCGCTGGTCGACGCCTTTCGTGATCTGCCGGGCGACGCGACGCTGCGGGTGGCCGGGAGGCCGTCGACCCCGGAGCTCGCCGACGACCTCCGCCGCCGCGCGGCGGGTGACGAACGCATCGACCTCACTCTGCGTTTTCTCGACGATCGCGAGCTGGTCGAGACCGTCAGCAGCGCCAGTCTCGTCGTGCTGCCCTACACCGAGATGCACAACTCCGGCGGCGCCCTGACGACACTCTCCCTGAACCGGCCCGTGCTTCTGCCGGCCAACCCGGTGAACGAGCGCCTGAGCGCCGAGGTGGGCGCCGGCTGGGTCTACCAGTACAGCGGCGAGCTCACCGCCGAGGTGCTCGCCGCAACGCTCCGAGCCGTCCAAGAGCGTGGCCCCGTCGACCCGCCCCGGCTCGACGACCGCGACTGGCACGACGCCGGGATGCAGCACCACTCCGCCTACCTCGCGGCGGCCGCGGCCGTTGCGGCGAAGCCGCGCACGGAGGGCTGAGCGATGTCGACGTCGAGGCCCAGCGGCCCCGGGGCTCCGTCACGCCCGGCGGTACTCCTCGTAGGAGTAGCCCCAGGCGCCGCCCACCATTCCGGCGCCCCTCGCCAGCGTGCGGGTGCCGCGCGCCCGATGGGCGAGCGAGCGGAGCACGATGCCGGCGACGATCTGGGCCGTTCCGGCCGCGGCCCGGACCAGGCCCCGCGCGGTCAGCACGAGCCGGGCCTTCAGCTGGGCGACGGAGCCTCCGCCGGTCAGCATCAGGCTCGTCACACTCCAGCTGTTGCCGCTCGAGAAGGCGCGCAGCACCACCCACTTCTTCGTGATGCGGGCACGCGGTACGACGTCGACCACGCCGGCACCGGCCGCCCAGAACATCGTGCCCCCGCCGTCGACGATCTGGCGGGTGAAGAGCGTGTCTTCGCCGCCGATCACGCCGAGGGTCGTGTCGAAACGCAGGTCGAGCTCGGTGACCAGCCCCATGTCGAGCAGCAGGTTGTTGGTCGCGGCGACCGTGATCGGCGTGCGGTCGGCGAGGCGCCGGCGCTCGAAGAAGCGGCCCGCCGTGATCCAGCGGCCCGGCTCGATCTCGTACTCCGAGGTCACCGGCCCGGCGACGGCGGCGCAGCCCGTGGCCGACTGCACCTCGAGCAGGCTGCTGAGCCACTCGGGGGTGGGCCGTTCGTCGTCGTCGATGAAGACCAGCAGGTCGGAGTCGCGCGACTCGTCGAGGGCCCGGTTGCGGGCGGCCGCGATGCCCGGCGTCGGCTCGTGCACGTAGTCGACGAGATGCTGCTGGCCGGCGGGCATCCCGCTCGTCACCGCGTCGACCGTCGAACGCCCCGAACCCGCCGGGTCGTTGTCGACCACCAGAACGGTACCCTTCACACGGGAGCCGACGGCCAGCAGCTGTTCGACCAGCAGCGGCAGCACGACCCGAAGGTCGTCGGGTCGGCGGAACGTCAGAACCGCGATGGCCAGCGTTCGCTGCTGCGGCTGCGGCTGCCGTTGCGGCTCCGCGTGGTCGTGGGGCGTCTCGTCAGCGTTCATCACAGTCATTATCCCGTCTTCCGAGGAGTCACGGTATGAGTTCGTCATCTCTGTCCAGTCTTGCGATCGTGGTGGTCAACTACGGTTCGACAGCGCTGCTCGAGGCCAACCTGGCGCCGCTCACCCGCCGGCAGCCCGAGCTGACCGTGGTGATCGTCGACAACTACTCCAGCGAGCAGGAGCGTTCGCGCGTGGTGTCGCTGGCCGCCCGCGAGGGCTGGAACACCGTGCTGCCGACCGGCAACACCGGGTTCGGCGGCGGGATGAACCGTGGCGTGCTGCACGCCGAGCAGTTGGGCGCGAAGCTGTTGCTCCTGCTGAACCCCGATGTCGAGATCGCCGAGAAGGCCCTCGAGCAGCTGATCGAGGCCAGCGCCGAAGACTCCGACACGCTCTACTCCCCGCAGATCCTCCGGCCTGACGGCTCGGTGTGGTTCAACGGTTCCGATCTCTACCTGACCGACGGGCGCATCCGTTCGGCGCGGCGTCGCCTGCCGGGCAGCGCCCAGGCCATCGAGCCGTGGCTGAGCGGCGCCTGCCTGCTGATGACGCGCGAGCTCTGGCGCAAGACGGGTGGGTTCGACGAGCAGTACTTCCTGTACTGGGAAGACGTCGACTTCTCGCACAGGGTGGCCGCTGCCGGTGGCCGGCTGCGTGTGGTGACGGATGCCGTGGCCGTGCACGCAGAGGGCGGTACCCATCAGGGTGGCGGGTACTCCCACTCGGGTGAGCCCAAGTCGAACACGTATTACTACTACAACATCCGCAACCGCCTGCTGTTCGCGGTGCGTCACCTCGACGACACGACGATCGAGCGCTGGTCGGGCCAGACTCGGGCGATCGCCTGGGAGGTTCTGCTGCAGGGCGGCCGCCGCCAGTTCACCCACTCTCTCTCGCCCCTCTTCGCGGCATTCCGGGGCGTGCGTGACGGCCGCCGGCTGGTCAGGGAAGAGTTGCGTGCGCGGCGTCGCCGGTCGCGGGCGACGGGGTCGGGCGCTGTAGCCCGGTGAACGCGGCGAGCTCACGCACCATGTGGGAGCTCGTGAGACCGGCCTCGACGGCGGCCCGGCCGGCGAGGCCGAACTGCTCCGCGAGCGTCGGGTCGGCCAGCAGCCGCAGCACCCGGCCGGCCATCGCCCGGGGGTCGCCGACCGGGGTGAGAAAGCCGGTCTGCTCGTGCGCGACGTAATCGTCGATGCCGGGAGTGTCGGTCATCACGACGGGGCGGGCGGTCGCCATCGCTTCGAGGCTCACCGTCATGCCCGACGCGTGCAGGTTGGGGCGGGTGGCGATCGCCACCACGCTGGCCCGCCGGTAGAGCGCCCGCAGCTCGGAGTGGCTGACCCGCGCGAGCTTCGTCACGCCGTCGGGCGCCGGCAGGTCGCTGGAGGTCTGTACGACGACCTCGGCGTCTGACGCACGCCGCTTCACCTCGTCGAGCGCCTCGAAGAGCGTCGCCGTGTCACGGTCGCGGTCACCGCCGACGCTCAGCACGAGTGGGCGTTCGGCGGGTGGGGCAGGGGTGAAGAACGTCTCGTCGACGCCGAACCGAAAGAAGCCGACGGGAGGGCCGTCGTCGCCGACCAGCCGTTCGACGGCCGCCTGCTGGCCGCGGCTGATCACCCACAACCCGTTCATGCCTCGCAGCACAGACCGCATCGTGCCGATGTCTCCGCCCCGGGCCAGGATGTCGGTCACCCAGATGACGCCGCTGTACATCTCGTCGTGCCGGTGTTCGAGGTACATGCGACGGGCCGCGTTCTCGTCCCAGGTGAGGCCGATGCTCCGGGGGCCGATGCCCCGGGCGCCGACACCCTGGGCGCCGTCGCCGGCCGGGCGTTTCGGGCCGGGTCGCCCGGGCAGCAGCGCCCGCGCCCGGCTGCGCAGAACGGATGCCCGCGAGGGCTCCCCCGCGGCCACGGCTTCGAGGCGCCCGGTGTACGACGCCAGCTCGTGCAGTCCGTAGGGCCAGCGTCCCGGTACCTCGCCGGCGGCGTGCCGGCGCTCCCAGGCGGGGATGTCCCGTTCGCTCGGAAAGATGAACGACGTCGAGCTCTCAGACATGTTCGCTCTCCCGTTCGGCGGAGGCCACGGCATCCTGGATCGACTGTCGTCTCTTCGCGACATCCCGCGAAACGTACCAGAGGTTCGGCACCACCTGGCAGAGCGCCACCGCCACAGACGACCCCACCACCGGCCCCGCTGCCCCGATGATGCCGATCAGCCACCACGAGAGACCGATGTTCAGGGGGATCATGATGAGCACCGGCACGACCTGGAAGACCAGGCCCCGCTTGTCGGTCATGTACATGCCGATGGGGTACTTGGCAGCCTGAAGCCCCACGAACAGAACGAACGCGAGCACCAGCCAGAGATCGAGGTGGATCTGGCCACCCGACACGAACGAGGCCAGGAACGGCGAGAGCACGGCGAGGGCCCCGCCCATGAGCAGCCCGCCGGCGAGGAACCAGAGCGTCGCGACGGCCGGCGATTCGACCCGGTTGGCGCTTCGTGCGGCCGCGTAGATCGGCCAGAGAGCGAGACCGGCGGCGGCGATCGTCTGCAGCACGATGCCGAAGAGCTGGGAGGCGAGGTTGTAGGCCGCGAGCTGTTCGACGGTGCCGAGGTGGCTGAGCAGCAGGCGACCGGTCTGCATGGCGATGGGCAGGGCGACCATCTGCACGAGCATCGGCCAGGCGAGCCCGAGCGCGGACACTCCGCGGTAGCTCCGGATGTGCGGGATCTCGCGGATGGCGGCGCCTACCTGCGGCCTCAGGGCGCGCGCGGCGACGATCAGGCAGATGACGGAGACGAGGGCGTTCGCAACGTAGGTGACGACCGCGAGGTAGGTGCCGGCCGGCACCATCAGCACGACGAACGCTCCCACGACGAGGAACATGAAGGGGGCGACGACGGCCTGGCTGGCCACCTGGGTTGTGGTCTTCTTCAGGCCGACGAGGATGCGCTGGCCGACGGTGAGCGGAATGACGAGGCCGAACACCGCGATGCAGAGGAAGGCCGCGATGTCGCCGCCTTCGGGCATGAGGCCCTTGCCGAGCAGAACGGGCCACCAGCCGGCGACGGTGATGATCGCGCCGATCGTCACCATGATGCCGCCGGAGACGAGCAGAATGCGGAAGGCGGTCACGATGGTGCGCCGCACGTAGTCGTCGGTGCGCGGGGCCGCGGAGCCGGCGACGGCGTTGATGACGACAGCCGCGATTCCGAGGTCGGCGAAGGGCAGCAGGGTCGGGAAGCTCGAGAGCAGGCCGTACTGCGCGTAGGCGTCGACGCCGAAGTTCTGAATGATCATCCGGCTGGTGATGATGCCGAGAATGCCGGCAACCGCCATGACGCCGACCTTCGCCACGGCGGCGCTGCCGACCAGGCTGAACGTGCCGCCCCGGCGCAGGCCCCGAACGGCCATCAGGTGTACACCCGGGCCAGGTCGGAGATCGTGAGGGCGTGGGAGAACATCCAGTCGTCGGCGGCCAGCCGCCCGTCGCGGGCCGGCAGGGCCTGCAGAACATCGTCGACCGCACGGTCGTCGTCGAGCAGCTGCACGATCGCCACCGCGAGCTCGGGGCTCGACGCAGGGTCGGTGACGACCGCGTGCGCGTGGGCGCTCAGCCAGTCGGCGAGCCCGGTCTCCTCGGTCGTCACGATGGCCAGGCCGTGCGAGAGGCCCTCGACGATCGGCAGGCCGACCTGCTCACGCCACGTCGGCGACGGCTGCGACGGCAGAACCAGTACGCGCGCCTCGTCGAGCGCCTGCGCGATGCGCCCGCGGTCGGGATCGATCTCGACGGTGATGCCCTCGAACAGACGGGCGACGGCGAGCACGCTGTCTTCGAGAATGCCCTTGCCCATGATGGTGAGGGTGGCGCCGGGTCGCAGGCGCGTCACGTGCGGCCAGGCATCGAGAAGCACCCGGATGCCCTTCCGCTCGCTGAACGCCCCGACGAAGATCACGCGACCGTCGACGCGGCTGCTCGCCGCAGCGGTCGGCGCGGGCGCCGGCAGCGCGGGGATCACCAGCGAGTTCGAGCCGAGGGCCACCTCGCCCAGCACGTTCTCGTAGGTCTGCTGCGCCGCGCTGGTACCGAAGGCGGCGCGGTCGACCCGGTTCCAGACCCAGCGGGCGAGCCGGCGTTCGACCTTCCTGCGGAGGCGTGTGCGAGGGCGCTGGTGCGTGGTCACCGCGAACGGATCGGTGTTCCCGATCGCGTAGGTCACCACGGTCGTGCGCTTGCCGCCGAGGGCGTGGCGCACCTTCAGGGCGAGCAGCGCGAGCGAGGTCGAGGCCAGGCTCGACAGCATCAACGGCTCGTTGATCTCCAGGGTCTCGATGCGGGAACGGGCGATGAGCAGGGCCCCGCTCAGCGGCCCGACCCGCACGAGGTGCAGGCCGCGGGCGAGGGTGTCCTCGAAGTCGTAGCGCTTCACCCGGTACAGGATGCTGGCGGGCTGCAGTTCGTGCGCACGCTCGAGGTGGGCGGTGCGCACCGACTCGTAGAGCCGAACGCGCCGTTGCAGGGAGGTACGCGGCAGTTCGCGACGTGCCACGGTCATGGCACCGGCCGGAGCTCGGAGGTGGCGGAGGGTCGCGTCGACAGGGCTTCTTCGATGCGCTCCGCCGCGCTGTCGCCGGCCACGGTCACAGGCACGGTGTCCGTGTCGGAGTGGTCGACGATGTTCGCCTCGATGGAGGTGTCGGCCTCGGTGTTCACGTCGGCGTCCGTATCAGTGCCGGTGCCTGCGTGTCCGTCGGCCGAGGCGGCCGGTGCCGTCGTGCCCATCTTCGTCACGTCGCTGCTGTAGTACTCGTCCCTCGCCTTCGGCTTGGTCTGGTTCAGAACGACGCCGATGGTGCGGGCGCGCACTCCGGCCAGGGCGGCCAGGGCGTCGGAGAGCTTCTGGCGGGTGGTGGAGTTGTAGAGCGAGACCACGACCGCACCATCCGTCATGTGCGTGAGGGTGAGGGCATCCGAGGCCGGCAGCAGCGGCGGGGTGTCGACGATCACGAAGTCGTAGTCGGCGATGACGGTGCGCAGCAGCCGGGCCATCGAGGTGGAACCGAGCAGCTGGTTCGGGTTCGGCGGAATGGTGCCCGAGGTCAGAATGTCGACGTTCGGCGCCCAGTGCTGAATGACATCGCCGAGGTCGGCAGACCCCACCAGCACGCTGGTCAGGCCGGCAGCGCCCTCGATCTGGGCGTAGGTGGCGACGGAGGGCCGGCGCAGGTCGGCGTCGATCAGCAGCACCCGCATCGACCGCTCGGCCATGGCGAGGGCGATGTTGATCGACATCGTGGTCTTGCCCTCACCGGGCATGGCCGACGTGACGACGATCGAACGGATGGCGTTGTCGACGTCGGCGAACTCGAGGTTCGTGCGCACGCGGCGGTAGTCCTCCGCGATCAGGCTGTGCGGCGCCATGCGCATCGTGATGCCACTGGCCTGCGGGTCGCGGCGACGACGACGTTCGACGTTGCCGATCACCGGCACATCGGTGATGCGCTCGATGTCGCGGTTGGTGCGCAGGCGGGTGTCGAACACGGCACGCCCGATGGCGTACAGCACACCGGCAGCGAGGCCGACGGCCACACCGCTGATCTCGATCAGTCGACGGTTGGGGGCGATCGGGTTGACCGGGGCCTGCGCCGGCGTGACGATGCTCATCGAGATCGAGGCGACGTCTGTCGCATTCTTCGGCGACAGGCCGATGGCCGTCGTCGAGAGCGAGGTGCCGACGCTGTTGGCGATGGATGCCGCCAGCTGAGGATCTCCGTTGGTCACGGTGATCTGGATCAGCACCGTGTTCAGCGGGGTCGTCGCCGTGATGGTCTTGGCCAGCTGCGACGGAGTCAGGTCGAGCCCCAGCTCGGCGATGACGGGGGTCAGGACGGCGGGCGTTGTCGCCAGCTGCGAGTAGGACTGCACCAGGTTCTGGGTGTAGGTGGAGCCCTGCAGAACCTCGCTGGTCGTCTGGCCCTGGGTGGAGGAGACGAAGATCTCGCTCGTCGCCGTGAAGCTGTCGGGCAGCGATTCGGCGTAGGTGTACGCGACACCGCCGCCGATGACACCGAGGATGGCGATGACGATCCAGCGCTTGCGCAGGGCTTTCCAGTAGTCGTGCGGATCCATGATGGTCATACCTCGTTCGTGGTGAGTCGGGCGTGGGAGCGCGCGGTTGATGTGGTGCGCGCGGTGGGAAGGCCCGCGGCGAGTTCGGAGACCAGGTAGGCAATGGTTTGCCGGTAGAGCTCGGGTGAATGCTTCTCGTTCGCGCTGAAGGCGTCGACGGCCGCATCGATCCTGACCTTCGGCCAGTCGGTGCCGAGCTCGGCGAGGGCGTCGGCCAGTGCCTCCGCGTCGCCGGGGGTGACCCGGCGGGAGGAGAGGTAGCCGCCGGCTGCCTCGCGGAGTCCG
This sequence comes from Subtercola sp. Z020, assembly GCF_002931235.1. Classification (GTDB taxonomy): domain Bacteria; phylum Actinomycetota; class Actinomycetes; order Actinomycetales; family Microbacteriaceae; genus Subtercola. Next base: position 42,169 of record NZ_PSTT01000042.1, on the reverse strand, counting down.
GAGGTGTCGCTGACGATGACGGGCCGGGCGGCCAGCAGAGCCTCGACGGCGGTGTTGCCGAACGGCTCGTTGTAAAGGGAGGGCACCACCGCGACATCCGCCTGCTCAAGGGCGGGCCAGACATCGTTCTGAAAACCGTGCAGCGTCACGCGCTCCGCCAGGCCGAGGTCGGCGACGCGCGTGAGCAGGTCGCTCTGGTAGCTCTCCTGCCCGGGTACCGGCGCGCCGACCAGGTCGAGCGTCGCGTCGATACCCCGGGCCCTCAGCACGCCGAGTGCCTCGACAGCGACCGCCGCACCCTTGCGGGTGGAGAGGCGACCCACGAACAGGATGCGGAGGCCCCCGTCGAGCAGTTCACGAGCCGAGCGCGGCGCCGTCGGGCCGGGTACGCCGTTGTAGACGACCTTCGTGCGCCGCGCCAGGGCGGGGTAGCTCTCTCTGAGTACGGAGACGCTGTACTCACTGTTGGCGATGACACGCGTCGCGAACAGCAGGGGCAGGTTCAGAGCCATGGCGATCGGCCGGGAGACAGATCCCTCGGCTTCGTGGATGTGCGCCAGAACGGGCACGCGGGCGAGCCGGGCGAGGGCGATCCAGAGCGGCACGGTGACCGTGTTCACGTAGACGGCATCGGGGGCGACCCGGGCGATGAGCCGACGGCCGGCACGCCCTCCGCGCGCCGTCGCTGCGAGGAAGGAGACAAAGCCGCGCGGGCGCAGGCTGGCCTTCTTCAGCACCGGGGTCTCGCAGATCTCGACGGTGGCGCCGGCTGCGACGAGGGCCGCCTCGAGGGGCCCGCGGGAGGGCAGGGCCACGACCGCGCGGCCGTCGGCGTTCAGCACGGCTTCGACGCTCTCGAGCAGAACGCGATCCGAGCCGTAGAGTTCGGCGGTCGGCTGGGCGAAGAGCACGGTGCGGCCGGTGAGGGGGCCGAAGGCGGGGTGCATCATGCGGTCACCGCCTCGTCGGCAGGGGTGGGCGCGCGGTCGGCGTCGAGAGCCACCATGTCGCGGAACCACTTGCGGCTGGCCAGCAGCAGGTGCCCGGCGTTCGCCACCGCCATCAGGCCGTAGACGACGATGAACAGCACAGGGCTGCCGAGCAGCACGAACACGAGGCAGAGAAAGCCGTAGTCGGTCGGAATGACGAGCAGCGACCGCAGCAGCGTCGAACGGCCGGCCGGCGCATCGACCTTGGCCCGAGCGGCGTAGACCCGCTTCAGCTGGTCGTTCAGGATCATTGCGAAGAACGAGACGCAGGCGACGACCGAGTACCCGATCGGGATGAGCAGCAGCCACGGCGTGGTGAGATCCATGTGCAGGAACATCGTCACCAGCACCGCGAGGTGCAGCGAGGCGATCTTCACCGAGTCGACAACGTGGTCGAGCCACTCGCCCGAGAGCGAACCGCCGCCGCGCAGGCGGGCGACCTGGCCGTCTGCCGAGTCGAAGGCGTAGCCGACGGCGAGAAGCAGCGCGACGCCGATGCCGGTGAACCACGACACGGGCAGCACGGCGAGCAGGATGATGCCGGTGAACGTGAAGGCGGCGCTGATGCCGCTCACCTGGTTGGGCGTGAGCCCGGCCCGGTAGGCCCAGGCGGCCAGGTAGCGACCGACCCTGCGGTTGACGTAGATGGAGTAGGCGGGGGCCCCGCGTGCCGCCTTCTTCTGCGCCGAGGCGAGTCGGGCGACCGTCTCGCGGTACGTCTCCGCACCGCGCGGGGTCACTTTTCCTCCCCGACGGGCACGTCTTCGCGAGCGGGGAGCTCGACGGCGGCCTGCGGGGTGTTCGTGCGGTAGCCGGTCGGCACCTGCCACGGCGTCGGGTTGCGGGTGCCCCGGCTCACGCCGTGGGTCGAGTAGCCCTTCGCGAGGCGGTGGGCGAGCTCTTCGTACCCGGCGCTCACGGCATCCCAGTCGTAGAACTCCTCTGCGCGGTCGCGCAGGCGGTCACCGGTGGCACGCATGCGCTCGGGGTCGCTCTCTGCGGCGAGCACGAGGGCGGCGAGGTCTTCGGGCGTGGCGAAGAATTCGCCGTCGTCACCCAGCACCTCGCGGTTGAACACCACGTCCCAGGCGAGAACCGCGGCCCCGGCACCCATGGCGCGAAGCAGCGACGGGTTGGTTCCGCCGACCGAGTGACCGTGCGAGTAGGTGAGGGCGTTGGCGTAGAGCTGGTTGAGCTGCTCCTGGTCCCACACTCCCCCGAGCATCCTGATGCGGTCGTCGGATGCCGCGACAGCGGCGATGCGTTCGGTGTACGCCGCGGAGTACGGGGCCGAGCCGACCACGATCAGCGGCAGGGTCGCGTCGCTCTTCGTGTAGCCGTCGACGATGACGTCGACGTGGTTCTCGGGCTCGAAGCGCGCGACGACCAGGTGGTACTTGCCACTCTCGAGGCCGAGCTCTGCGAGGCGGTCGGAGGCGGGCTCCCTGATCACCTTCGAGCCGTAGCTCAGCAGTTCGGTGTCGATGCCGAACTCGTGGTCGTAGTAGTCGGCGATACCGGCCGCGTCGGCGATCAACGCGTCTGCGTGACGCACCGCGAGCTCTTCAGCGATGCGGTAGTAGCGCTTGCCGGTGTTGCTCCACTTGTCGCGCTTCCACTCCAGCCCGTCGACGTGCACGGCGACCGCAGTGCGCTTCGCGCGGATGACGGGTACCAGGGGCGAGTTCGCCGCATTGAAGACGAACGCCACGTCGTGGCGCCGGGTGAAGAGCATGTGCAGCACCGAGAGGGCGGTGTGGCTGAGCGTCTCCATGGTCTTCGACTTCACGGCCGGCAGGTAGACGAGCTTCATACCGAGGAACGACTTCAGCTTCTCGACCTTGCCGATGCGGCAGTACACGGTGACGGTGTGGCCCTGGGCGACGAGGCGCTGGCCGATCTCCTCGACGGCTGTCTCGAAGCCGCTGTAGGCAGCGGGAACGCCGCGCGTGCCCACCATGGCGATACGGAGGGGTCTGGTCTCAGACATTGATGTCTTCCCTTCGGAAGGGTGCTTGGGTGTCGAATGGAACAGGGGAGGTCTCGAGTCGACCGTCGCCGGCCGGGAGGTCGCGCAGAACGAGCGCCCCGAGGCCGGTCTCTGCCCGCCGGCCGATGCTGACGCGATCGCGGATGGTCGAGTTCATGCCGATGGTGGTCTCCTCGCCGATGCGTGCACCGGGGCCGATGGCCGCTCCGGCACCGATCGTGGCGTAGGACTGCACACGGCTCTTGTGCATCATCGAGACATTCGGCATGACGACGACGTGGCGGCCGAGGTAGACCTCCGCCGTCATGGCGACGCCGGCGAAGACGATGCTGCCCTGGCCGATGCGGCAGTTGCCGGGTACCGAGGCGCTTGGATGAACGACCGTGGCGTACTGCTCATCGGGGATTCCGAGCATCCGGAGCCGGGACACCAGTCGCGCCCGGGACTGGCCGCTCCGCACGCAGACGACGAGGCGGGCATTCGGGTATTCGAGAATGTGCGGGATCGGGCCGAGCACCGGCAGATCGTTCACGCTGGTGCCCCAGCGCGACTCGTTGTCGTCGATGAAGCCGAGGGCCCTGAACCGGCCGTCTGCGCGCACAGCAGTGAGCGTCTCGCGGGCCAGACTGCTGGCGCCCACGAGAATGAGGTTCTCCATCAGTACGCTCCGCTCGGAACCAGCAGCTGCCTGGTCGTGCGGAAGAGCAGCGCGACATCGCCGGTGACCGACCAGTTCTCGACGTAGTAGAGGTCGAGGCGAACGCTCTCCTCCCAGTCGAGGTCGGAGCGGCCCTCTGTCTGCCAGAGGCCGGTGATGCCGGGCTTGCTGTAGAGGCGTCGGCTGACGCTCGATCCGTCGTTGGGAATGTCGTTCTCGAGCCACGGGCGCGGGCCGACGAGGCTCATCTCGCCGATCAGCACGTTCCAGAACTGCGGCAGTTCGTCGAGCGAGTACTTGCGGAGCACGCGGCCCACGCGGGTCACCCGGGGGTCGTTGGCCATCTTGAACATCACTCCGGCGCCCTCGTTCTGCGCGAGCAGTTCGGCCCGCCGGGCCTCGGCGTCGGTCGACATCGTGCGGAACTTCAGCATGGTGAAGGTCGTGCCTTCGTGGCCCATGCGGCGCTGGCGGAAGATGACGGGCCCTTCGCTGTCGCGCTTGACGAGAATCGCGATGATGGCGAGGGCCGGTGCGAGCACGAGGAGTGCCGCCGCCGAGAGAACGATGTCCATGATGCGCTTGATCACGTGCTTGGTGCCGTAGTACTGGGGCAGCTCGACGTGCATCAGCGGCAGTCCGTCGACGGGACGCCAGTGGATGCGGGGGCCAGCGATGTTCGTCAGTCCGGGAGCCAGAACGAGTTCGGTCGACGTCTCTTCGAGGGCCCAGCCGAGGTTGCGCACGAAGTCGCTGCCGCCATTCAGCTGCCCGGCCACGATCACGGCCTGGGCACCGAGGCGGGCGGTGATCTCCGGCACGTTGTCGGTGAAACCGACGACCGGCACGGTGCTGGTGCGTCCCACGACGCTCGTGGCGATGGAGCCCTCGGGCAGAACGGCGCCGATCACGTCGTACTCGACGCGGCGGGCCTTGCGGCCGATCTGGTCGATGACGTAGCGGGTGTCGTTGAGCTCGCCGACGACGATGACCTTGGTCAGGTAGGCGCCCTGGGCGCGGCGCCGGGCGAGCCACTGGCGGTTCAGGGCACGTTCGAGGCTGAGGAAGACGATGCCGAGCGGCAGCCCGACGACGAAGTAGCTGCGCGGAACGACGGTCTGCGAGGCGAGCGCGGTGATCGCCGTCGCACCGTAGACGACGCAGGTGGCCACGACGACGCGGCGGTACTCGTCGAGGCCGGCGCCCAGAACCCGGGAGTCGCGGCTCCGCACGATGGTGAGCAGCGCGACCCAGATCAGGCCGATCAGCAGTGAGAGCACGGCGAAGGTGCTGATGCTGGTGGTCGGGATGTGATCGAGCACCGTCAGCATCACGAAGCAGATGGAGGTCACCGTCGCGACGACGAGCGAGTCGGAGACCAGGAGGCGGTGTGCGTACCGGGCCGTCCAGTTGGAGGGGCGACGGATGCTCGACACCCGGCGCAACTGGTGTTCGACGACGGCGCTGGCTGTCGCAACGGCGTTGGCGGTGGCGCCGGCGGTGCTCAGGGGCTTCTGTGTTTCTACGGTCACTACTCAACCTGTCTCGGGTCACAGGGAACGGCTTCTGCGGGTGGAGCTCTCGTCGGAGAGCAGGAACAGCGTTCCCGCCCCCCGACGCCGGAGAGCTCGTCTCGGCTCACCCCGGCTGGGCGCACGCTTCTAGGAAAAGCGGTCGCTCGGGGGTGTGCGTCTCTTCGGTCTGCTCGGACGGGGTCGTAGCTAGGATTACGACATCCGGTGCAGCCTGTTTCGGATTGCAGTGTTCACATTAGCTTCACTTCGAGTTATGGAAATAGCCCCCGTTCTGGGCATACTGCTGCCGATCGACAGGCGCTCACTCAAACGGGTGAAGATTCACTGTTGAAACAGGCATCTTTGCGCTGGGTGCGATAGCCTTTTTTACGGCAACTTCGCAGCATTCGGGTTGATGGAGTTGTGCTTATACCGACGGGCTCAAGTCAGCTAGGAACTTTCGAACAGTCGACGTCGTGTGGCGGCGTGACCTGCAGGCATCTGCCCGGGTCGCGCCGCCTTCTCCCTCGCCTCGGTGCGATGTGCTGATTGCGCATTGTAAACAACTCGTGAAATCGGTGCCCGGCTCCCGGTGGCACCGCCCCGGCGCTCATAGGATCTGAAAATGAGCGAGAGCACCCTCACGAAACCCGCCGTTCCGGCCGCACCGACCCGCATCGAGCCGGGGGGTATCGAGGCGATCCCTGCCGAGCGGCGCCACGGGTCGCCCTGGCAGCTGTTCTCCACGTGGACGGCGCCGAACCTCGAGTTCGCTACCATCTTCGTGGGGGTCATCGCGGTCGCGTTCTTCGGGCTCGGCTTCTGGCAGGCGATCGCCGCCCTGGTGCTCGGCAGCGCCGCGGGCGCGCTCACCCAGGGCATCCTCTCCACCTGGGGCCCTCGGGAGGGTCTCGCGCAGATGGTGCTGAGCCGTACGGCCTTCGGCTACCGCGGCAACATCCTGCCGGCGACGATCAACACCGTGATGGCCGGCCTCGGCTGGTTCACCGTCAACTCCGTCAGCGGCGCCTTCGCCCTGTCGACCCTCACCGGCATGCCGACCGTTCTGGCCCTGCTGATCGTGGTCGTCGTCGAGGTCGCCGTGGCGTTCATCGGCCACGACCTCGTGCAGCTGTTCGAGCGGTACGCGAGTTTCGTGCTCGGAGCCATCTTCATCGTCGCCACCGTGACGATCTTCCTGCACGCCGACCTCGGCGTCGTCACCGACGGCAGCGCCTTCAGCTTCGGCGGCTTCACTCTCGCGGCCGGCGCCGCCTTCGGGTACGCGGCCGGCTGGAACCCCTATGCCGCCGACTACAGCCGCTATCTCCCCGCGACAGTGCGGCGTGCCACCGTCGGTTGGGCCGCCGGGCTCGGCAACCTCGTCTCCTGCGTGGTGCTGATGGCCGCGGGCGCCGCCGCGGCGACAATCGCCGGTTTCGACCCCGGCGACCCTACCGGTTCGTTCACGCTGTCGATGCCGCCGATCATCCGGGACCTGACCCTCGTGGCGATCGCCGTCGGGGCGATCGCAGCGAACGCCCTGAACATCTACTCGGGCGCCATGTCGTTTCTCGCCGCCGGCGTCAGAATCCCGTTCGCTCTGAGGCGCGCCCTGATCGCCCTCGGTTTCGGCGTGGTGGGCTTCTTCCTCGCCTGGAGCGCCATCCCCGACGCGGGGCACACCTACGAGAACTTCCTGCTCGTCATCGCCTACTGGATCGCCCCGTGGCTGGGTGTCGTGCTCGTCGACCGGCTGCTGCGGCGGGGAACGGAGATCGCCTCGATCGTGACCGACCAGGCGAAGTACCGCAACGCAGCGGGACCGATCGCCTTCGTCGTGAGCCTGGTGGTCTCGATCTGGCTGTTCTCCAACCAGACGTTCTACGTCGGCGTCGTTCCGACGCTGGCCCCCGAGGTGGGCGACCTCACCGCGATCGTCGGCTTCGTTCTCGGGGCCGGTCTCTACGCCCTGCTGTTCCGGATGCTTCGGCCCGGGCTCGGCGGGCCGCTGGGGGCCGCGCCGGCCACCGTCATCGGTGTCGACGCTGCGGATGACGTCGCGTGAGCGCCGGGATCGTCATCGGGGCGGTCTACGCCACCGACGAACAGAAGCTCGACGTGGCGAAGGCCGAAGCGGCGCTCGGCGCGGCGGAAGGCGGCATCCCGATCGGCGCAGCACTCTTCTCGGCCGAGGGTGTGCTGCTCGGCAGCGGGCGCAACCGCCGGGTGCAGGACGGCGATGCGTCGATGCACGGCGAGACGAACGCCTTCCGCAATGCGGGTCGGCAACGCAGCTACCGCGACACGGTGATGGTCACGACCCTGTCGCCCTGCTGGTACTGCTCGGGACTGATCCGGCAGTTCGGCATCGGCCGACTGGTCGTGGGCGACGACCACAACTTCCTCGGCGGGCAGCAGTGGGTGGCCGAACACGGCGCCGGACTCTCGGTCGTCAATGACCCTGAACTCATCGGGATGATGGGAACATTCATTCGGGAGTTCCCGGAACTCTGGAACGAAGACATCGGCGAGGTCTAGAGCCGACGACAGACGGAGGGGCACCATGTCGAGCACACCCACACCCACGAACCCGCTGCGGTTCTCCCTGCACACCGAAGACCTGGCGCCCGGTGTGCTTCGGCACTTCAAGGCGGCCCTCTGGGTCGGGGCCGTGCTCTCGGTGGTCGTGGGCATTCTCGTACTGGCCTGGCCGGGTTCGACCCTCGAAGTCGTGGCCTTCCTCTTCGGTCTCTACTTCTTCGTCGTCGGCCTGGTGCGCATCGCGGTCGGCATCGTGAACGGCACCCTCTCCCCCGGCGTGCGTGTTCTGAGCGTGGTGCTCGGCGTTCTGCTGCTCGTCTCCGGCGTCATCGCCCTGCGGAACCCCTTTGCGTCGCTGACCGTGCTGGGCCTCGTCATCGGCGTTTCGTGGATCTTCGAGGGCATCCTCGCCCTCACCCAGACCGTGAACGATTCGTCGAAGTGGTACGCGACGTTGCTCGGGGTGCTCTCGATCGTGGCCGGCATCGTGTTCGTGTTCGCTCCGGTGTCGTCCCTCGCGCTCCTGACCGTCTTCGCCGCGTGGACGTTCATCGTACTCGGCGTGTTCCAGGCGATGTCCGCTGTGACGCTCGGGCGCGTACCGAAGGCCCGCGTCGCGAAGTAGGGCCGGTCAGGCCGGTGGGGTCAGCCGACTCCGGATGACCGCAGGGAGGTCGTCGGGTTCGAAGGGTTCATTCGTGGCTTCGAGCTCGTCGAGGCTCCACCACCGGTGCGCCTCCATGTCGATGTGCTCCTCCGGCGTCCAGTTGGCGCTGACCGGAGTGAAGCGGGCGGTACGGAACGCGAACCATTCCTCATAGTTGCGCTTGAACACGCCGGGCGCACGTTCGTCGCTGAACTCGCGGCTGCGGATCGGCTGGCCGAGGGCATCCGGAGCCACTGCCAGCCCGGTCTCCTCGAACAGTTCGCGCACCGCGGCGTCGACGTGCGACTCTCCCGGCTCGACGTGGCCGCCGGGGGTGACCCAGCGCGTGGGATTGGTGGACACAGCCGCTTTCGTCAAAAAGAGCAGCACACTGCCGCCCTGGTCGAAGAGCAGCACGCGCGACTTGCTGAAGTCGAAACCGGGGCGGTCGGAGGCGGGCTGGTCGGCGGCGGGCATGGGCGGGGCCTCGGCCTGTCTCGCGCGCGCCGGGGTCAGGCGGGCTCGGGCGCGAAGCCCGAGACGTCGCCGACGTAGCGGGTGTGCGATTCGGGGATCGGGTCGACGGCGGCGGCAGCGACCTCTGCCGCGAACTCGGCCACGTTGTAGAGCCGGCCGGCCGACTCCTTGCGGGCGCTGATCGCGCCGGGGTTCGCGCGTTCGAGCAGGGTCGCCGTGATGGTGCCCTCGATCATGTCGCCCGAGACGACGACGAAGTCGATGCCGTTCTCGGTGAGTTCGGGGATCATCGCCCGGAGCGCATCCTCGCCGGCGCGCTTGGAGAGGGCGACCGGCTCGTACTCGGGCATCGTCTCGGTCGTACGGATGAAGTGCGCCTGGTGGCTCGTCACGAAGACGACCCGCGACCCCGGCTGCAACAGCGGCAGGGCGGCGGTCAGCAGGTCGACCTGGGCGTCGCGGTTGAGGGTGAGGGCGTAGTCCGCGGCCATGCCGCTCTCCATGCCGCCCGACGCGTTCAGCACCAGGATGTCGAGCCCGCCGAACTCGGCGCGGATCGTCTCGAACAGGCGGGCCACGGATGCCGCCTCGGTGAGGTCGGCCCCGACCGTGATCGCGGTCGCACCCTCCGCACGGAGCCGGTCGGCCAGCTTGACCGCGCGCGCCTCTTTGTTGCGGTAGTTGATGACGACGCTCGCGCCGGCCTCGGCGAAGTAGCTGACGGTGTCGGCGCCGACGCCGCGGCTCGACCCGGTGACGAGAACCCGCTTGCCGGCGAGGATTCCGGGGGTGAGGGGGTTTGACACGTCAGGCTCCTGTCGTCGGGCGGCCGGAGCCGCGGGGTTTCCGCCTCGACCCTACCAAGGCAACGGCTGTGAACCTCGCCGGGTGTCCGTGGCCACTGGTAGTTTTGTAGTAGGGGAACAACTGCAAAGGAGCACCGCATGGCCGACTTCCTGGCTTCGTATGCGTGGGTGATTTGGCTCGCGCTCATTCTCGTCTTCCTGGTGATCGAGACCCTGACGCTCGATCTGATCTTCCTCATGCTCGCGGTCGGCAGCGTCGGTGCCCTCGTCTCCGACCTGGCCGGCGCGCCCTTCCTGCTGCAGGTGGTGATCGCGGCGGTGCTCGCGCTGCTGCTCATCTTCACCCTGCGGCCCCCGCTGCTGAAACGGCTGGGGCGCGGCGGCGACACCACCCCCTCGAACATCGACGCCCTCCTCGGAATTGAGGGGCAGGTGCTGGCTGCCGTCACGACGAACTCCGGCAGCGTGAAGCTCGCCAACGGCGACACGTGGACCGCGCGGGTCTTCCCGTCGGCAGCCGACCAGCGCCTGCAGCCGGGCCAGCTCGTGTTCGTGAAGGCCATCGATGGGGCGACGGCACTTGTCGCTCCCGAAGAGAAAGTGAACCTGTGAACGACTTCACCGTAGGCTCGGCCATCGCGCTCGTCGTGGTGGTGATCATCGTCATCTTCGTGCTCGTCACGCTGGCGAAGGCGATCCGCATCATCCCGCAGGCCAGCGCCGGCGTGGTCGAACGGCTCGGCAAGTACCACAAGACGCTCCTGCCGGGCCTGAACCTGCTCGTGCCGTTCATCGACAGGCTGCGACCGCTGATCGACCTGCGTGAGCAGGTCGTGTCGTTCCCGCCACAGCCGGTGATCACCGAAGACAACCTCGTCGTCTCCATCGACACGGTGGTGTTCTTCCAGGTGACCGACGCCCGGGCGGCGACCTACGAGATCGCGAACTACCTCGGCGCGGTCGAGCAGCTGGCCACGACCACCCTCCGCAACGTGGTCGGTGGGCTGAACCTCGAAGAGGCGCTGACCTCCCGCGACGAGATCAACAGCAAGCTGCGAATCGTGCTCGACGAAGCGACCGGCAAATGGGGCATCCGCGTCGGCCGCGTCGAACTGAAGGCGATCGACCCGCCCATCTCGATCCAGGATTCGATGGAGAAGCAGATGCGTGCCGAGCGTGAGCGTCGCGCCGTCATCCTCACCGCAGAGGGCACCAAGCAGTCCGCCATCCTGTCTGCGGAGGGTCACCGCCAGTCGGCCATCCTCTCTGCAGAGGGTGACGCGAAGGCCGCGGTGCTGCGGGCCGAGGGTGAGGCCCAGGCCATCACCACGGTGTTCGAGGCGATCCACCGGGGCAAGCCCGACCAGCTGCTGCTGGCCTACCAGTACCTGCAGACGCTGCCGAAGCTCGCCGAGGGCAGCGCGAACAAGCTCTGGGTCATCCCGAGCGAGCTGACCGAGGCCCTCAAGGGCATCGGCCAGGCGTTCGGCGACCGTGGCGCGGGTGCCGGCGCGGGTGCTGCTGCCGGCGTCTCCCCTGCTCCGGCTACGGCCGGTGCGCCGAGTGTGCAGGCGCCGTCTTCTGCGGCGACACCGTCTGCCGCCGAGGCGCCGTCGGTTCCGACGGCACCCCCCGTGGCGACGTCGCCGGATGCGCCGAGCTCCGACGCGTGACGGGCAGCGGGCGGCGGGCTACTTCTCGCCCCCGCTCCCCCGCCTGCTCGCCCACCGCGGGCTCGCGACCGAGCACATCGAGAACACCCTCCCCGCCTTCCGTGCCGCCGTCGACCGGGGCGCCACCTACGTGGAGTGCGATGTGCACTGCTCGAGCGACGGCATCGCGATGGTGGCACACGACCCCGACCTGAAGCGCCTGCTGGGTGTCGACGGGGCCGTCGAGCAGTACTCGGCCGCCTCGCTCGGCGCTCTCGACCTCGGGGAGGGCGTCGGCTTCCCGTCGCTGCTCGAGACCCTGAGAGCCTTCCCGCACACCCGCTTCAACATCGATGTGAAGTCGCAGGCTGCTGCCCTGCCCGCCGCCGGCGCGATCCTCGCCGCCTCGGCGGCCGACCGCGTGTTGGTCACCTCGTTCTCCGACCGCCGTCGCACCGCCACGGTGAATGCGGTCGCCGCCGGGTCTGCCGGGGGGCTCCGCCCAGCCACCTCGGCGTCGGCCCGCACGTTGCTGCTGGCCCTCGTCGCCGCGACGCTGCGGCTCGGCCCTGCCGCGCGGTGGTTGCTGCGGAACGTCGACGCCGTTCAGGCGCCCGAGACGGCGCTTCGAATGCGGGTGACCGCGCCGCGGGTGCTGTCGATCATCCACTCGGCCGGTGTGGAGGTGCACATCTGGACGGTCAACGATCCCGAGCGGATGCGCGAACTGCTCGCCCTCGGTGTGGAGGGCATCATCACGGACCGCGTCGATATCGCACTGTCGCCGAGCGTGACGGGCAATCCGAAGGCCCTCTGACAACGAACTCCTGTCAACCCCGAGCAGCCATCCCGTATATCTGGGAGTGTTCTGGGAATAGACACAGGCGCGAATGAACCTCCCAGTCGGGGGGTTTATACCTAGGTAAGCGAAGCGGGAGGAAACCACACAATGGCAGATCGCAGCTTGCGCGGAATGAGACTCGGAGGCCAAAGCCTCCAGAGTGAAGAGGGAGTCGTTTTCTCTCCGCGCATCACACACACCTATCTCTGCAGCACATGCGGCAAAGAGACCGAGATGGTGTTCTCGGCTGAGGCCGAAGCGCCCGAGACCTGGGAATGCAAGTTCTGCAGCAACGAGGCAGTTCTGATGGTCGGTTCTGAGCCGGTCGTTCTCGACCGCGCCGAAGCGAAGGTGCCCCGCAGCCACTGGGACATGCTGCTCGAGCGCCGCAGCCGCGCCGAGCTCGAAGAACTGCTGCAGGAGCGTCTCGACTACCTGAGGGCCCGCCGCGGCCAGCAGAAGATCGGCGCCTGACCGGCACCACCACACGACCCCCGCGCTCGGCCCCCGGCCGGGCGCGTTCGTCGTTAACCCACCCCCGGCGCCCCTCCCCCTAGGGGCGGGGGCGGCGAGGGGTGCCTGTGGCGCGGCGGCGGGCCCGGGCGGCCGCGACGAGGGCGAGCGCGAGCCCGGCCAGGCCGAGGCCGGAGACCAGCCACTCGATGCCGCGGCCGGCCAGGCTCGCCGGCGTGATCGTGGTCGACAGCGGCACATCGTCGACCATGGCGCCCGGTGCGTAGGGCGCGATCGCGTCGATCGTCGACCCGTCGGGGGCGATGATCGCGCTGTGGCCGACCGTCGAGATGTTCACCACACTGCGGCCCGTCTCGATCGCCCGCAGCCTCGCGATGGCCAGCTGTTGCAGGTTCTCGTCGGTCTGCCCGAAGTCGGCGTTGTTCGTCTGCGCCAGAATGACCTGCGCCCCATCGTCGACCATCGACCGCACGGCACTGTCGTCGGTGATGTCGAAGCAGATCGAGATGCCGGCCCTGACGCCGTTGACGTCCATGACCGTGTCGGTCGTTCCCACTTGGTAGTCGCGCGTCACCAGATCGACGAGGTCGGGCACCAGTGCGCGAAAGAAGGGCCGGGCGGGCATGTACTCGGCGAACGGCACCGGATGCCGCTTGTCGTAGTAGTCGGCGACCCCGCCGTTCTGCCACAGCAACGACGTGTTGTAGTACTTGCCATTGCGTTCGGCGACCGTGCCCACCACGAGAGGCGCCTTCATGATGCCGCTGATGAAGTCGAGATCGGCGGCCGACGCGGCGGAGGCTTCGGGGTCGATGTCCGAGGCGTTCTCCGGCCACACCACCATGTCGACGGGATCGCCCTCGAGCTTCAGCGTCTCGGTGATGTGCGCGTTGAGGTTGTCGCCGGCCACGACCCGGTCGAGCAGTCCCGACTTCGTGTTGCCCTGCACCGCGGCGATGCGGGTCGTTCCGTTCGTTGGAGCCGACCAGGCCGGAACGACCAGCAGCAGCGCCGCGGCACCGACGGCGAGCGTACCCCGGGTGAGCGCGCCCAGGCTGGTCTCGCGGCACAGCTGCACAGCGAACGCGACGAGCCACACCAGCAGAAAGCTGAGGCCGGAGATGCCGACGAATGCCACGAGGTGGGCGAACGGGCTGGTCGACTGCGAGAAGGCGACGCGCCCCCACGAGAAGCCGCCCTCCGGTGCGACGGCAGTGATGGCTTCGCGAGCCGTCCAGAGCCCGGCGACGACGACGGGCAGCACGACGAGACGACCGAGACGTGTCGGCCAGATCATCCCGGCATACCGGTAGACCACGGCGATCGCGACGGCGCCGAATGCGAAGAAGGCCCCCTCGACGACGGCGAGGGCCAGCCACGGAATCGGGCCGAGGTAGAGCGTCAGCCACGAGATGTGTGCGCACCAGAAGGCCAGGCCGGCGACGGCGCCGACGAGCAGGGCCCGGTTCCAGCGCTGGCCGATGAGGCTGACGAGGATGGCGGCGACACCCACGAGGGTCAGCGGCCAGACATCCGCACTCGGAAAGCCGGTCATCATGCTGAGGCCGCCGCCGAGCGCGAGGAGGCACGCCAGCCAGAGCGGTAGTAGAGGCGCGGTGACCGCTGCGCTCCTCCGTGAAGCGAACGGGAAGCGGGCGGGGGCGAGCAGCAGGGTGCGGCCGGGCATCCGGAGCTCCGTGTCGTCGGCGCTCCCCGGTGGCGGTGTCGCGCCCTTCGACAGGATGGATGTCATCGCCGGCGCCTCACGCCACCGACGAGTACGCGACGATGCCGCGCTTGACGAGGTCGAGGGCGGCGCGGGCTGTGCTCGCCACCTTCGGGTCGTACTGGTTCTGCAGCTGGTCGAGCAGGTCGATCGTCTGCTTGGTCCAGCGCACGAAGTCGCCGGCGGCGAGGTCGGCGTCGAAGAGCACCGTGTCGAGACTGGCGCCGCGCGCCCACTCGTTCATCGGCTTGGCGAGCCCCACCGAGATCGGCGCCGAGCCGGGCAGACGATGACGGGCTTCGAGCTGCTGGAGGTCTTCCCAGATCTGCTGCGTCTTCTCCAGCGCCCCTCGGAAGGCTCCCCGGGGGAGGAAACGCTCCGGCAGCTCGCTCTCGTCGCGACGGGGTTCGTAGACGAGTGAGCACGCCATCGCGGCGAGCCCGGCCGGGTCGAGATTCGCCCAGACGCCGTGCCGGATGCACTCGGCCACGAGCAGGTCGCGCTCACCGTAGATGCGCTTCAGCGTCTTGCCGGTGTCGGTGAGCGTCAGTTCGCCGCTCGCGTCTGCCTTCAGGTACTCGAGCTGCATCAGAACCTCGGTGATGCGGTCGAACACCTTCGCGATGGCTCCCGTGCGGGTGTTGATCTGCTGCACGAGCTGGTCGGTCTCGCGCTTCAGCCGGTACCAGCGCTCGGCCCATCTCGCGTGGTGCTCGCGGTCGGGGCAGTTGTGCACCGGGTGCGCCTTCATGCGTCGTCGCAACTCGGAGATCTTCTTCTGGCGGCTGTCGCGCTCGGCCCGCGTCTGGGTGTCGGCGCGGCCCGCACCCGAGCGCTCGACATCGCTGAGTTCGCGGCGGAGGGCCGCATACTCGGGGAAGTCGCCGAGGTGGCAGGTCATCGCCTTCTCGTAGCCCTCGAGCGTCTCCTCCTGCGATCGCACCTTGCGGGCGAGGTCGACCACGGCGCGGTCCGCCTGGAACTGCGCGAAGGACAGTTCGAGCGACTCCCGGGTGCGCGCCCGACCGAACTGGTCGATGAGGTTCACGGCCATGTTGTAGGTCGGGCGGAAGCTGGAGTTCAGCGGATAGCTGCGTCGCGACGCGAGGGACGCGACGGCCTGCGGGTCGATGCCGTCACGCCACTGGATGACGGAGTGGCCCTCGACGTCGATGCCACGGCGCCCGGCGCGGCCGGTGAGCTGGGTGTACTCCCCCGGCGTGATCGGCACGCGCGCCTCGCCGTTGAACTTCTCGAGACTCTCGAGCACCACGGTGCGAGCCGGCATGTTGATGCCGAGCGCGAGCGTCTCTGTGGCGAACACGACGCGAACGAGCTTCTTCTGGAACAGCTCCTCAACGACCTCCTTGAAGGCGGGGAGCAGCCCGGCATGGTGTGCGGCGACCCCGCGTTCGAGACCTTCGAGCCACTCCCAGTAGCCGAGTACCGCGAGGTCTTCGTCGAGCAGGGTGCGGCACCGTTCGTCGACGATGTGCCGGATCTCCTCTCGCTCCTCGGTGGTCGTGAGGCGCACTCCGGCGCGCAGCACCTGCTTCACGGCCTGGTCGCACCCCACCCGGCTGAAAATGAAGAAGATCGCGGGGAGCAGGTTGTGCTCGTCGAGCAGGTCGGTCATCTCCGCGCGGTCCATGCGCGGTGCCTGCGTGTGATTGGGCCGGTACTTCGACGAGTTGCGGCCACGGCGGTCGTTGCCGCCCGAGCGGTTGCCGTTCCTCGACTGAGGCGCACCGGTCGAACGCGCGATGCGCATCAGCTCCGGATTGACCCGGCTCGTCGTGGCCTGGCCGGTGCCGTCGAAGAGGTCGAGCAGTTTGTGGCGCACGAGCATGTGCTGGTCGAGCGGAACGGGTCGCTCCTCAGAGACGATCACCTCCGTGTCGCCCCGCACGGCCTGCAGCCAGTCGCCGAACTCCTCGGCGTTCGAGACCGTCGCGCTCAGGGAGACGAGGCGAACCGAGGTGGGCAGGTGGATGATCACCTCTTCCCACACCGCCCCTCTGAACCTGTCGGCGAGGTAGTGCACCTCGTCCATCACGACGAAGGCCAGGTTCGCCAGCAAGTCGGATTCGGCGTAGAGCATGTTCCTCAGCACCTCCGTCGTCATGACGACGATGCGGGCCGTGGGGTTGATGTTCGTGTCGCCGGTCAGCAGCCCCACCTGGTCGGCGCCGTACTCGGCCACGAACTCCTGGAACTTCTGGTTGCTGAGCGCCTTGATCGGGGCGGTGTAGAACACCTTCGACGATCTCTGCTGCATCGCCATGAACACGGCGAATTCGGCCACGATCGTCTTGCCGGCACCGGTCGGCGCAGCGACGAGCACGCTGTTGCCGGCCTCGAGCAGCTTGCAGGCGGCGATCTGGAAGGGGTCGAGGTCGAACTTCAGACCCTGCCGAAAGTCGTCGACGACCGGATTCGTCGTCTTGTTGCGGCTGAGCGCGTAGCGCTCAGCCGGGGAGAGCGCCTGCGTCATTACGGCACGACCAGTTCGGCGTCGAACTTCTCCTGCGCTTTCGCCTTGCGTCGATCGTGAATGAACGAGATCAGCGCCGCTGTGTAGAACAGCGCAACCATCGGGATGGCGAGCAGGAACATGGAGAACACATCGGCAGACGGCGTGGCGATCGCGCAGAACAGAACGATCACCAGAATGGCGATGCGCCACGACTTCAGAATGGACTTCGCGCTCAGGATGCCGGCAAAGTTCAGCAGCACGAGCAGCACCGGCAGAACGAAGGCGATGCCGATCGCGATGACGAGCTTCAGCACGAACGAGTAGTAGGTGCCGGCGCTGATGATGTTGGTCGTGTCTTGGGGGGCGAAGCCCGTGAGGATCGAGACCATGTGCGGCAGCACGTACCACCCGGCCGCACAGCCGGCGAGGAACAGCGGAACAGCGGTCAGCACGAAGCCGACCGCGTACTGCTTCTCACGACGCGTGAGCCCCGGAACGAGGAAGGCCCACATCTGGTAGAGCCAGACCGGGGAGGCGAGAACCACGCCGACGGTGATGGCGATCTGCAGGCGCAGGTCAAACGCCTGGGAGACGTCGGTGAAGTTCAGCGATGCCGCCCGACCCTGCGAACTGGTGATGGCGCTCACCGGCGCGCTCAGGGCGAGGAGGATCTGGTCGGACAGCAGCCAACCGATCACCGCCCCGATCGCAATGCCGAGGATCGCGCGGAAGATGCGCTTGCGAAACTCTACGAGGTGCTCGCCCAGCGACATTCGCCCGTCGCGGTTGGCACTCTTCTTCGGGCGAGCGGCCACTTTACCTGGAGGCAGTGTTCTGGTCAGAGCCGAGGTCGGTCGGCGAGACGTGGGCCGTGGTGACGGGTGCCACGTTCACGTCGGCCGGCTTGCCGAGTGTCGTCGGCTCGGCGATGTTCGACGCGGTCTCGGCCGGCTTGGCCTCGGGGTTCGCGGGGTCATCGGACTTCATCGTCTTGACTTCGCTCTTGAAGATGCGCATGGACTGACCGACGCTTCGTGCCAGACCCGGGAGCTTGGGAGCACCGAAGAGGAGGAGCACGATGGCGAGAATGACAATGAGATGCCAACCCTGAAGGTTACCGAGCATGGGGCCACGTCCTTTGTCTGTAATCGGCGGTTATCAGGAGTTTACCCCGTTCGAGGCGTTTCTCCCTGCGAAGCTCCTTCTGATCTTCCCGGCGTCGCTTCAGGGCATCTCGGCGCCGGTGCATCTCGGCATAGCCGAGCAGAATGGCGTTCGGGCTCTGCTCGGGCGTGAGCCCTTCGACGTTCTCCTGCAGCGCCGAGACCTTCGCCCCGAGGTCACCGAGTTCGCTCAGCACGGCCCCGGCCTTGCGAAAGAGCCGCACCCCGAAGAACGCGAACATGCCGAGCATCGCCAGTACCAGCACGGCCCAGATGATGATCCAGCTCCACCACGTCATTCGACGAGTCTAGCCAGACGTTCAGGCGAGTCTAGCCAGACGTTTCGTCGTCGTAGGCCGCGAGGGCCTCGGTCGCCCAGTCGTGCACGGCGGCTCTCGCCTCGGGGGGATCGATGACGCGCACGACGCCCGGCAGGCTCGCGATCAGCCTCTTCAACCCGTGGATGTGCGCGACCCGAACCGTGGTCTGCACCAGGGCGCCCCGCTTCACCTGCGGCTCGCCTTCGGCGAGGTACTCCCCCAGCAGGCTCACCGCGGCGGGATGCACCTCCAGCACCACTCCGAGCGTCTCCCCCGAACCGTCGAAGAGAGTGTCGCTGAGCGCCAGGTCGCCGGGGCTGTAGAGGTTCGCTATGTCGGTGACGGTGGGGGCGCTCATCCGGTCGAGCCGGAAGGTGCGGATGCCCTGCCGGGAATGGTCCCAGCCGCGCAGGTACCAGTCCTCGTTGTTGGAGTCGATGCGCAACGGATCGACCACACGGTGCTCCCGGTCGCCCCGCGAGCTCACATAGTCGAACTCGATGCGGAGCCCTGCCGCGACGGCCGACCGGATGGCCGCCAGCGACCCATTCGCCTCCGACCGCGCGACCGCGACCTGGCTCGGCTCCTCGGAGGCGCCGCGGGCGAGCTTCGCCATCAGCGACGAGTGCACAGCGCTGTCGAGCGTCTCGGGCACGGCCTGCAGGTACTGCAGCCCAGCGATCAGGGCCGCGGCCTCACGCGCCGAGAAGCGCGGTGAGTCATCCAGAGCCACCTTGTGGGTGATCTGGATCTCGTCGCTCTGCTCGAAGTCGTCCCACGCGATGTCGAAGAGGTCGCCGTGCTGGTACTGGCTCGTCTCCCCCGGCACGCCCGACACGGCGATGAGGCGCACGGCCTCCCGCACCTGCTCCTCGCCGACCTGGAAGTGCTGCGCGGCATCCGCCACTGACACTCTGTCGCGGTCGAGCAGGTACGGCACCAGCGCGAGGAGGAAGGCGAGCTTGTCCTGTGCGTGCACGAACGCGGTGCTCTCAGACGGTCTCTTCGGCACGGTCACCCCCCGTCGGCGCCGCAGGGCCGGAGAAAGCCGGCGCGGAGGGCGCCGGGGCGGCCGGCGGCTGGTGGGTCGCCGCCGTGAGTTCGAGCCGGCGTCGCACGGCGGCGCGCAGCTCGGGCGGCGAGACGACGAACACCTCGGGGCCGAAGCCCGCGAGCTCGTCGGCCAGCAGGTGCAGGTCGGTGAAGTGCAGCGTCAGCTCCCCCGTCGGGTTCCGGATGCTCCCCCGCCGGTTGACGAGCCGGGTCTGTGCCTCGGAATCTGCCCGCGCCCGCACGACCGCGGTGTTGGCGGCCCAGATCGCATCGAGCTGGCTGAGCGCGGCCTCTGCCGAACCGCGGTCGTCGCTCTCGAAGGGGATCTTCGTTCGCACGACCGCGCCCACGATGCGCGACAGCAGAAAGGTGCGCGGCTCATCCACATCGCGATCGATGCCCTGGATGTGCCAGCGGCCCTCGTGCTGCACCAGTGCCAGGGGCGCGACCGTGCGTTCGCGGGGCGAGAGGTCACCCGGCTTGAGGTACGGGAAGCGCACCAGCACGCGGCGACCGAGCGCGTCGGTCAGCGGATCGAACGCCGCCTCCCGGGTGCGGATGCGCGGGGCGTACCCGAGCACCGGCTCCGTCGACTCGACGCCGAGAGACCGCAGCTTCAGCAGCGCGTGGCGGGACTCCCGCGAGAGCGACCCCTCCCGCCAGGCCATCGCCGCCAGGTTCAGCAGGGCGATCTCCTCCGGCGAGAACGAGATGTCGGCGGGGAGGTCGTAGGCGCCCTTGGGGATGCGGTAGCGCAGATTGTGGTTGTTCCCCGACTCGTCGAGGGGTTCGATCGTCTCGAGCGGCACCCCGAGCTCGCGGATGTCGTCTTTGTCGCGTTCGAACTGCCGCTCGAGGGTGGAGTTGTCGCCGCCGAAGACGTAGCGCTGCCGGTACCCCTGCACGGTGGAGAGGATCTCGTTCTTCGTCAGGCCCGCCTCGGTCGCCAGGAGCGCGAGAACCAGGCTGAACAGCCGTTCTTCGACAGGTACGGGCGCCGGGCCCCTGGTCTCAGTCATCAGGGGCTATTTTAGGCGCTCTCGACGACGGAGCGGGTGCGGCACTACTGCGCGGGAGCGGCAGGAAGGATGCCCAGAACGTCGACCACGTAGATGAGCGTGGAGCCCGCCGGGATGGTCCCGTCGCTCGACGCCGTGTCACCGTATCCCGCGGAGGGCGGAACGACGGCGATGTACTGGGAGCCGATGGTCTCGCCCACAAGGGAGGGAACGATGGTCGTCTTCAGATCGGCCGTCGACGAGGCCTGCACCAGCTTGGGGGTTCCGTCGGTCCAGGTGGAGGCGGCGACGGACTTGTCGGCCCAGACGACAGCGGTGTACTGCACGATCACCTGGTCGCCGTCGGCCACGGCCACGCCGTCGCCCTTCTTGAGGTCGGTCACCATCAGGTCGGTGGGCACCGGGCCCGAGGGGACCGTGATGCCCGGACGCCCGTCGGGGCCGAGCGCGACGCTCGGGAAGCCGGCCTTCGCGGGCTGGGTGGCGCCGTCGGCGCGAACGCCGAACGCATCCTTGATGTCGAAGACCATCACCAGGGAGTCCGTCGCGCCGACGCCGGCGTTGGCGTTGCCCGTGGCACCGAAGCCGTCGGCCGGGGGCATCGTGATGGCGACGCGGGAGCCGACCGTCGCGCAGGCGAGGCCCTTCTGGATGCCCGGGATGCCCGCAGACGAGATGGGGAAGGTCGAGCTGGTGGTTCCGTCGTAGGCGGTCGCGGTGACGGTGGTGCCCGTCGTGCCGTCGATGAGGGTGTAGTCGCCCGACACGATCCCGTTCGCCGGAAGGGTCTTGCCGCTGCCGGGAATGAGAACCGAGACCTGCGTGGAGCTGCCCGCATCGAGCGGCGTGCCGAACGAGACCTTCGGCGCCGTCTCGAAGTCACCGGTGGCCGACACGAGTTCGGAGGCTGCTCCCGAGGTCGCCTGGGGCGTGCATCCGGAAGCGGTGTCGCCACCCGACGAGCTGCACCCGGCCAGGGCGACGAGCAGGCCTGCGGCCACGATGAGCGCGACGGACTTACGCACGGATCCTCATTTCACAGTTGGAACGGCCCACGAACGGGAGCCGCCTCAGTCTAACGGTTCGGTTTCTGCCGCATCTTCAGCTTCGCGGGCGAGCGCGGCGTTCGCCGAGGCGCTGGCCTGCCGCACCCGTTTGCGGAGGCTCTTCGGGCTGATCCCGCGTTCGCCGAGGGCCCCGGGGGTCCACGCCTCGACGTCGTCGTCGGAGTACTCCGATTTTGAGGCGCGGCGCTTCAGCTCGGGCAGCACGGAACCGGGGGCGAGCCGCCGGGCGGTGACGAGAAAGCCGGTGTGCCCGATCATCCGGTGATCGGGCCTGACGGCCAGGCCCTCGACGTGCCAGGTGCGCACCATCGTCTCGCTCGGGTCGGGGTTCGTGAAGAGTCCGGTCGAACGGATGGTCTCGGTCACCCGGGAGAGCTGGGTGACGGTCGCGACGTAGCAGAGCACCACTCCGCCCGGCTTCAGTGCGGCGGCCACGGCCTCGATACACTCCCAGGGCGCGAGCATGTCGAGGATGACGCGGTCGACCGTCGCGTCGTCGTGAACGCTCTGCAGAGCATCCGTCAGGTCGCCGACTGTCACGCTCCAGTTCGTCGGAACGGCGCCGGTGAACGCGGCCACGTTCGCCCGCGCCACATCGGCAAACTCGTCGCGCCGTTCGAAGGAGGAGAGCCGGCCGTCCCCGCCGAGGGCGCGCAGCAACCAGAGCGAGAGGGCACCGGAACCGACGCCGGCTTCGACGACGGTCGCCCCCGGGAAGATGTCGGCCTGCGCGAGGATCTGGGCCGCATCCTTCGGGTAGATGATCGCGGCGCCGCGGGGCATGGCCATCACGAAGTCGGTCAGCAGCGGCCTGAGGGCCAGGTATTCGATGCCGATCGAGTTCTGCACGACCGAGCCGTCGGGCAGGCCGATCAGGTTGTCGTGCTCGATCCAGCCCTTGTGGGTGTGGAACACGGCGCCGGGCTCGAGGCTGATGCTGTTCATGCGGCCCTTCGGCCCGGTCAGCTGAACGCGGTCGCCGGCGCGGAACGGGCCGCTGTAGGTCGTGGTCATGAGGCGGGGGTCCTGGATTCTGTGAGAACGCGAACGACATCGGCGGTGCGCCGGCCCTCGAGGGTCGGCCAGAGCACCGTGGCGCCGCTTCCGTCGAGGGAGAGGTAGTGGGGCACACCGATCGTCACCACGCCCGCGGCGACGGCGGAGGCGGTGCCGGCGACGGAGTCCTCGATGGCGACGCAGTCGGCGGGCGCGGCGCCGAAGTGCGCGGCGGCGGCGAGGTAGGCCTCGGGGTGCGGCTTGGGGTGGGTGACGTCGTCGCCCGAGATCACGAGGTCGAAGCCGTCGAAGGGAATGAACGACCGCACGTGCTCGGCCATGACACCGATCGACATCGTGACGAGGGCAGTCGGGATGCCGGACTGGCGCAGATCGCTGAGCAGCTCTTTCGCGCCCGGGCGCCACGGCACGGCCACGGTGATCTGTTCCATCACCTGCTCGCTGAGCAGCGTGACGATCGCGTCTTCGCCCATCTCGACGCCCTTCGCCTGCATGGCGCGAGCTGTTCGCCAGAGGCCGGAGCCGACGAGATCGAGCGCCTCCTCGTGCGTCCAGCTGCCGCCGTACGACTCGATGAGGGCGGTCTGGGCGGTCATCCAGTAGGGCTCGGTGTCGACGAGCGTGCCATCCATGTCCCAGAGAACGGCAGCGGGTTTCTGTTCGGTCACGGGATCGAAGCCTACCGTGGGCGAACGCCTCGGCCTGTGCCCGACGGCCTATCCTTGAGGAACGACTCGCGCGGGCTCACCCGCGCGCGAAACGAAGGCACGAGGCTTTTCCACGGTGGCAGACAGCAGAGAATTCCTGACCGGCAGACTGATGGTCGTCGCCTTCGAGGGGTGGAACGACGCCGGTGAAGCCGCGTCGGGTGCCGTGCGCCTGCTGCAGGAGCAGCTCGATCTCACCGAGATCGTCGACATCGACTCCGAAGACTTCTTCGACTACCAGTTCAACCGGCCGACCATCGAGTCAGACGACGACGGGCAGCGCACCATGGTGTGGCCGAACGCGACCATCTCCGCGCCGGCCGAGGGGTCGGAGTCGACGATCCACGTGCTGATCGGCACCGAGCCGAGCCGCAACTGGAAGCGGTTCACGAGCGAAGTGCTGAACGTGGCCGTCGACGCGGGCGTCTCGGGAATCGTGTTCCTCGGCGCGATGCTCGCCGACGTGCCGCACACCCGGCCGATCAGCGTCTTCTCGTCGAGCGAGAACGATGCCGTTCGCGCCGAACTCGAGCTCGAGAAGAGCACGTACGAGGGCCCCGTCGGCATCCTCAGCGTGATCGCCGACTCGGCGGAGCGACTCGGCATTCCGACGGTGTCGCTCTGGGCCTCCGTGCCGCACTATGTGCACAACGCGCCGTCACCGAAGGCGACGCTGGCGCTGATCGACCGGCTCGAGGAGCTGATCGGCATCGTCATCCCGCGCGGGGAGCTCGACGAAGAGGCGGCGGCGTGGGAGGCGGGCATCAACACCCTCGCGGGCGACGACGAGGAGATGGCCGCCTACATCCAGCAGCTCGAACAGGCGCGCGACACGGTCGACTCGCCCGAGGCGAGCGGCGAGGCCATCGCCCAGGAGTTCGAGCGGTACCTCCGCAAGCGCGGCGACGGGCCCGCCGAGCCCTGGCGGCCCTAGCCTCAGTCGGTCAGGCGGATGCCCAGCAGGGCGTCGATCGCATCCACGACGGTGCCGGGTACGGCGTCGGCGTCGTCGAACCACCCGTCGAGCACGGCGAGGGCCCGCGGGGTGTCGAGGTCGTCGGCGAGGGCGGTGCGGAGGCGTTCGAGCAGCTCCGCGGCATCCCGCTCACCGGCTGAATCGCCGCCGGCCGGGGTCGCGTTCGAGACCGACGCTGCTGAGTGCGCGGCCGTGCTCCAGCGAGACAGGCGGCCGTTCGCGCGTTCGAGGTCGGCGTCGGTGTACTCCCAGTCACTCCGGTAGTGGTGCGCCAGCAGGGCGAGACGGATGGCGCGGGCATCCACTCCCGCGGCCCGCAGCCTCGACACCAGCACCAGATTGCCGAGGGACTTCGACATCTTCTCGCCCTCGTACGCCACCATGCCGGCGTGCGCGTGGATCGACGCGAAGGGTTCGCCGGTCAGCGCCGTGGCGTGTGCCGCGCTGAACTCGTGGTGCGGGAAGATCAGGTCGGCGCCGCCGCCCTGAACGGCGAAGTCGCGGCCGATGTACTTCAGGGCGATGACCGCGCACTCGATGTGCCAGCCCGGGCGGCCCGCCCCGACGGCCGAGGGCCACTGGGGTTCGCCGTCGCGGGCGACACGCCAGAGCAGCGGGTCGAGTGGGTTGCGCTTGCCGGCACGGTCGGGGTCTCCCCCGCGCTGGGCGAAGAGTTCGAGCATGGTCGCGTCGTCGTAGCGGCTCTCGAGGCCGAGGAACCAGCTCGTCGCCTCTGCGGCGCGGGCAGCGTCGAAGTAGACATCCTGCGCGTCGCCGTTCGACGCATCGGGGGTCGGTACTCCGTAGGCGAAGCCGGCTTCCACGAGCTCGGCGACGGCACGGCCGATCTCGTCGATCACTTCGGTCACCGCGATGTAGTTCGCCGGCGGGATGACGCGGAGCGCCTCCATGTCGCTGCGGAAGAGGTCGGTCTGCGAGGCCGCGAGCTCCCGCCAGTCCACCCCTGTCGCGGTCGCGCGCTCGAGCAGCGGGTCGTCGATGTCGGTGACGTTCTGGGTGTACGAGACTGTGAGGCCGGCATCCCGCCACACCCGGTTCAGGGTGTCGAAAGCGAGGTACGTCGAGGCATGGCCGAGGTGGGTCGCGTCGTACGGCGTGATACCGCAGACGTAGAGGCCGGCCGTGCCATCTCTGCCGGTCGCCTCTTCGAGCTCGTCGCTCTGCTGGTTGTAGAGGCGGGGAACCTGACCCCGGCCGGGCAAGCCGGGAACGGCCGGTTCGTGCCAGGAGCGCATCAGGCCGCGATCGTGTTCGTCGACAGCAGCACGATCAGCACGATGCCGAGCGCGATGCGGTAGATCACGAACGGGAGAAAACTGCGGCGCGAGATGTAGTTCATGAAGAAGGCGATGACGACCAGGCCGACGACGAAGGCGACCACGGTCGCCACGCCGGTCTCCAGGCCGTTGAACACCTCGGGGGTGCACCCGGCCGCGACGGCGTCGCAGGGTTCCTTGATGCTCTTGTAGAGCTGGAACAGGCCGCTGCCGAAGACAGCCGGCATGGCGAGCAGGAAGGAGTACCGAGCGGCGGCCTTGCGTTCGAAGCCCATGAAGAGGCCGGCGGTGATCGTGCCGCCCGAGCGGGAGACGCCCGGGATGAGGGCGAGCGCCTGGGCGAGGCCGAAGACGATGCCGCTCGGGTAGGTGATCTCCTTCAGCCGGCGCTTCTTCGAGCCCACCGCGTCGGCGATGCCGAGCAGGATGCCGAAGACGATGAGGGTGGTCGCGACGATCCAGAGCGATCGGAAGGTGGTCTCGATCTGGTCCTGGAAGAAGAGGCCGAGCACGATGATCGGGATGCTGCCGATGATGATGAGCCAGCCCATCCGGGCATCGGGATCGTTCCGCGGAACGCGACCGACGAGCGATCTGGCCCACTGCGACACGATGCGCACGACATCGCGCCAGAAGAAGACGAGCACGGCCGCCTCGGTGCCGAGCTGGATGATCGCGGTGAACGCCGCACCCGGGTCGCCACCGGTGCCGATGAGCTCGCCCACGATCTTGATGTGGGCGCTCGACGAGATCGGAAGGAACTCCGTGAGGCCCTGCACGAGGCCGAGGATGATCGCTTGAAGGAATTCCATGCACACACTCTCTAGGGTGATCGGCTGCTGCGCGGTGCCTCAGAGGGGCACCGCACGAGTGGTCAGTAGCGCAGCAACAGGTCGGTCAGAACGTCTGTGCCAAAGACTAACGCGTCGAGCGGCACCCTCTCGTCAACGCCGTGGAACAGGGCGGGGAAGTCGAGATCGGCGGGCAGTCGAAGAGGCGCGAACCCGTAGCCCCTGATGCCCAGCATGCTCAGCGCCTTGTTGTCGGTGCCCGCAGACAGCAGGTAGGGCAGCACCTCTGCGCCCGGGTCGAAGCGGTTCAGGCTGTCGATCATCTGGTCGACGAGCGCGCCTTCGAACGCCGTCTCGAGCCCAATGTCTTCGTGCATCACGACCACCTCGACGTCGGGCCCGGCCAGCTCGCGGATGCGCGCCATCACCTCGACCTCGTCGCCCGGCAGCACGCGGACATCCATCCGCGCCTCCGCCCGGTCGGGAATGACGTTCACCTTGTAGCCGGCGTCGAGCATGGTCGGATTGGTCGTCGCGCGGAGGGTCGCCGAGATGAACCGGCTCGCCGTGCCGGTCGCCACCGCGAGCTCCTCGGCGCTGACCTGCTGCGGATCCTGCCCCAGGATGCCGGCGACCCTGTCGAGCAGCTGGCGGGTGGTCTTCGTGAGCCGCACGGGCCACTCCTGGCTGCCGATGCGGGCGACGGCGCCCGCGAGCCGGGTGATCGCGTTCTCGGAGTTGATCTGCGAACCGTGGCCGGCGCGGCCCCGCGCGATGAGCTTGATCCAGATGAGGGCCTTCTCCCCCGTCTGCACCAGATAGGCGCGCTGCCCCGCGAGGTCGATCGAGTAGCCGCCGACCTCGCTGATCGCTTCGGTTGCGCCGTCGAAGAGTTCTGGATGCTCGTCGACCATGTAGTGCGAGCCGAGCACCCCACCGGCCTCCTCGTCGGCGAAGAACGCCACGACGAGGTCTCGGGCGGGCTGGCGACCGGAGCCCAGGATCTCGCCCAGGGCGCTGAGGATCATCGCATCCATGTTCTTCATGTCGACCGCGCCCCGGCCCCAGATCATGCCGTCTTTGATCTCCCCGCCGAACGGGTCGACCGACCAGTCCTCGGCGATCGCGGGAACGACGTCGAGATGACCGTGCACGACGAGGGCGGGAGCGTCGGGGTTCGCGCCTTCGACGCGCGCGACGACGGAGGTGCGCCCCGGGGCGGCGTCGAACAGCTGCGGCTTCAGACCGAGCGCCGACAGCTCTGCCTCGACATACTGGGCGGCCTCGGTCTCGCCGTTGGACTTACCGTCACCGTAGTTGCTGGAATCGAACCGGATCAGGTCGCGGGTGAGGTGGGCGGTGCGGTCAAGGGCGGGATCGCTCGTCGAGGTCATGTCGAACACGCTACCGGCAGCCACCGACGAGGCGGTGCGTTTTCGGGTGCTTCGAGACGTGCTAATGTCTTACCTTGTTGTTCTCCTCCTGGAGGGGTTCGGCATCACCTGTCCGGGTGGCGGAAATGGTAGACGCGCTAGCTTGAGGTGCTAGTGCCTGTTATGGGCGTAGGGGTTCAAGTCCCCTTTCGGACACAGAAGTTCACTATCAGATGAAACGGGATTGCGACACACGTCGCAATCCCGTTCTTCTTTTCCCCACGACTGGGGTAGTGTTTAACACGAAGTTGCTGTGCCTCGCAGTTCTGAATGCTCGCGGCCAAGCCCCGTTGCCCATTGCGCTTGAAAGATGGATGACAGGCACCGCGCTCTCAAGGATCCGGCAGTCGGGTCCGTATAGAACGCTCCTGGAGGAGTTTTAACATGGCAATTGGTACCGTCAAATGGTTTAACGCTGAAAAAGGCTTCGGCTTCATCGCTCCCGAAGATGGCAGCCCCGACGTCTTCGCCCACTACTCGGCCATCGCGTCGAACGGCTACAAGTCGCTCGACGAGAACCAGCGCGTCGAGTTCGACGTGACGCAGGGCCCGAAGGGCCCGCAGGCGGAGAACATCCGCAGCCTGTAGCAAATTGTTTTAGAAGCGACACGCGCTTCTAAAACGGCAGGTTCTTGAGAATGCCCCCGGCTCCGGCTGGGGGCATTCTTGTGTTTAAGCTGAGGTATGACTACTGAGAGCGTGGCGGGGGCCTCCCCCGAGAACCCGATCGACAACGAGCAGGAGTGGGTGGCGAAGCAGATCGCCGAATACCTCGCCACCGACGGCGAGAAGCCCGTGTTCCCGGGCGGTGCGCCCCTCGTGCTGCTGACCACCCAGGGGCGAAAGAGCGGCGACTGGCGACGCACCTGCCTGATCGGGGCCGAAGACGAGGGCCGCCAGATCATGGTGGCGTCGATGGGCGGTGCCCCGCAGCATCCGGTCTGGTACCTGAACCTCGAAGCGAACCCCGAGGTCGTCGTGCAGAACAAGGGCCGCATCATCCGCGGCACCGCCCGCACGGCCACGCCGGAGGAGAAGCCGGCGCTCTGGGAGAAGATGGTCGGCCTCTACCCCGACTACGCGGACTACCAGACGAAGACAGACCGCGAGATCCCGATCGTGATCGTGGATCCCGCGGCCTGAGAGCAGAACGGGAGCGCGGCCGCTAGGCGGCGGCGAGCGTCGTGATGTCCATGACGAAGCGGTAGCGAACGTCGGAGGCCAGCACCCGCTCGTAGGCTTCGTTGACCGCGTCTGCGCTCGCCTCAATCAGCTCGGTCTCGGGCGCGATGCCGTGCTCGGCGCAGAAGTCGAGCATCTCCTGCGTCTCTGCGATGCTGCCGATGCTCGACCCCGCGAACGAGCGACGGTTGTTGAACAGCGTGAACACCTGCACGTCGAGCGGCTCGGGCGGCGCGCCCACGCTCACGAACGTGCCGTCGAGCGAGAGAAGGCGCAGGTAGGCGTTCAGGTCGATCTTCGCGCTGACCGTGTTGATCACCAGGTCGAAGCTGTTCCGCAGGTCTTTGAACGTCTGGGGGTCGCCGGTCGCGTAGTAGTGGTCGGCGCCGAGGCGCAGCCCGTCCTCCTTCTTCGACAGCGTCTGCGAGAGCACCGTGACCTCGGCGCCCATGGCGTGGGCGATCTTGACCGCCATGTGGCCGAGGCCGCCGAGACCGACGACCGCGACCTTCTTGCCGGGGCCGGCGTTCCAGTGTGCGAGGGGTGAGTAGGTGGTGATGCCGGCGCAGAGCAGCGGCGCCGCCTTCTCGTAGGGGATCGCCTCGGGAACGCGCAGCACGAAGTCCTCGACGACCACGATGTGGGTCGAGTAGCCGCCCTGCGTGATCGTTCCGTCGCGATCGACCGCGGTGTACGTGCCGGTGTTGCCCTTCAGGCAGTAGTTCTCGGCACCGGCCAGGCAGTTCTCGCACTCGCGGCACGAGTTGACCATGCAGCCGACGCCGACGCGGTCGCCGACCTTGTGCAGGGTGACCTCGGGGCCGACCTCGGTCACGACGCCGACGATCTCATGCCCGACGACCTGCGGGTACTGGATCTGGCCCCACTCGCCGCGCACGGTGTGGATGTCGGAGTGGCAGATGCCCGAATAGGCGATCTCGATCAGCACATCCTTCGCGCCGACGTCGCGGCGCTCGATGGTCGTTCTGACAAGCGGCTCGGTGGCGGAGGGCGCGGCGATGGCGTTGACGGTGGTTGTCATGTGTTCAGAATCCTGTCGGTACGTGGGGCTGGTACGGAGCTTCGAGGGTCTCGAGCTCTTCGGGTGTGAGGGTGAGGTCGACGGATGCGACCGCGTCTTCGAGGTGGTGCGGCTTGGTGGCGCCGACGATCGGCGAGGTGACGGCCGGCTGCTGGCGCACCCAGGCGAGGGCGACCTGCGCCCGCGAGACGCCGCGGTTCGCGGCTACGGAGGCCACGGCATCCGACACCTGCTCATCACCGCTCTCGGTGCCGGCGTAGACCTTCGCGCTGACATTGTCGGAGCTGTCGCGGGCGGTCTGCTCGCCCCAGGGGCGGGTGAGGCGCCCTCGGGCGAGCGGGCTCCATGGAAGCACGCCGACGCCCTGGTCGAGGCAGAACGGGTGCATCTCGCGCTCTTCTTCGCGCTGGATCAGGTTGTAGTGGTCCTGCATCGAGACGAACCGGGTCCAGCCGCCGAGGTCGGCCGTGTACTGGGCCTTCGCGAACTGCCACGCGAACATGGACGACGCACCGATGTAGCGCGCCTTGCCCGCCTTCACGACGTCGTGCAGTGCCTCCATCGTCTCCTCGATCGGAACGCTGTCGTCCCACCGGTGGATCTGGTACAGGTCGACGTAGTCGGTGCCCAGCCGGCGGAGCGACGCGTCGATCTGGTTCATGATGTGCACCCGGCTGAGGCCGCCGCCGTTCGGGGTCTGGCGCATCGCACCGTGCACCTTGGTGGCGATCACGATGTCTTCACGCGAGGCGAAATCGTTCAGGGCGCGACCGACGAACTCCTCGCTCGTGCCGTCGGAGTAGATGTTCGCGGTGTCGAACGTGGTGATTCCGGCGTCGAGGGCCTGGCGGATGAACGGCCTGCTGGTCTCCTCGTCGAGAGTCCAGTCGTGGTTGCCGCGGCTGGCGGTGCCGTAGCTCATGCAGCCGAGCGTGATCGCCGACACCTCGAGGCCGCTCGCGCCGAGTTTCAGGTATTTCATCGTGACTCCTTCATAGCTGGTGCGGGCATGTCTAGTGCGTGCCGATCCACTTGCGAACGGTCTGGATGCGCGCCTGCAGCTGCGTGACGCTCGCCTGGGCGACCGCCGGCCCGCCGCAGACCCGGCGGAGTTCCGCGTGGATGAGGCCGTGCGGCTCCCCCGACGTCTTCGCCCAGATGCCGACGACACTGTTCAGCAGCGACCGCTGCTCCTTCAGCGTGCGGTAGAGAGGAGCGGCGGGTGCGGCATCCGGAGTCTGCACCTCGGGTGCCGTGTAGCCGGGCTCGTGCTTGCGCTTGGCCTGGCGGGCCTGCCGGTGCTGCAGCAGCTCGCGCACCTGGTCGGGTTCGAGCAGGCCCGGGATGCCGATGAAGTCGAGCTCCTCGTCGCTGCCGCCGAGCGCTTCTGCACCGAATTCGTCGCCCTCGTAGACGACCATGTCGAAGGTCGCGTGCGAGGAGATCGGCTCGAACGTGAACTCCTGCTGCAGGGCGTCTGAGGCCTTCTCCTGCCGGTTCGCGGCATCCATCATGTCCTCTTCGGGAGCGAACATGTCGACGGCCGGGTCACCCGTCTCGCGACGGTCGAGCGCGTGGTCGCGTTCCATCTCCATCGTGTTGGCGAGGGCCATCAGGCTCGGCACGTTCGGCAGGAAGATGGATGCGGTCTCCCCGCGGCGCCTGGCCCGCACGAAGCGGCCGATCGCCTGGGCGAAGAACAGCGGGGTCGACGCGCTGGTCGCGTAGACGCCGACGGAGAGGCGCGGGATGTCGACGCCCTCCGACACCATGCGAACAGCGACCATCCAGCGTCTCGACGAGTTCGAGAACTCCTCGATGCGGTCGCTGGCCTCCTTCTCGTCGCTCAGCACGATCGTGATCGGCTGGCCGGTGATCTCTGCCAGAACGTCGGCGTAGGCGCGGGCGGCATAGTGGTCGGTCGCGATGACGAGGCCACCGGCATCCGGAACCGACTGGCGCACCTCGCTCAGCCGACGGTCCGCGGCCTTCAGTACCTGCGGTATCCAGTCGCCCTTCGGGTCGAGCGCGGTACGCCAGGCCTGCGAGGTGATGTCTTTCGTGTTGCCCTCGCCGAGCCGGGCCTCCATCTCCTCCCCCACGCCGTCGCGCCAGCGCATGTGGCCGGCGTAGACCATGAACAGCACGGGCCGAACGACGCCGTCTCTCAGGGCACGGCCGTAACCGTAGTTGTAGTCGGTGAGGGAGGTGCGGATGCCGTGCTCGTCGGGCAGGTACGACACGAACGGAATGGGGGCGGTGTCGGAGCGGAACGGCGTACCGGTGAGGCTGAGCCGCCGGGTCGCGGGCTCGAACGCCTCACGGATCGCGTCGCCCCAGCTGAGGGCGTCACCGCCGTGGTGCACCTCGTCGAGGATGACGAGGGTGCGACCGCTCAGGGTGAGATCGCGGTGCAGCTCGGCCCGGGTCGCGACCTGAGCGTAGGTCACGACCACGCCGTGGTAGTGGGCGGCGTGACGGCCGTGCGCGTTCTTGAAGGTGGGGTCGAGCCGGATGCCCGCCCGGTGCGCCGCGTCGGCCCACTGCTTCTTCAGGTGCTCTGTGGGGGCGACGACGGTGATGCGGTCGACGGTCTTGCGTGCCAGCAGTTCGGCGGCGAGCCGGAGTGCGAACGTGGTCTTGCCGGCGCCCGGTGTGGCGGCTGCGAGAAAGTCGCGGGGCTCGTGCTCGAAGTAGGCGGTGAGGGCCTCTGACTGCCAGGCGCGCAGTTTGCCGACGGTTCCCCAGGCGGCCCGTTCGGGAAAGCTCGGGGAGAGGTGTTCGGCCGCAGAGGTTCCGACAGGTCGTCCGGAGGCAGGCGAAATAGTCACTTTCCGACACACTACCCGCTCGCGCCGCGGCTCGCCCAACCGGCCGCCGGGTGCTCTGGCGGGGTGCTGCCGGGGTCGGGGCGGGGTGAGAATGGGACGTGCTCCCCGCCACCTTCACCCTGCCCGCGCGCCAGCCGTTCGACCACGCGGGCGTGACGCGCTTCCTCGCGGCACACGCGGTCGCGGGGGTGGAGGCGGTGGTCGACGGGGAGTACTGGCGCACGCTGGCGGTGCCGGGTGCGGCTGCGGGTGCGGCCGCGGCTTCCGCAGGCGGCGCGGCGCAGGCCGTGGTGGCGGTGCGTGCCTCGCCCGCCGGCGTCACCGGACGCGTGTGGTTCGCCGGCGCGGAGCCCGCAGACGGTGGCGTGGCAGGAGGCGGGGTCGCGGCCGTTTCCGCCGCCATCGGCCGGCTCTACGACCTCGACGCCGACGCGCCCGCCATTGATGCGGCTCTCGGGAGGGTGCCCGAACTGGCGGCGTCGCTGGCGGCGGCCCCGGGCATCCGGATGCCCGGCTCGACCGACCCGCACGAGACCCTCTTCCGCACCCTCATCGGCCAGCAGGTCTCTGTGAAGGCGGCGCGCACCGTGCAGGGCACGCTCGCAGCCGCGCTCGGCGACCGGCTGGATGCCCGGCTGGCCGCCATCGCACCCGCCGGCCTGTCGCTGCTGTTCCCGACGGCCGCGCAGCTCTCCGCCGGCGGCGTCGGTGTCGTGCGGGGGCCGGCGTCGCGGGTGCGCACGATCCTGGCCGTGGCCGACGCCCTCGCCGACGGGTCGCTCGTTCTGGGCCGCGACCGGAGCGTGCCCGAACTGATGGCGAGCCTCGAAGCGATGCCGGGCATCGGGCCGTGGACGGCCGGATACGTGGCGATGCGCGTGCTCGGAGCCCCCGACATCCTGCTCGACGGCGACCTCGCGCTGCGAGCGGGGGCCGCCGCTCTCGGCCTGCCCTCCGAGCGCCGCGAGCTCGTGCGTTTCGCGGAGCGCGTCGCGCCCTGGCGGAGCTACTTCGGCATGCATCTCTGGCGCGACGCCGTGTCGGCCATCGCAGCCCCGCGCTGACCACCAGAGGCGCGGGCGTCCCACGAGTCGTAGGGTGGAGGGCAGGAAACTTGTCGCAGGAGAACTACTCATGACCGAACCGCACCCCTGGCGCCGTTACGTCGCCCTCGGAGACTCCTTCACCGAAGGGATCGGCGACCCCGAGCCGCGCAGCGAGGGCGGCCACCGTGGCTGGGCCGATCGTGTGGCGGAGGTTCTGAGCGCCCAGGCCGACGGCAACTTCTCGTATGCCAACCTCGCTATTCGTGGGCGTCTCATCCGCCAGATCCTCGAGGAGCAGGTGGAGCCGGCGCTGGAGCTGAAGCCCGACCTGATCACGATCTCGGCCGGCGGCAACGACATCATCCGGCCCGGAACCGACCCCGACCGCATCGCGGCCCAGCTCGACGCCGGTATGGCCCGGCTCAGCGAGAGCGGCGCGACCATCGTGGTCTTCACGGGCACGGATGTGGGGTTCTCGCCGGTGTTCCGGAGCATCCGGGGCAAAGTCGCCATCTACAACGAGAACATCCGCGCGATCGCGGCTAAGTATGACCTCGTGGTGGCCGACCAGTGGGGGCTCGGCGCGATCCAGAACGCCGGGATGTGGGCGCCCGACCGCCTGCACCTGAACGCCTACGGGCACCACGAGATCGCGCGAACGGTGCTCGCGGCGCTGAACGTGCCGAACGACCTGCAGCCGAACTCCCCCGAACCGCTGCCCGCCGTGCGCTGGCGGCAGGCGCGCGCCGAAGACCTGGTGTGGGCGCGCGAGTACTTCGTGCCGTGGGTGCTGCGCCGGGTGCGGCACCAGTCCTCGGGCGATGGGCTGGCGCCGAAGCGCCCCGCCGCCGGCCCCGTGCTGGCGCACCGCGCCGACTGACCCCGCACGCCCCCCGCCGCCGCCCGCGCGAGCCGCCTGCCGTGCGGTGGCGAGGTCGGGCGGCGGGCGGAGTCCGCCGCGCGCCAGCCGGCCCGGGTCAGTCGGCGGACGGGGGCACGCGGAGCGCCCAGAGGGCGACCGCGGTCGCCGACGCCACGTTCAGCGAGTCCACGCCGTGCAGCATCGGGATCGTCACCACCGTGTCCGCCGCCGAGAGCGCCGCCCGTGAGAGCCCGTCGCCCTCCGTGCCGACGAGGATCGCCACCCGCGCAGGCGGCGAGGCCGCGTACGCATCGAGCGTCACGGCGTCGTCGGCGAGGGCCAGCGCCGCGATCGAGAAGCCCGCATCGTGCAGCTGCCCCGCCGCGACATCCCACTCCGGTAGCCGCGTCCACGGAACCTGCAGCACCGTTCCCATCGACACGCGCACGCTGCGCCGGTAGAGCGGGTCGGCCGAGCGCGGCGTCACCAGCACGGCATCGGCGCCGAGACCCGCGACCGAACGGAAGATCGCGCCCACGTTGGTGTGGTCGACGATGTCTTCGAGAATGACGACTCGCCGGGCATCCTGCAGCAGAGACGCCACCGACGGCAGGGCCGGTCGCTGCATCGAGGCCAGCGCCCCGCGATGCAGATTGAACCCCGTGAGGCTCTCGAGCAGGGCAGACGACCCGACGTAGACGGGCACATCCGGTGCGACGAGGCTCTGGATGCCCGCCGCCCACTTCTGCTCGCAGAGCACCGATCGCGGCACATGCCCGGCGGCCAGCGCACGCTCGATGACCTTCGCCGACTCGGCGATGTACAGCCCGCCCGCCGGCTCGCTCACCCGTCGCAGGGCGACATCGGTCAGGTCGCGGTAGTCGGCGAGCCCGGGGTCGGAGAGGTCGTCGATCGGGATGAGGGGCACGGAACACCACTCTGCCAGTCGCCGGAAACATTTACGAAAACAAGAACTCTTAGACTCAAGGGGTGCGGTGTGAACGAACAGCCCGCGCGAAGGTGGTGCGGTCGTGGCTCTGACGGAATCCGAGCGGGGTGTGCCGGGCATCCCCGAGTCCTCCGATGCGCTCGACGCCGCCGTCGACGCCCTGGCCGGCAAGCGTGTCGTCGTGCTGACCGGCGCCGGCGTCAGCACCGACTCCGGCATTCCCGACTACCGCGGCGAGGGTGCGCCGAAGCGCAACCCGATGACCTTCGACCAGTTCCTCGCGAACGCCGACTTCCGCAAGCGCTACTGGGCCGGCAGCCACCTCGGCTGGAAGCTCTTCGACGCCGCCCGCCCGAACATCGGGCACGCCGTGCTCGCCACGATGGAGCAGGCCGGCGTCGTCACGGGCATCGTCACGCAGAACGTCGACGGCCTGCACGTTCGGGCCGGCTCGAACCGCGTGGTCGACCTGCACGGCTCGATGGACAGGGTGCGCTGCCTGAACTGCGGCCAGATGTTCGCCCGCGACAGCATCGGCGCCACGATCGACGCCGCCAACCCCTGGATCACCAAGCCCGACGCCGTGACGGTGAACCCCGACGGCGACGCCGAGGTCACGAACTGGGCCGACTTCGTGGTTCCGGTGTGCACGGTCTGCGGCGGCATCCTGAAGCCCGACGTCGTGTTCTTCGGCGAGTTCATCCCCAAGGAGCGCTTCGGCGAGGCGAGCGACCTGGTGCGGGCATCCGAGGCCCTGATCATCGCCGGCTCGTCGCTCGTGGTGAACTCGGGCATCCGCCTTCTCGAGCAGGCCCGCCGTCGCCGGTTGCCCATCGTCATCATCAACAGGGGCGACACGAAGGGCGACTCGCGAGCGACGGTGAAGCTGGATGCCGGCACCACCGAGACGTTGACGGCGCTGGCCGCACGATTGATACCCTGAACGCATGACCCGACTCGCGCTCGTTCGCCACGGCCAGACCGACTGGAACCTGGCCAAGCGCATCCAGGGCAGCACCGACATCCCGCTGAACGACACGGGGCGGGCCGAAGCGCGCGAGACGGCTGCGACGCTGGTCGGCGAGCACTTCGACGAGGTGCTGACCAGCCCGCTCTCCCGGGCCCGCGAGACAGCCGAGATCATCGCCGCGGCGCTCGGGCTGCCCCAGCCGACCGTCGACGCCGAGCTCGTCGAACGCCGCTACGGCGACGCAGAAGGCATGGACTACCGCGAGCTGCACGAGCGGTTCCCCTCGCACATCGTCGTGCCGGGCCGCGAGACGCACCGTGAGGTTCAGGATCGGGTTCGGGCGGCCCTCATCCGCATCGCCGAGAGCCGTCCGGGTGAATCGCTGGTCGTCGTCTGCCACGGCGGCGTGATCTCGTCCCTCGTGCGCTACGCCACCGGCGGTGACCGCCCGCTGCCCGACGAGCGCATCCCGAACGGATCGGTGCACTACTTCAGCTACACCGACGGCGAGTTGCGCCTCGACGAGTTCAACGGCGAGCCGGTCTCTGAGCTAGCTCTTCAAGTAACGCCAGAAGCGCAGTAGCCGACGACGCCCAGCTGAAGGTCTCGGCCCGATCCTTTGACGCGAGCGACCGGCGGAACCACTCCTTCGGGTCTTCGAGCTGCTCCACCGCATCGGCCAGCGCGCGGGGGTCGGTCGCATCGAAGTAGAGCGCCGCGTCTCCCCCGATCTCGCGAAAGACCGGGATGTCGCTCACGACGACGGGCGTGCAGCGGCTCATCGACTCCACGAGCGGGATGCCGAAACCCTCCTCGAGTGAGGCGGTGACCAGTGCCGTGGCGCTGTCGATCACCTCGAGGTACTCGGCGTCGGAGGCGCCGTCGTGAAAGACGAGCCGGGCATCCGGAGCCAGAGCCTGGAGACGCGCGCGGTCTGCCGGGCGTACTTTGCTCATGAGGTGGAGCGTGTACTCGGGGAGCAGAGGCATCGCCTCGACGAGCGTCTCGACGTTCTTGTAGGGCATGAACGAGCCCATGTAGACGAGCGACTTCGCTGCGGCGCGGGCGACCGGGCCGCTGTCGCCGGCGGTCGGAACGCCCTCCGCGGCGAGCACATCGGCGGCGTTGCTCACCACGACGATCGGCTTCGTGGTGAGGTGGTGCTTCTCGACGAGGGCCTGCGTGGTGTGCGAGACGGTGACGACCGCGTCGGCGCGGTTCAGCAGCAGCCGCTGCGGCCACCAGGCCGTGTGGTAGAGCCGCCAGAGCAGGCGGAGCGGCCAGGCGAACTCGCGGGGCGGCGTCGGGTTGGAGTAGTAGATGAGGTCGTGCACCGTGAGGGCGAGCGGGTACCGCCGGCCCGCGGTGCCCATGGTCTGCATCGGGGTGAAGACGACGTCGGGGTCGAGCTTGTTGACCTGGCGCGCGACGAAGAGCTCACGGGGGCTGGTGGGGGCGCTTGCGAGGGCGAACGGCAGGTCGGGCAGCATCTCGAGCTGGCGTCTGTCACTGATCAGCATGGTGACCGGATGCAGCTCGGCCAGGGCGGTGACGAGGCCGGCGGTGTAGCGGCTGATGCCGTCGTGCCGGCCGATGCGGGTGTAGCGGCAGTCGAAGACGATCTTCAC
Source organism: Subtercola sp. Z020 (assembly GCF_002931235.1). Classification (GTDB taxonomy): domain Bacteria; phylum Actinomycetota; class Actinomycetes; order Actinomycetales; family Microbacteriaceae; genus Subtercola. The sequence goes on along the minus strand of NZ_PSTT01000042.1, from coordinate 4,022 downwards.
GGGCGGGCCTCGGCCAGACTGCTCGTGCTGTTCTCGCCGCGCCCTTCGGCCAAGAACGTTTCGATCGCCGCGGCCGCCTCACGCGGCATCTCGTAGTGCACGAGATGACCGACGCCCTCGAGCACGACCAGCCGGGCATCCGGAATCGCCGCCACCAGCGTGTGCTGCTCGGCGACCGGCGTGATGTCGTCGCTGTCGGAGGCGATCAGCAGCGTCGGCGGCGTGATGCGCGAGGCGTACTCCGAGACGTCGTTGCTCACCGACGCCTCGAAGGCGTCGAGAACCACGCGGCGGTTCGAGAACGCGCCGAAGAACTGGTCGTGCTGGTCGTGGATCCACCGGCGGAGCGCCCTGTCGCGCGTCTTCGTCATGGTGATGCTGATGAATCGGGTCACGATTCCGAGACGCAGCCAGGCAAAACCGGGGCGCTCGGGCAGCCAGGCACCCACCCGGTAGTAGAAGACGGCGAGACGGGTCAGGATGCCGCGGGGCCCGCTCAGGGCGGGGGCGGCGATCGGGTTGACCAGCACCACGTCGTCGACCTCGAGGCCGTCAGCGAGGGCGGCGGAGACGATGATCGACCCGAAGGAGTGCCCGAGAACGACGAAGCGCTCGGACGGGCCCGCGTCGCGCCTCAGCTCGGCGACCAGCTCCCGCAGCCAGGCCGAGTAGCCGTGGATGTCGTGCTGCACCCCGAGCGCGCCGTCGACGTCGAGCGGGGTGGAGATGCCGAAGCCGGGCAGGTCGGGCAGCACGGTGCGGTAGCCGGGCAGCTGAGCGGCAACGGGTTCGAGGCCGTGGTGGTCGCCGCGAAAGCCGTGCACGAGGAGGATCGTCGTGGTTGCTGCGGGGGCGTCTGCGGAGCCGTCTGCGGTGGCCGCTGCGGGGCCGTACGTCCAGAGCTCAGTCGTCCCGCCGAGCACCTCGATGCTCTGCCGGGTCACGGGGAGGTCGGCAAGCTGGCGGGCGTAGGGAGAAGGCGGAATCATCGCCCCAATCTTAGGCCCGGGCATCCACGACCCGTTGCTTCGAAACTCCACGCCGAACTGCACTAGCGTGGGCAGCACCCGCTTTCGTTCCACCCGAGATCGCTTCAGGGAAGGTCTTCTGTGAGCTTCACCGCCCCCATCCAACTGCCCGGTCTCACCCTCGACCCGCAGTGGTATCGACGGTCGGTCTTCTACGAGGTGATGATCCGGTCGTTCGTCGACGGCAACGGTGACGGCTCGGGCGACCTCGCCGGCCTGGTGTCGAAGCTCGACTACCTGCAGTGGCTCGGCATCGACGGCCTGTGGTTGCCGCCGTTCTTCGACTCGCCGCTCCGCGACGGCGGGTACGACATCTCGGACTACCGCTCGATCCTGCCGGAATTCGGGTCGATCGACGAGTTCAGAGACCTGGTGACGAAGGCGCACGAGCGCAACATGCGCGTCGTGATCGACCTGCCGCTGAACCACACCTCCGACCAGCACGAGTGGTTCCAGCAATCGCGGAGCGACCCAGAGGGGCCGTACGGCGACTTCTACGTCTGGAGCGACACCGACACGAAGTACGAGAACGTGCGCATCATCTTCGTCGACACGGAGGAGTCGAACTGGACGTTCGACCCGGTGCGGCGGCAGTTCTTCTGGCACCGCTTCTTCTCGCACCAGCCCGACCTGAACTTCGAGAACCCGGCCGTGCACGAGGCCATGTTCGAGATCGTGCGGTTCTGGCTCGACCTTGGCGTCGACGGCTTTCGCCTCGACGCCATCCCCTACCTCTATGTGAGCGAAGAGGGCAACGGCGAGGGCGAGCCCAAGACGCACGAGTTCGTCGCGAAGCTGCGACAGATGGTGGATCGGGAGTACCCCGGCCGCATCATGATCGCCGAGGCGAACCAGTGGCCGCGCGAAGTGGCCGCATTCTTCGGTACCGAGGAGGAGCCCGAATGCCACATGGCGTTCGACTTCCCGGTGATGCCGCGCATCTTCTACTCGCTCCGGTCGCAGACGGCGACGGAGCTGATCCGCGTACTGTCCGACGTCACGGCCATTCCCGAGGGCGCCGGGTGGGGCGTCTTCCTCCGCAACCACGACGAGCTGACCCTCGAGATGGTCAGCGAGGAGTACCGGCAGGCCATGTACGGCTGGTATGCCTACGACCCGCGCATGAGGGCGAACATCGGCATCCGGCGCCGCCTCGCTCCCCTGCTCGACAACTCGCGGGCAGAACTCGAGCTCGCGCATGCCCTGCTCTTCTCACTCTCGGGATCGCCGTTCCTCTACTACGGCGACGAGATCGGCATGGGCGACAACATCTGGCTGCCCGACCGCGATTCGTCGCGCACGCCGATGCAGTGGACGCCCGACCGCAACGCGGGCTTCTCGACAGCCGACCCGGGCAAGCTGTTCCTGCCTGTCGTGCAGTCGCTCGTCTACAACTACACGGTCGTGAACGTGGAGTCGCAGCTGGCCCAGTCGCGGTCGATGCTGCACTGGGTGCGGAACGTGATCCACGTGCGCAAGGCGCACCCGGCGTTCGGCCTCGGCTCGCTCGACATCGTTCCGACGAGCCACGACTCGATCCTGTCGTTCGTGCGCTCCTACGCCGGGTCGGACTCGCAGTGGGGCGATGCGCCCGAGCGCATCCTCTGTGTGTTCAGTTTCGCGCACAACCCGGTGTCGGTCACGCTGCAACTGCCGGAGTTCGCCGGGCGGCGCCTCAGCGACCTGTTCGGTGGCGGCGAGTTCCCGACGATCGGCGACGACGGCACGCTCACGCTGACGCTCGCCACGCAGAGCTTCTACTGGCTGCGGATCGGCCAGGCCGGGGTCGAGGTGTACTGAGCGTGGGCGTCTTTCGCTCCCTCTTCTGCGGCTCGCGGCGGCCTGACCCACCAGTGTCAGTGGATCGTTCTAGAGTCGCACCGTGACCAACCCCGTGCAATCCGTCTCCGTGCCGCTGTTCGACCTCGAACCGTCCGAGGTGCTGCCGCACGGCCGGCACGTGTTGAACGATCGGCCCCGGGTTCCGCTGCTTCACGGCGGGTCGGCCGGTTCGGTTCCGGATGCCCGGGGGGCCGACGAGCCGGCCACCTCCCGCTCGGCGACCGCGCTCCTGGCGCCTCCCCTGCCCGACTGGCCCACGTGGGCGCACCGCCTCGCGGTGTTCGACCTCGAGACCACCGGAATCGACGTCGAGACCAGCCGCGTCGTCACCGCCAACGTCAGCATCATCGACCACACCGGCACGACCGAGTCACGCTACGACTGGATCGCGAACCCCGGCGTGCCCATCCCCGCCGGCGCCGCAGCCATCCACGGCGTCAGCACTGAGCGCGCCGTCGCCGAGGGCCGCGCCGCAACAGACGTCGTCGCCGAGATCGTGGATGCCCTCACCGACGCCCTCGACCAGGGCCTGTCGATCGTGATCTACAACGCCCCCTACGACCTCACCCTGCTCGACCGCGAGGCCCGCCGCCACGGCATCACTCCCCTTCGGGAGCCGATCCCGGTCGTCGACCCCCTCGTCATCGACAAGGCCCTCGACCGGTACCGCCGGGGAAAGCGCACCCTGGAGGCCACCGCCACCTTCTACGAGGTCGAACTCCTCGACGCCCACGACGCGGGCGCCGACGCCATCGCTGCCGGCCGCGTCGCCCAGTCCCTCGCCGCGCGCTACGCTGCGGAGCTCGACATGTCCCAGCACCAGCTCCACCACTCCCAGGCCGCCTGGTTCGCCGACCAGGCCACCTCCTTCCAGGACTACATGCGCCGCACCAAAGACCCCGACTTCATCGCCCGCACCGCCTGGCCCCTCGGCTGACCCCGCCCCTTGTCTGCTCGGGGGGCTTCCCCCGGCAACGCGGGCCCCGGTTGCCGGTTGCGCCCGCGTGAGCTCAGCGAACGTACCCTTACACGCCGCGGAACGCCGGCGATGCTCCTTCCCTTCGACGAGTGCAGTACCTCTCGCCGCGCAGGTGCAGGGTGCGGGGCGCAGGTGGCGAACACGGCGCCCGCGCAGGTGCTGGGTGCGGGGCG
>NZ_PSTT01000163.1 GCF_002931235.1 Subtercola sp. Z020 | reverse complement strand
AGGCGCTCGTGGGCGAGGTGCTGCGGGTGCGGGGGCCGGTGCCGCAGGTGCCGCCGGTGCGGGTGCCGCGGGTGCCGGTGCCGCAGGTGCGGGTGCCGCGGGTGCCGGTGCCGCAGGTGCGGGTGCCGCGGGTGCCGGTGCCGCAGGTTCCGCCGGTGCTGCTGCAGCCGGTGACTCGTGGGATGCCCTGACCCGCCCAATGGATGCGCCCACCGCGGTGATGCCCGGTGCCGGCGCGGCCGCAGGTGCCGCTGGTGCAGCCGCCGCGAGCGTCGCCGCTGTCGGAGGCTCGGGTATCGGCACCACGGACGACGCCACCGCGGCCACCGTGCGCGCACCCTCCGCCGGCAATATACCCGGTGCGACCGTTGCGGCTGCAGGCGCCGGCGCCAGCCTCGGTGCCGGCGTAGGTGCGACTACAGCCACGGCCGCGGCACAGACCGCCGCGACCCGCGTCGACACCGTGCACCTCGCATCGGCAACCCCGCCGCGCGGCCGCGGCAGCGGCAACGGCGGCGGCACCTCAACTACCGCCGAGCCGCCGCGGAAGCGGGGACGCCGCATCGCGCTCCTCGCCGTCGCCGCAGCCGCGGTGCTCATCGCCGGCACCTGGATCGGCGGCACCCTGCTCACGGCCGCACCCTCGGCCGAGCCCGGATCCCCCGCCTCCACCACCCCGGCCATCGCCACCAC
>NZ_PSTT01000045.1 GCF_002931235.1 Subtercola sp. Z020 | reverse complement strand
CTCGTGGGCCGAGATGGTGGAGCAGGTGCTGCTCGTCGCGCCCCTCCGACACCGCCCCGACCACTCCGCACCAGAAGGCCCGGTAGTCGTCGAGCAGCGCATCGAGGGACACCCCGGGGAGGGACGCGACGAGCAGCACCTGCTCCACCATCTCGGCCCACGAGGGAGCGGCCGTGCCGATCTCCCCGAGCCACGCCGCAGCCTCGCGGCGCCCCGCGTCGGTCAACTCGTAGAGCGGCAGCGAGTCCTCCCCGCGCGGAGCAGAGCCCACCAGCCCGGCCTCGACGAGGCGGGTGAGCGTCGAGTAGATCTGCCCGACGTTGATGCGGCCGGCGCGGTCGGTGCGGGCCTCGATCTCGGCATGCAACTGCAGTCCGTACGCCGGCCCGAGCGTCAGCACGGCGAGGATGTTCGACCGAACCGACACCTGCACACCTCCCGAAACCGTGAATGACCTACTGAGTATAGGGTTGCTCGATTCGCCGCCTTGTGATGTGCGCGGCCGGTCGTGCATACTGAGACCAGCACCACCCACAATTGAACACACGTGTCACCGTTCGAGGGCCGTCGGCCCGGGCATCCATTCACAGGTCGTTGGGGAAGACGTACCTCACGAATGGAGAAGAAGATGGTGGCATCAGTCGCACGCGGAGTGATTTACGTTCACTCCGCTCCCCGCGCGCTCTGCCCTCACGTCGAGTGGGCTGCAGGTCGCGCAATTGGTCGTGCCGTGAACTTCAAGTGGATCGAGCAGCCCGTACTCCGCGGCTCGCAACGCGCCGAGTTCTACTGGGAGGGCGCAGCCGGCACCGGCGCGGCCATCGCCTCAGCTCTGCGCGGCTGGGAGCATCTGCGCTACGAGGTCACCGAAGACCCGGCGCCCGGGCGCGACGGTGGCCGGTGGATGCACACGCCCGACCTCGGCATCTACTTCGCGCAGACCGACAGTGCCGGCAACACCGTCATCCCTGAAGACCGGGTGCGCGCCGCCATGGAGTCGGCCGGCACGAACGCGCTCGAACTGCACCGGGAGCTGCGGTTGGCGCTCGGCCAGGCGTGGGACGACGAGCTCGAGCCGTTCCGCTACGCCAGCGACTTCGCCCCGGTGGTCTGGTTGCACTCCGTCGGCTGACGACGGGCAGAACGCAGAAGAGGGGCCGCGACACGGGATGTCGTGGCCCCTCTCCCTACCCGGCTCGAAGCCGGAACTGAATCAGACCGTCTTGAAGGCGGCGACAGCGTTGTGCCCGCCGAAGCCGAACGAGTTGCTGATCGCGACCACATCGCCGGCCGGCAGTGCCCGCGGCGACGTCACAACGTCGAGGTGGATCTCCGGATCCTGCTCCGACAGGTTGATCGTCGGCGGTGCAATCCGCTCCTGCAGTGCCTTGATGACGAAGATCGCCTCGATCGCTCCGGCCCCGCCGAGCAGGTGGCCGGTCGACGCCTTGGTCGCCGAGACCGGGATGCCCTCCACGGCCTCGCCGAACACGCGGCGCAGAGCGTTGTACTCGGCGATGTCGCCGACCGGTGTGCTGGTCGCGTGGGCGTTGATGTGGGCGACATCGGAGAGGGCGTAACCGGCGTTCTCGACAGCGGCCTTCATCGCGCGGGCTGCAGCAGACCCCTGGGGGTCGGGAGCGGTGATGTGGTACGCGTCGCTGGTGACGGAACCGCCGAGCAGTTCGGCGTACATCTTCGCTCCCCGGGCGACAGCGTGTTCGTAGGTCTCGAGAACGACGGCTGCGGCCCCTTCGCCGAGCACGAAGCCGTCACGGGAGACGTCGTACGGCCGCGAGGCGGTCGCCGGGTCGTCGAGCCGCTTCGAGAGGGCCTGCATCGCGGCGAAGGAGGCGATGGGGAGCGGGTGGATGCACGCCTCGGAGCCGCCCGCAATGATGACGTCGGCGTTGCCGGCCTGCAGGTGGTCGTAGGCGTTCGCGATCGACTCGGTGCTCGATGCACAGGCGGAGACGTCAGTGCGGCTGAAGGCGCGCGCCCCGATGTCCATGCTGATCGCTGCTGCGGCCCCGTTGGCCATCAGCATCGGCACGGTCATCGGCAGAACGCGGCGCGGGCCGCGCTCTCGCAGCGTGTCCCACGCGTCGAGGAGGGTCCAGAGGCCGCCGATCCCGGTTGCCCAGTCGACACCGAGACGCTCGGGCTCGACCCCGGGGGCACCCGCGTCGGCCCAGGCCTCGCGAGCCGCGGTCAGGGCGAACTGGCTGTTGGGGTCGAGGCGCTTCGTCTCCTGGCGTGAGAGAACGTCGACCGACGGCACTTTGATCTGGGCGGCCATCGTGATGGGCACCTGCCACTTCTCAACCCAGTCCTGTTCGAGCGTTCGGTTGCCGGATGCGCCACCCAGAAGGGCCTGCCAGCTCTCCTCGGCCGTTCCGCCGAGGGGAGAGGTCGCACCGATGCCGGTGACGACGATTCGTTTGCTCATGTGAGGACTTCCTGTGGATCAGAGGCGGTGGATCGGGTGGTGCGGGGCGGCACGGAGACCGGGGGCGAGCAGGTCGACCCCGGTCATCCGCAACCTAGCCCTGGGCGTTGGCGATGAAGGTGACGGCGTCGCCGACGGTCTTCAGGTTCTTGACTTCTTCGTCGGGGATCTTGACGTCGAACTTCTCTTCGGCGTTGACGACGATGGTCATCATCGAGATGGAGTCGATGTCGAGGTCGTCGGTGAACGACTTGTCGAGCTCCACCGTGTCAGCCGCGATGCCGGTTTCGTCGTTGATGAGCTCGGCGAGGCCGGCGAGAACTTCTTCGGTGGACAATGCCATTGTTTTTTCTCCTTGGGTGGTGCCCCGAGAGGGCTGGTGTTGGTCTCTCTGGTGAGGCGGTGTCGTTTGAGGCGACATTCAGTTTAGGTGAGAGCGGGGCCGTTCCCCGGTAGTACGACGACCTGCGCGCCGAAAACAAGCCCGGCGCCGAAGCCGATCTGCAGGCAGAGGCCGCCAGCGGCTTCCGGATGCTCGGAGAGCAGTCGATGCGTCGCCAGCGGAATCGACGCCGCCGACGTGTTGCCGGTCGTGGCGATGTCCCGCCCGATCAGAACGGTCTCGGGCAGCTTCAGCACCTTCGCGAACTCGTCGACGATGCGCATGTTGGCCTGGTGCGGCACGAAGGCGGTCAGGTCGTCGACGGTGATGCCCGCGGCATCCAGAGCCTGCTGCGCCACCTTGGCCATCTCCCAGACGGCCCAGCGGAAGACGGTCTGACCCTCCTGGCGCATGGTCGGCCACTCGTTCTCGCCGGCGCGGAACCCCGTGTAGGTGCCGTTCATGCCGACCGCATCCCACTTGGAGCCGTCTGACCCGAGGATGGACTTCGAGATGCCGGGGAAGTCGCTCGGCCCCACGACGGCGGCTCCGGCACCGTCACCGAGCAGGAACGAGATCGAACGGTCGGTCGGGCTGACGAAGTCCGACAGCTTCTCGGCTCCGATCACGAGAACGTATTCGGCGACACCGGCCCGCACCAGCGAGTCGGCCTGCGCGATCGCGTAGGCATACCCGGCGCACGCGGCTTCGATGTCGTAGGCGGCGGCGGTGCGTGCCCCCACCCGTTCGGCGACGAGCGTCGAGACGGATGGGGTGACGACCGGGTTGCTGATGGTCGCGACGATGACGGCGCCGATCTGCTCGGCGGGAACGCCCGACTTCTCGATCGCTTCACGGCCGGCCTCGACGGCGAGGTCGACAGCCGTCACCTCCTTGGGCGCACGCCGGCGTTCGATGATGCCGGTGCGCTTCTGGATCCATTCGTCCGAGCTGTCGATCGCCTCGATCAGCTCGTCGTTCGGAACGACGAGATCGCCGCGGGCCGCACCCAGGGCGTAGATGCGGGTGAACTCATGGCCGACGGACTGCTGCAGTCTGGGCTGGGTCATGACGCGGCCAGCATCTCGTAGGCGGCGGGCAGATCGTCAGGGGTCTTGATCGCCACAGACGGAATGCCCTTCAGCCCGCGCTTGGCGAGCCCGACGAGCGCACCCGCGGGCGCGACCTCGATGATGCCGGTGATGCCGGCGTCGAGGAACGACGCCATGGTGCGGTCCCAGCGCACGGGGGAGGAGACCTGGCCCACGAGCAGGTCGAGGAACGCGTCGCCGGTGTCGACGACACCGCCGTCACGATTCGTCCAGATGGTGAGCGTCGGATGCTCGGGGGTGAGTGTCGAGGCAACCTCGGTGAGGTGCTCCACCGCCGGCTGCATGTAGCGGGTATGGAACGCTCCGGCGACCTGCAGTGGAATGACGCGGGCACCTCGCGGGGCGACCGCGGGGAGCTCGGCGAGCCTGTCGAGTGCGCCGGCGACGACGATCTGGCCGCCACCGTTGAAGTTCGCGGGCTGCAGGTCGAGGCCGTCGAGCGCTGCGATCAGCTCGTCTTCGTCGCCGCCGACGACGGCGCTCATACCGGTCGGGGTGAGTGCGGCGGCGTCTGCCATCGCGCTGCCGCGTTCCCGCACGAACGTCATCGCGTCGTTCTCGCTCAGGATGCCCGCCGCCTGCGCGGCGGTGATCTCGCCCACCGAGTGGCCGGCGACCCCGCCGACCCTCGCCCGGCGGCCGTCTGCGAGCAGGGCGCCGAGTGCGACCAGCCCCGCAGCCACGATCAGCGGCTGGGCGATACGGGTGTCACGGATGGTGTCGGCATCGCTCTCGGTGCCGTGCTTCAGCAGGTCGAGGCCTGCGAGCTCGGAGAGGGCGCCGAGATGCTCGGCGAACGCGGGTTCCGACACCCAGGGGGCGAGGAAGCCGGGTGTCTGGGAGCCCTGGCCGGGGCAGACGATCACGATCATGTTGTTCAGTCTTTCAAGGATTGGCGAGATGGCGGTGTGGAAAAGCTATCGAAGATTCAAGGAAAGCCTGTCAGAACCCTCCGACACAGGCGGAAGGGGCCCGCCAGAATCGGTGTCGGGGTCTGAGTCAGCGCCTGCGGGCGGAGGGGTCGGGCTCGTTCATCGAGCCGAGGATGAGGGCGGACTGCAGAATGAGCGCCTCACGGGCACCCGTCGCATCCCAGCCGATCACCTGGGAGACCCGCTTCAGGCGGTAGCGCACGGTATTGGGGTGCACGAACAACTCGCGGGCGGTGCCTTCGAGCGAACGGCCGTTGTCGAGGTAGCACCAGAGGGTGGTCATCAGTTCGGGGCTCTGATCCTGCAGCGGCTTGTAGACGCGGTTGACGAGGGTCGAGCGGGCGAGCGGGTCGCCCGCGAGAGCGCGCTCGGGCAGCAGATCGTCGGCGTAGACCGGGCGCGGGGCGTTCCGCCACGACTTCGCGACCGCGAAGCCGGCGAGGGCCGCCTTTGCGCTCCGGGATGCATCGACGAGGCTGGCGACTTCGTGGCCGAGAACGAGGTGGCCGGGGCCGAAGCCCGGCTCCAGCGCCTTGGCGATGTCCATGAACGAAAGGGTGGGCAGGGGAGCGGCGCCCGGAAGCGGTTCGTCGGCCGCTCCCACCGCGGGCTGCGATCGGCCGATGACGAGCACGAGTCGACCGCCCTGTACGCCGATCAGCACGTCGGCCGAAAGGTGGCGGGCCGTGCGGCGCAACTGGTCGACGTCGAGCATCCGCGGCGTGGTGCCGACGAGCACGCTGACGGCGCCGTGGCCGTGCCAGCCGAGGGCGGCGATGCGGCTCGGCAGTTCGTCGTCGTACTCCCCGGAGAGGATGGAGTCGACGACGAGAGCTTCGAGCCGGGCATCCCAGAGGCCGCGTGCCTCCGCGGCGCGGGCGTAGACGTCGGCCGACGCGAAGGCGATCTCGCGCGAGTAGAGCAGGATGGCCTCGCGAAGGGACTGGTCGCCGTTCGCGATGCGCTCCTCGACCACCTCGACGACGACCCGGATCAGCTGGAGCGTCTGCTGCAGGCTGACCGAGCGGAGGAGTTCCCGCGGGGCCGAACCGAACACGTCGGAGGCGATCCAGGTTGTCGTCGTCGGGTCGTCGTACCAGGTGATGAACGACTTGATGCCCGCCTGGGCGACCAGCCCGACGGCCGAGCGCCTCCCCGGCGGCATGTCGCCGTACCAGGGAAGCGTCTCGTCGAGCTTCTTGATTGTCGCCGTCGACAGCTCGCCCGACACCGTTCGGAGCCAGGCGAGCGTCTGTTCTTTAGTGCGGGCCATCAGCCCGCGCCCTCGTGATGCCGATCACTCCGGTGCGGCTCAGCTCTCGCCGCCCGCTGAGCCCGAGGTGCCGGCGGTCACATCGTGCAGCTTGTACTTGTCGATCGCCCACTGCGGGGCGTTCGGGTCGACCTCGTTGCGAGCGGCCAGCTGTTCGAGAACACGCACGACGACCGACGGGCCGTCGATCTTGAAGAACCGGCGGGCGGCGGGGCGGGTGTCGCTGAAGCCGAAGTCGTCGGCGCCCAGCGTCGCGAAGTCGCCGGGCACGAACTGCCGGATCTGGTCGGGAACCGCGTGCATGTAGTCGCTCACGGCGACGAACGGGCCCTGGGCCCCCGACAGCTTGTCGGTCAGGTAGGGCACGTGCGGCTGCTCGCTCGGGTTCAGGAAGTTGTGCTCCTCGGCCTTCAAACCGTCGCGGCGGAGCTCGGTCCAGCTGGTCACCGACCAGACGTCGGCCGACACGCCCCAGTCGTCGGCGAGCAGCTGCTGGGCCTCGAGGGCCCACGGCACGCCGACGCCCGAAGCGAGCACGTTGGCCTTCGGGCCGTCGACCCACCCTGACTTCAGGTGGTGGATGCCCTTCACGATGCCCTCGACGTCGACGTTCTCCGGCTCGGCCGGCATGACCATCGGCTCGTTGTAGAGCGTCAGGTAGTACATGACGTTCGGGTCGGTGTGGGTTCCGCCGTACATCCGCTCGAGGCCGGAGCGCACGATGTGCCCGATCTCGTAACCGTACGCGGGATCGTACGAGACGACCGCCGGGTTGGTCGAGGCGAGGAGGTGGCTGTGGCCGTCGGCGTGCTGCAGGCCCTCGCCGGTGAGCGTGGTGCGACCGGCCGTGGCGCCCATGATGAACCCGCGGGTCATCTGGTCGCCGGCAGCCCAGAGGGCGTCGCCGGTGCGCTGGAACCCGAACATCGAGTAGAAGACGTAGACCGGGATGAGCGGCTCGCCCTGCGTCGAGTACGAGGTTCCCGCCGCGGTGAATGCAGCGAGGGCGCCGGCCTCGTTGATGCCGACGTGCACGATCTGGCCCTGGGGGCTCTCCTTGTAGGCGAGCAGCAGGTCGCGGTCGACGCTGGTGTAGTGCTGGCCGTTCGGGTTGTAGATCTTCGCGCTCGGGAAGAACGCATCCATTCCGAAGGTGCGGGCCTCGTCGGGGATGACCGGAACCACCCGGTTGCCGAAGTCCTTCGAACGGGTCATCTCCTTCAGCAGGCGCACGAAGGCCATGGTGGTGGCGATCTCCTGCGTTCCGGATCCCTTCTTCATGATCGCGTAGGCCGAGTCGTCGGGCAGCGTGATCGCGGTGTGCTTCGTGCGGCGCTCCGGCACGTAGCCGCCGAGCGCGCGGCGGCGTTCGTGCATGTATTCGATGGCCTCGTCGCCCTCACCCGGGTTGTAGTACGGGGGAAGGTAGGGGTTCTCCTCGAGGCGGGCGTTCGTGATCGGGATGTGCATCTCGTCGCGGAACTGCTTGAGGTTGTCGAGCGTCATCTTCTTCATCTGGTGGGTCGCGTTGCGGCCCTCGAAGCTCTTGCCGAGGCCATAGCCCTTGATGGTGTGGGCGAGGATGACGGTCGGCTGGCCCTTGTGCTCGCTGGCCGCCTTGAACGCCGCGTACACCTTGCGGTAGTCGTGGCCGCCGCGCTTCAGGCCCCAGACCTGGTCGTCGCTGTAGTTCTCGACGAGCTTCAGCGCGCGCGGGTCGCGCCCGAAGAAGTTCTCGCGAACGTAGGCGCCGTCTTCGGTCTTGTACGTCTGGAAGTCGCCATCCGGAGTCTGGTTCATGAGGTTCAGCAGGGCGCCGTCGGTGTCGTTCGCCAGCAGCGAGTCCCACTCGCGGCCCCAGATGACCTTGATGACGTTCCAGCCGGCACCGCGGAAGAAGCTCTCGAGCTCCTGGATGATCTTGCCGTTGCCGCGCACAGGCCCGTCGAGGCGCTGCAGGTTGCAGTTGATGACGAAGTTCAGGTTGTCGAGGCCCTCGTTGGCCGCCACCTGCAACTGGCCGCGGCTCTCGACCTCATCCATCTCGCCGTCGCCGAGGAACGCCCAGACCTGCTGGTCGCTCGCGTCTTTGATGCCGCGGTTGGTGAGGTACTTGTTGGCCTGCGCCTGGTAGATGGCGTTGATCGGGCCGATGCCCATGGAGACCGTGGGGAACTGCCAGAACTCGGGCATGAGCCGCGGGTGCGGGTAGGAGCTGAGGCCTCCGCCCGGGTGCGACTTCTCCTGGCGGAAGCCGTCGAGCTTGTGCTCGTCGAGCCGGCCCTCGAGGAAGGCGCGGGCGTAGGTGCCGGGCGAGGCGTGGCCCTGCACGAAGATCTGGTCGCCGCCGCCGGGGTGGTCCTGGCCGCGGAAGAAGTGGTTGAAGCCGACTTCGTAGAGGCTCGCGCTCGAGGCGTAGGTCGAGATGTGGCCACCGACGGCGATGCCGGGGCGCTGGGCGCGGTGCACGAGCATCGCGGCGTTCCACCTGATCCACGCGCGGTACCGGCGCTCGATGTCTTCGTTGCCGGGGAACTCAGGCTCGTTCTCGGGGGCGATCGTGTTGATGTAGTCGGTGGTTGGAACCATCGGAACCCCGAGGTGGAGCTCCTTGCTCCGCTTCAGCAGGCTGAGCATGATCTCCCGTGCGCGACCGTGGCCACGCGCAGCGACCAGGGCATCAAGGGATTCAGACCATTCGGCGGTTTCGTCGGGATCGGCATCGATGTTCGTGACCGAATAGGGGTCTTGATCGTTGACAGTCAACGTCAACCTCTCTCTTCTGGGTTGTAGAGATCATTCATGGGCAGCGGCTCCGGTTCACGGAATCCACACCACCGACAAGCCTAGTGAATCACGACCGGCAGACACGCCCTCGGGCGGGGTTGCGAGGGGATTGCAGGCGGATTGGAGGAATAGACTGGAGGCTTGGGTCTGGCGGGCAAGGTACCCGCCACCGGAAGGATCGCCGTCATGGCACTCGAAAACGACACATTCGCCCCCGACTTCGAACTGTCGAACCAGTTCGGCGAGAAGGTGCGGCTGAGCCAGTTCCGGGGCATCAAGCCCGTCGTTCTCGTCTTCTTCCCCCTGGCCTACTCGGGCGTCTGCACCAGCGAGCTGTGCACGCTCGAAGACAACATCGGCATGTTCCGCGACAACAGCGTCGAGCTGCTCGGCATCTCGGTCGACTCGAAGTCGGCCCTCCGCGCCTGGAGCGAGGAGAAGGGTTTCGACTTCAACCTGCTCGCCGACTTCTGGCCGCACGGCGAGGTCGCGAAGGAGTACGGCGTCTTCCTCGACGGCAAGGGTTTCTCGAACCGCGCGACGTTCGTCATCGACACGCGCGGCATCATCCGCGCCTCCTTCATCACCGCGCCGGGCGAGGCCCGTTCGATCGAGGCCTACCGGGCGGCGCTCGACGAGCTCGAACCGGCCTCCGTGTAGTCTTTTCGCACCAGGGCCTTTAGCTCAGCTGGTAGAGCGCCACGTTTACACCGTGGATGTCATCGGTTCGATCCCGGTAGGGCCCACCTTGCTCGTCCATCTCCCCTTGTAGGTGCTTCAACACTCGAAGAGAGATACGCCCATGACTCCTGAATCGAACCCTGAGAACGACGCTCTGACCACTCGGCGGGCATTCAGTCGCCGGGGCATCCTCAAAGCCGCCGCGGCCACCGCCGGGGTGGCCGCCGTGGCACTGCCCGCGTCGAGTGCGGAGGCCGCGACGGTGGTCGGTGATCTCTCTCGCGTCTACTACCCAGAGCAGTTCGGCTTCAAAGCGGGTGATGCAGACCACACGGTGGCAATGAATGCCTTCTTCCTGGCGCTGATGAAGACAGGCGGGCACGGCTACCTTCCGCCCGGCGACATCCGGGTGCGGAGCATCGGGTTGGACTACGACAACGCCGCCATCGCAAAGCAGGTCGGGTCGGGTGTGCCCTACGGCTTTCCCGAGGTGGTCCTCGAGGGATATGGCCGGGGGGTCACCCGAATCCGGCAGATCTCCGGTGCCACCGGCGATGTCTTCGTCGTGAAAGGCAAGACCAGCACCAACACCGGCCCTGGCGCGAACAACAAGGCCAGAGTCACGCTTAAGAACTTCAGCATCTTCGGCACGCCGTCGGGTCGCCACGGGCTCTACACCCGTTCTCTGATGCACAGCCGCTTCATCGATCTCGAGATCTCGGGGGCAGGGAAGGCAGGCTTCCTCGCCGCAAGGGCCGTCTTCACCGTCGCGAACGACGAGTACTACTATGCGAACGTGATCGACGGACTGCGCATCATCAACGCAGCGACGTGGGGGTTCGACTGCGATGGGATCAACGCGATCGACGTGGTGATGCGGGACACCGAGATCATCAACTGCGTCTCGGGCGGGGTGCGCATCGCTCCGACGAACGCTCGCTTCGACAACGTTCGCATCATTGGTTGTGGGCAAGGCAACAAGGCCGGCCGGGGATTCCTGGCCATCCCGACCAGCAATACGGCATCGAGCGTCTCCGAGCTGAACATCAACGGCCTCCGGCTCGAAGGCAACTCAGCACTGGGTGGTTACCAGCTCGAGCTGGGCGGCGGTGTCGGGGCGACTGTCAACGGCTACAACATCATCACCTCGGGAGACAAGGGTGCGCACGGCATCGGCGTAGGGGTCACGCAGCTGGGCGGAACGAAAACCGCGCGCAACTCGCTCATCGGCCGAGGCACGATGTTCATGGGGCAGAACCTCTATCCCTCCCAGAAGGCGGTGGTCGTCGGTCCCGACGCCATCGATACGCGGGTGGAGCGTGTGGCATTGCCGAACGATTCCTCTGCGAGCTACGACACGGTGGTCGCGAACAGCGGCATCCGAACGGTGGACGACTTCGGCACCGCGGTGAAGACGGTCGCCTGGCCCTCGTAATTCTCGCTCGAACGAGGGAGGTCAGCCCGCGCTCAGCGCCGACTGCCGTCGAGCGCCCGCAGGGCCCGTTCGAGCGGCCCGTGGCCGAGAGTCAGTCGCCACGCCGTCGCGAACAGCAGGCTGGCGAGCGTCAGCACCACCCAGACGAGCTGGTTCTTCACGGGCTGGCTGGGGTCGAGCCAGTACCGGTACGACAGGGCGAGCACGTGGCCGGTGTAGATCGTGAGCGGCATCATCCCCACCGAGGCGAGCGGGTACAGGATGCCGCGGACCATCCTGCTCGCAGAGGCGAGGCACAGGGCGCCGACGATCGCGGCCGCGACTCCGACCGCTGAGAGGTGCAGCACCACCTCGGCGGGGTAGGACTCCGGGGTGAGGGCGAACTTTTGCACGAGCTGGCCGAGCACGCCGACGATGAGCCCGCCGCCGAGCATCCAGAGCTGCGTGCGTCGACGCGTGATGTCGAAACGGGCCAACACGTACCCTGCCGCGAGGAAGGCGATCCAGATCAGCAGAGGGTAGCTGCCGTTGACGAACCAGTCGAGTGGCTGCGTGAAGAGGCTACCGTTCAGTCGGAGGCGTGCGTCCCAGCCCTCGCTGCCGAGTTGCAGGGCGACACCAATGGGAAGAGCAACGACGGCGCCGCCCACCAGCCAGCGGGTCGGCACCCTCAGCAACGGCAGAAAGAAGAGGAAGAGCAGCCCCCAGGTGTCGAGCACGATCGAGACGCCGCTGTACATGGTCTGGAGAAAGAGGCCGAGGGCGACGAGACCGACGCCGCGCACCGCCACCGTCTGCCGGATGCGACGGCTGTCGAAGCCGGGCCGGCCCGCGAGGCTCTGCACGAACAGGGCGAGGGAGATGCCGCCGACGACGGCGAAGAGGGTGCGCGGGCGTTCTCCGCCGGCGAGGTTCGTGAGCACCGTCGAGAAGAGCCCGGGGGAGTCGGGCCAGGTGTGCGCGACGAACATGCCGAGAACGGCGATGCCGCGCGCGATGTCGAGCCCCACGAGGCGCCCGGTTGGGCGGGAGCGCGAGACCCGCCGACGGCCGTGTGGTCGTCTGGTCGCTGCCCGGATGCCCCCATCGCTCATGCGACGATGCTACCGGCGGGTTCTCTGGCGTGCCGGACATGTCGGTGGTGTGCGCGAGACTGAGGGCATGTACGAACTGCTCGACACGCTGCGGCGTGACCCCGACATCGAGGCGCCGAACCTGTTCGCGAGCGACACGGCCGACCGGTTGGTGCTCGACGAGGCGGCCGGCGCGCTGTCGGCAGCGGGGCCCGGCGAGGTGGTGGTGATCGGCGACCGGTATGGGGCGCTGACGCTCGGCGCGGCCGACGCGTACGCGCTGTCGGGCATCCGAAGCCACCAAGACAGGCTGGTGGGCGAGATCGCCCTCGCGCAGAATGCCGAACGGGCCGGTCTCTCCGACCGATTCGTGTCGCTCCCGCTCGGCGAAGAACTGCTCACGGGCGCCCGCGTCGTGCTGCTGCAGCTGCCGCGCGGGCTGGTCGAGCTCGACGAGATCGCCGACGCCATAGCGCGCTGGGCCGACCCGGGCGTGGTGCTGTTCGCCGGTGGCCGTATCAAGCACCTCACCCGGGCCATGAACGACACGCTCGCCGTGCACTTCGACGACGTACGGGCGTCGCTGGCCCGGCAGAAGTCGCGGGTGCTGGTCGCGCGTGGTGCCCGGCGACCTGTGGATGCCGTTCCCTACCCTGTGCTGGTGCCGAACGCCGAGCTCGGGCTGGTCGTGGCCGCGCACGGCGGCGCCTTCGCCGGGGCGACGCTCGACATCGGCACCCGCTTCGTGCTGGAGTTCGTCGACCGGGCGGTCGAGACGGTGCAGGGCCTCGGCCCCGATGCGACGGCCATCGACCTCGGCTGCGGAACCGGCATCATCGCCGCCCGGCTGGCCGAGCGGCATCCCGGCCTCCGTGTGCTGGCGACCGACCAGTCCGCGGCGGCCGTCGCGTCGGCGTCGGCGACGATGCGTGCCAACGGTCTCGACGACCGGGTGCGGGTGGTGCGCGACGACGGTCTCTCGAACCAGGCCGACCGATCGGCGGCGCTGATCGTCTGCAATCCTCCGTTCCATGTGGGCAGCGCGGTGCACACGGGGGTGGCGCTGGCGCTGTTCCGTGAGGCGGGCCGGGTGCTTCGGCCGGGGGGCCTGCTGGTCACGGTCTTCAACTCGCACCTCGCCCACCGGAGCGAGCTGCAGCGGCTCGTCGGCTCCTCGGAGGTCTGGGGGCAGAATCCGAAGTTCACGGTGATTGCCTCTATTGCGCCGCCTACTTAGGTATCAGATCACAGCTTATAAATGCTGAATATAAGCGCTAGGATTAAGATATGACGCAGGGAAAGAAGATCGCGGTGATTCTGGACATCGTCGACTCGCGGCAGCTCGCCGACCGGTCGCGGGTTCAGGCCGACCTCGAACGGGCCTTCGCCGTCGTCGATGAACGAACGGCGCCGGTCGAGCCGCTGACCGCGACCGTCGGCGACGAGTTCCAGGCGGTGTACGCGAACCTCACCGACGCGCTCGAGGCCACGCTGCTCGCGCGGCTCGCGATGCCCGATGCCGTCGACTGCCGCTTCGGAATCGGGGCCGGCGACATCCGGCCCGTGGGCACCGGCATGACCGGCATTCTGCAGGACGGTACCGCGTGGTGGGCGGCCCGCGAAGCGATCGACGAGGCGCATCGGCGCGCCGACACCCGCGTGCCGTCGCTGCGCAGCTGGTATCGGTCATCTGCGGGCGATGCTTCTGCGATGGCGACGGTGAACGCCTACCTCCTCTCCCGGGACCATCTCGTGAGCGCTATGGGTGCGCGTGAGCGGCGGCTTGCCCTCGGCACCTGGCTCGGTCGTTCGCAGGCCGCGCTGGCCGCCGAGGAGCAGATCTCGCAGTCCGCCGTGTCGCAGTCGCTGAGGCGGTCGGGGGTGACGGCCCTGCAGGCCGGCATGCAGCAGCTGCGCGACGCGGGTGCGGAGGCGGAGGCGGAAGCGGACGCGGACGCGGGTGCGGGCGCACGAGCTGGTGTGGCTGAGGGTGCGCCGTGCTGACCGCGGTGCTGCTGGCGCTCATCGGGTCTGCCGACCTCTGGCGCAGCTGGGGGAGGGCGCGGGGCACCGTGTTCGTCGTCGTCGGCATCGCGGCCGGGTGGGTCGCGGTGGTGGTGCTCGCAACGACCGGGCTGGGCGTTCCGCTGCAGCTGGTCGCCCTCTGCGTGCTCGCCGCCGGAGCCTGGCTCTGGCTGACCACTCCCGACGAGCACGAGGCCGGTCGCGCCGGTCGCGCGGCGGTCGTGGGGCTGCTCGCGCTGGTCGTGCTCCTCTTCCTCTTCGATCGCACCGCGCTCGGCGCCTCGGGGTACCTCGTCGACGGTCACCGGGGGTCCGCGTCGGCGTTGCTCCGGGAGGCGCCGCTGGCCGCCGTCGCCACGGTGCTCGGGGCGGCCCTGTTCCTCTGCGAGAGCGCCAACATCGTCGTGCGCATTGCCCTGCGCTCCCCGGCGCAGTCGTCCCGCGCCGAGCCCGAGGAGACCGATCTCACCCGGGTCGACCTGAAGGGCGGGCGCCTCATCGGGCCGCTCGAGCGGCTGCTCATCGTGGCCCTCGTGCTGACCGGCTTCCCGCCCATCGTGGCCGCCCTCGTCGCGGCGAAGGGAATCGTGCGTTTCCCGGAGATCGCCGACGACGTGCGAAAGGGCGACGGCCTCTCGGGGACGAAGGCCGAGTACTTCCTCGTCGGCAGTCTGGTCAGCTGGACGGTTGCGGGAGCGGCCGTCGGCCTCATCGCGATATCAGCCCACAGCTGATATTCGGCCCGTATAAGCCAAGCGCTTCACCCCGGCACACCCCGCCTTCCACGGCCACCTCGCTAGGATCGGAACGTGACTTCCACCGAGCCGGCATCCACCGTCGCGAGCGTCAATGCCCTCATCGAGAGCCTCTGGCCGCTCGCCAATGCAGAGGGTTGGGATGCACCGGGGCTGCTGAGCGGCTCGCCCGAAGCGCCGGTGACGAGCATCCATCTCGCCGTCGACGCCGTCGCCGAGACCGTCGACGAGGCCCTGCAGCTCGGTGCCGACCTGCTGCTGGTGCATCATCCGCTCCTCCTCCGCGGCGTGATGACCGTGGCCGAGACCACGTACAAGGGTGCGCTGCTCGCCCGCCTCATCCGCGGCGGCTGCGCGCTGGTCGCGGCCCACACGAATGCCGACATCGTCGAGAACGGGGTCTCCGACGTGATCGCGTCGCGGCTCGGGGTTCTGGATGCCCGGCCCATCGTTCCCGCCTCCGGGCCCTCGGCGGTGCCGGGCACAGGAATCGGCCGGGTCGGGTCGCTCGCCGCACCCGTCGCCCTCGGCCGCCTCGCCCTGGAACTCGCCGAACTGCTCCCGGCCACCGCCACCGGCATCCGGGTCGCGGGCTCCTACGACCGGCCCATCTCCCGCGTGGCGCTCTGCAGTGGGGCGGGCGACTCGCTGTTGCGGGAGCCCGCGGTGCTCGGCGCCGACGTCTACATCACCTCCGACCTCCGGCACCACCCCGCCTCCGAGGCGAAGGAACAGGCCGCGCTCGGCGGAGGCCCCGCCCTCATCGACGTGTCACACTGGGCCAGCGAGTGGTTGTGGCTGGATGTCGCGGCCGCGCAACTGCGAAAGGCGCTGCCCGGCACGACCGTCACGGTCAGCGACCTGCGCACCGACCCGTGGGACTTCGTCGTGACGCAGTAGGCCGGCCCCCGGCATCCAGAACCGGCCCACCCCGGCGCAACACCGCAGCACGGCAGCACCGCAGAATTCCATACAGAACCGAAGGACACCCCATGAAAGCACCTGTCTCTGAGCAACGGTCACTGCTCGACCTGCAGGCCGCCGATACGCGGCTCAGCCAGCTCGGCCACCAGGCCAAGACGCTTCCCGAGCTGAAGAGACTGGCCGAACTGGCCACCGAGATCGGCCTGGTCTCCCACCGGCTCGCATCGGTTCGGGGCGAACTCGAAGACGCCGAACTCGAGATCTCCCGGGTGGAGTCCGACGTCGCCGTGGTGACCACCCGTATGGATCGGGACCGGTCGCGACTGCAGACCAGCACCTCCCCGAAAGACATCCAGGGCCTCGAGCACGAGATCGCCTCGCTCGAGAAGCGCCAGAGCGACCTCGAAGACATCGAGCTCGCCGTGATGGAGCGCATCGACGAGATCTCTGCCCGGCTCGCGGTCGTAACCGAGGAGATGGGTCGGCTCACAGCCGAGCAGGATGCCCTCCGCACCAGTCGGGACGCATCGCTCGCGACGCTCGACGCCGAACGCAAGGGCGTGCAGGTCAACCGGGACCTCATCGCGGGCGCGATCGGCGACGAACTGCTGGCTCTCTACGACCGGCAGCGGGCGCGGTACGGCATCGGGGCGGCGCTCCTGACACGCGGCGTGTCGATGGGCAGCAACGTGAAGCTGCACGAGAGCGACCTTGCGAAGATCAGGCTGGCCGCACCAGACGATGTGGTGCTCGACCCCGACAGCAGCTGCATCCTGGTGCGCACGGAGGAGTCCGGCCTCTGACGCAATCGACTCGGCGATTTCTGTCGGCTGCAGCCGGCCAGAGCGACAGAAATCGACGAGTCGATTCGGCCGCGTAGACTGAGGAGCGCGAAAGGGTCGGCAAGACGGTCGCGTCATCTCTCAGTAGACGATTCAACGAATCGACTGCGGGAGATGCCGAGGAACGTCCGGGCTCCAGAGAGCAGGGCGGTGGGTAACACCCACCCGGGGCAACCCGAGAGAACAGTGCCACAGAGAACAGACCGCCCCAGGCGCCGCTCGCGGTGTGTGGGGTAAGGGTGAAACGGTGGTGTAAGAGACCACCAGCGGCCATGGTGACATGGCGGGCTCGGTAAACCTCGCCCGGAGCAAGGTCAGACAGAAGGCGACACGGCTGCTCGTCGTGCCTTCGGGTAGACCGCTGGAGGCGTGCGGCAACGTACGTCGTAGATAGATGGCCGTCCATGGGCGCGCGTGCTCCGGCACGCACGCCCAAGACAGAACCCGGCGTAGCAGCCGGCCCTTTCGTGCCCGGCCCCCCCCGTTGGCTGGGCGGTGCTGCTATCGCACGCTGACGGCGTCTTCGCCGACCTCGCCGACGAGCTGGTTCGCGTTGGGCAGCACCTTCGGCTCGAGTGCGAGAGACGCCGCGCCCAGGATGCCCGCGTTGTTGCGGAGCGTCGCCGGCACCATCTCGGTGTTGATCGAGATCTTCGGCAGGAACTCCTGGTAGCTCTTCGAGACTCCGCCACCGACGATGAACAGGTCGGGCCAGAGCAGCTTCTCGAGTTCGGCGTAGTAGGTCTGCAGCCGCGCCGCCCACTGCGTCCAGTTGAGATCGTCGCGCTCCTTGGCCGCGTACGAGGCCTTGTGCTCGTAGTCGCCGCCGTCGATCTGGATGTGGCCGAGCTCGGCGTTAGGGATCAGCACGCCGTTGTAGATGATCGCCGTACCGATGCCCGTGCCGAGCGTGGTCATCACGATGAGGCCGTTCTTGCCCTTCGCTGCCCCGTAGCGCACCTCGGCGTAGCCGGCGGCATCAGCATCGTTCACGAAGGTGATGTCGCGCTGCAGGGCGTCTTCGAACAGCTTCTCGGCCTCGAGACCGATCCACTTCTTCGACACGTTCGCGGCCGACATGGTCTTGCCGTTCTGCACGACGGCGGGAAAGTCGATGCCGATCGGGGCGTCGGCGGGAGCATCCGTCAGCTGCGTGAGCAGCTTCTCGACCGTCGCGACCACATCTTTCGGCTTGCCGCCCTCCGGCGTGTCGAGCTTGATGCGGTCGCTCAGCAGCTCTCCCGTCTCGGTGTTGACGATGGCACCCTTGATGCCCGTGCCGCCGATGTCGATACCGATGGCGATCGGTGAGTCTGTGCTGCCAGTCATCGTGTTCCCTCGTTCTCTGTCTCGGCCGTGAGACGCGGCCGGCGGTTCTATTCTGTCGTGCCGGCGACGGTCAGCACTTCGGCGCCGCGCTCGGTGACCACAAGTGTGTGCTCGAACTGGGCGCTGAGGCTGCGATCGCGGGTGACGACGGTCCAGCCGTCGCTCCACAGCTCACTCGCCTGGTCGCCGAGCGTCAGCATCGGTTCGATCGTGAAGACCATGCCGACCTCGATCACGTCGTCGAAGCGGGGGGCCGAGTCGTAGTGCGGGATGATCAGGCCCGAGTGGAACTGGGTGCCCACCCCGTGCCCCGTGTAGTCGCGCACGACGCCGTAGCCGAACCGCTTCGCGTACGACTCGATCGCGCGGCCGATCACGTTCACCTGCCGCCCGGGCGCAACCGCCTTGATGCCGCGGTTCATCGCCTCGCGGGTGCGCTCGACCAGCAGGCGGGCCTCATCGCTCGGGGTGCCGGCGAAGAACGTGGCGTTGGTGTCACCGTGCACGCCGCCTCGGTAGGCGGTGATGTCGATGTTGACGAGATCGCCGTCGGCCAGCACGGTGCTGTCGGGGATTCCGTGGCAGATGACCTCGTTCACGCTCGTGCAGAGCGATTTGGGGTAGCCGCGATAGCCGAGCGTCGAGGGGTAGGCGTCGTGCTCGACGAGATACGCGTGGCCGAGAGCATCCAGCTCGTCGGTCGTGACACCGGGCTGCACATGGGCACCGACATACGCGAGGGCCTCTGCGGCGATGCGCGACGACTCGCGGATGCTCTGCAGCTGCCGGCCGGAGTAGACGTCGCTGCCGCCGCCCTCGTTCGGCTCGCGGCGCCCCACATACTCGGGTCGTTCGATGTCGGAGGGGACGGGGCGGAGGGGGGAGACCCGGCCCGGAGTGATGTGGCCGGCGGAGTCCTTGGGCATAGGATCTATCGTAGCCGCGGCCCCGGCGGTGACGCTCTGGCCGCCCGCGACATCCGTGTCACGACCCTTGGAGATCTCATGTCAGGCGACCCCTCGAAGCAGTACTGGTACAACCTCACCACCGGTGACGTGGAGTTCGGCTACGTGTCGCCCGCGCCCGAGCGCGTCGGCCCGTTCGCGACCAAGGCCGAGGCCGAGCACGCCCTCGAGACGCTCCGCGCCAACTCCGCGAAGTGGGCCGAGGAAGACGCAGCGAACGAGTAGCCGCCGCGGCGCCCCGCGCTTTCGGGTATGCCCGTGCTGGTCGGTGGCTCGTGCTAGTCGGTGTACTCGTGCTCGGGGGCCGGGTAGGCGCCTGACGCGACGTCGGCGCGAAACGCGGTGACGGCATCCGACAGCACCTGCGTCAGGTTCGCGTACTGCTTCACGAAGCGCGGCGTGCGGCCCTGCGAGAAGCCGGCGAAGTCGGTCCAGACGAGCAGCTGGCCGTCGGTGTTCGGGCCGGCTCCGACGCTGATGGTCGGGATGCTCAGCTCCTTCGTCACGCGCCCGGCGATGTCGCTCGGCACCATCTCGAGCACCACGGCGAACGCTCCCGCGTCCTGCACGGCGTGGGCGTCGGCGAGCAGCTGCTCTGCACCCTCCCCGCGGCCCTGGATGATGTGGCCGCCGAGCCCGTGCTCGCTCTGCGGGGTGAAGCCGATGTGGCCCATCACCGGGATGCCGGCGTCGACGATGCGGCGGATCTGCGGCGCGCTCCGCACGCCGCCCTCGAGCTTCACGGCGTGCGCGTTCGACTCCTTCATGAACCGCACGGCGGTGTGCAGGGCATCGTCGGGGCCGCCCTCGTACGAGCCGAACGGCATGTCGGCGACGACGAGTGCGCGTTTCGCGGCTCCGGCGACGGCGCGGGCCAGGGGGATCAGCTGGTCGACCGTGACAGCCAGCGTGGTCTCGTTGCCGAACACGTTGTTGCCCGCGGAGTCGCCGACCAGAAGAAAGTCGATGTCGGCGGCATCGAAGATGGCTGCGCTCAGCATGTCGTAGGAGGTCAGGCCCACGATCGGGATGCCCTGCTCCTTCGCGTTCTGAAAGTGCCGGGTGCGAACGCGCTTGCGGGGTGCGGGGGACTGCTCCGTCATATCCCCACTCTACCGGCCCGGCCTCAGTCGACGGCGGTGGGGCGGTAGGTGATGGGGAGGCGGCGGTCGCGGCCGAAGGCGGTGCGGGAGATCTTGGTGCCGATCGCGCTCTGCCGCCGCTTCCATTCGGAGTGGTCGACGAGCGAGATGATGCGGTCGACGGTGGGCGCGTCGAAGCCGCGGGCGACGAGTTCGTCACGCCCGAAGCCGCCGTTGATGTAGTCCTCCAGCAGGGCATCCAGAATCTCGTACTCGGGCAGCGAGTCCTGGTCGGTCTGGTCGGGCCGCAGTTCGGCGGAGGGCGGCTTCGAGATCGAGTTCTCGGGGATCGGCGGGGTCTCGCCCCGGCGGGCCGCGAAGGCGTTCCGCCAGCGGGCGAGCTGCCAGACCAGCATCTTCGGCACGTCTTTCAGGGGCGCGAACCCACCGACCGAGTCGCCGTAGATCGTCGAGTAGCCGACCGCCAGCTCGCTCTTGTTGCCCGTGGTGAGCACCAGGTGCCCCTTCTGGTTCGAGAGCCCCATCAGGATGATGCCCCGGATGCGCGCCTGCAGGTTCTCGGCGGCGACGCCGTCGAGGCCGAGCTGGCTCTCGACGGGCAGCACGAGGTCGGCGATCGCCTGCGTCTCGTAGTGCACGCCGATGCGCTCGGCGAGGTCGTCGGCGTCGGAGCGGGAGTGGTCGGAGGACCAGCGGCTCGGCATCGAGACGCCGTACACGTTCGAGGCGCCGATCGCGTCGGCTGCCAGCGAGGCGACGACGGAGGAGTCGATGCCGCCCGAGAGCCCGAGGATGACCGAGCGGAATCCGTTCTTGCGCACGTAGTCGCCGAGGCCGAGCACCAGGGCGTTCCACACCTGCTCCAGCTCGTCGGGCACCACGGCGATGTCGGCGCTCAGCGGGGTCTGCGGCGTCTCGGAACCGGTCGGGGGCAGTGCCAGAGTGACCCGGGCGACATCGGGCGGCAGGTCGTCGAGCGTGGCCGCTTCGGGGTCGATGTCGACCACGAGCAGGTGCGGCTGGAACTGCGGCGCGCGGGCGAGGATCGACCCCTCGGCCGAGACGACGACGCTGTCGCCGTCGAAGAGCAGATCATCCTGCCCGCCCACGATGTTGACGTAGGCGACGATCGTGTCGTTCTCGACGGCCCGGCGCACCACGAGCGGCAGGCGCACCTCGTTCTTGTCGCGCTCGTACGGCGACGCATTGATGACCAGCAGCACGCCCGCGTCGGCCGACGCGACCCGGTTCACGGGCCCCCCGTCACGCCAGAGGTCTTCGCAGATGATGAGGGCGACGTCGACCCCGCGCATCCGCAGCACCAGAAGCTCGTCGCCCGCGATGAAGATGCGGTACTCGTCGAAGACGGAGTAGTTCGGCAGGTGGTGCTTCGCGTAGCGCGCCTTGATGCGTCCGTTCTGGATGATCGAGGCCACGTTCTGGGCGATCGCGGTGGGCGCGTTGGTGGTCGTGAACGCCCGCGGTTCGAACGGCCCGTCGGGGTGCCCGACGACGACCACGATGTCGCCGAGACCGGCCTCGTCGAGCTCGGTGGCGAGGGCGTCGGCCCGCGCCCGGCAGGCGGCGAGGAACGACGGCCGCGAGGCGAGGTCTTCGATGGGATAGCCCGAGAGCGCCATCTCACCGAACGCGACCAGGTCGGCGCCCGCATCCCGGGCTCGGCGCACCGCAGCGACGATCTCGGCGGAGTTGCCTTCGAGGTCGCCGACGATCGGGTTGGTCTGGGCCAGCGCTAAGCGAAGTCTCGGCATAGCCACTAGCCTAATAGCGGCAGAACACGTGCCGGAAAGAGGTATCAGCCGTCGATGGATAAGCAGCGCGACTTCGTTCTTCGAACCATTGAAGAACGCGGTGTCAAGTTCGTTCGGCTGTGGTTCACCGACGTCGTCGGAACCCTCAAGTCCGTCGCCATCGCCCCGGCCGAGGTCGAGGGCGCGTTCGCCGAGGGCCTCGGTTTCGACGGCTCGGCGATCGAGGGCCTGACGCGCTCGTTCGAGGCGGATGTGCTCGCGCATCCCGACCCCACGACCTTCCAGATCCTGCCGTGGCGGGGCGAGGTCGACCCGACCGCCCGGATGTTCTGCGATATCACGACGCCCGACGGGCAGCCGGCCGTCGCCGACCCGCGCAACGTGCTGAAGCGCACCCTCGCCAAGGCCGGCGACAGGGGCTTCTCCTTCTACACGCACCCCGAGATCGAGTTCTACCTGCTGAAGTCGTCGCAGTACGGGCAAGACGGCCCCGAGCCGGTCGACAAGGCCGGCTACTTCGACAACGTTCCGGGCGGCACGGCGCACGACTTCCGTCGCCGGTCGGTGCGGATGCTCGAAGACCTCGGCATCTCGGTGGAGTTCAGCCACCACGAGGCCGGCCCCGGCCAGAACGAGATCGACCTGCGCTACGCGGATGCGTTGACGACCGCCGACAACATCATGACCTTCCGCACGGTGGTCAAAGAGGTCGCGATCGAGCAGGGCGTCTACGCCACCTTCATGCCGAAACCGCTCTCCGGGCATCCGGGATCGGGCATGCACACCCACATGTCACTCTTCGAAGGCGACTCGAACGCGTTCTTCGAGGCGGGCGCCGAGTACCAGCTGTCGAAGATCGGCCGCCAGTTCATCGCCGGCCTGCTGAAGCACGCGCCCGAGATCACGGCCGTCACCAACCAGTTCGTGAACTCGTACAAGCGCCTCTGGGGCGGCGACGAAGCGCCGAGCTTCGTCTGCTGGGGGCACAACAACCGTTCGGCCCTCGTGCGCGTTCCGCTCTACAAGCCGAACAAGGGCCAGTCGTCGCGGGTCGAGTACCGCGCCATCGACTCGGCGGCGAACCCGTACCTCGCCTACTCCCTGCTGCTCGCAGCCGGGCTGAAGGGCATCGAGGAGGGGTACGAGTTGCCCGCAGAGGCCGAAGACAACGTGTGGAGCCTCAGCGACACCGAGCGCCGCGCACTGGGTTACAACGCCCTGCCGGCGAGCCTCGACCAGGCGATCAGCGAGATGGAGAAGAGCGAGCTCGTCGCCGAGACGCTCGGCGAGCATGTCTTCAACTACGTGCTGCTGAACAAGCGGCAGGAGTGGGCTGCGTACCGCGACCAGGTCACGCCGTTCGAATTGCAGAGCAACCTGGAGATGCTGTAGCGAGGCCCCGATGGCGCGCATCACGGGCCCTCTGAGCCTCACCGAGCTGGCGCGGGTCGGCTTCTCCGAACTGGAGCAGGCCACCCGCGACCTCGAACTCGCGTGCGAGCTGGGCGCGGTCGGCATCGAAGAGCTGCTGGCCTCGCTGCGGCTCACCGCCGACCCCGACCAGGCGCTCACTTTCCTGGTGCGGGTTCTGCGCCTGCCGGCGACCCCGGTCGTGGTCCTGCTCGCCGACGAACCGTCGCGAACCCGGCTGCTGCGGGTCTTCGGCGCGTCGGCCGGCTTCGGCGACTTCTTCCTCCGGCACCCCGAAGAGCTCGGCTGCCTCGGTTCGCGCATCGACCGGCTGCCGACGGCCGGCGAGCTGCAGGATGATCTGCTGAACGCCGTCGCGTCGGTCGACGGTTTCGCGACCATCGTCGGCGGCGAGTCCGGGGTGCGCGGCGCCGGTGCCGGTGCGCCCGACGCGGACTGGACGCTGCTCCGCATCCGCTACCGCCGGCTGCTGGCGCAGATCACCGCGTTCGACCTCGAACAGGCCGATGCGGTGGCGGGGGTCGACGCCATCGCACACACGCTCGCCGACCTGGCCGCGGCCGCCCTCGACGCGTCGCTCGCGTGCGCGCGGAGCCGGGCATCCACCCCCGGTCGGAGCCGCTGGAACTTCACCCACGCCGAGGTCGCCGCCACCAGGCTCGCCATCATCGGCATGGGCAAGTCGGGCGCTCACGAACTGAACTATGTGAGCGATGTCGACGTGATCTTCGTCGCAGAGGGCGACGAGGCGGCCGGCCTCGATGCAGCCCGAGCCATCGACATCGCCACGGCCCTCGCCATGATGACCATGCACGGCATCATGGAGACGACGATGGAGCCGGCCCTCTGGGAGGTCGACCCCAACCTCCGGCCCGAGGGCAAGGCGGGTGCCCTGGTGCGCTCTCTTGCCTCTCATGTGGCCTACTACGAGCGCTGGGCGAAGAGTTGGGAGTTCCAGGCTCTGCTGAAGGCGCGACCGCTCGCCGGCGACCGTGAGCTCGGCGAACGCTATGTTGCCGCGGTCGGCCCGATGGTGTGGACGAGTGCCTCGCGTGAGGGGTTCGTCGAGTCGGTGCAGAAGATGAGGGAACGGGTCACCGACCACATTCCCGCCGATGAGGTCGACTACCAGCTGAAGCTCGGGCCCGGCGGCCTTCGCGACATCGAGTTCACCGTGCAGCTCCTGCAGCTCGTGCACGGCCAGAACGACCCCCTGGTCCGGCAGGCCGGAACCCTGCCCGCGCTCGAGGCCCTCGCCGACCAGGGCTACATCGGCCGGGTCGAGAGCAGGGAGTTCGGGCGCGACTACCGGGTTCTGCGCCTGATGGAGCACCGGCTGCAACTGAGGGCCCTGCACCGCACCCACCTCGTGCCCCGCGACGAGTTCGGCCAGCGCGTGCTGGCCCGCGCGACGGAGCTGGCGCCGAGCGCTCCCGCCCTGCTCGAGATCTGGAACGGAATCAAACTGCGGGTGCGTTCGCTGCACCAGCGCCTCTTCTATCGTCCGCTGCTGGCTGCCGTCGCCGCGCTCGGCCCCGACGAGATCAGCCTCACGAGCGAACAGGCCGTCGCGCGGCTCGCCGCCATCGGCTTTCTCGACCCGAAGGGGGCGCTCGGGCACATTCGCGCCATGACGGCGGGGGTCTCGCGGCGGGCCGCCATCCAGCGCCACCTGCTGCCCGTGATGCTGCAGTGGTTCGCCAACGGCGCCGACCCCGACTACGGGCTGCTCGCCTTCCGGCGGTTGAGCGACACGCTGGGGGAGACGTACTGGTTCTTGCGCATGCTGCGCGACTCGTCGGGTGCGGCCGCGCGGCTCACCCAGGTGCTCTCGGGCTCGCGGTTCGCGGCCGAGCTGCTCGAACGCATCCCCGAGGCCGCCGCGTGGCTCGAGAACGACGACGAACTCGTGCCCCGGCCCTTCGAGGTACTGCTGGGCGAGACCGCGGCGATCATCGCGCGGCACGACACGCCGGATGCCGTGGCCGCCGCCCTGCGCACCGCCCGCCGGCGCGAGGTGCTGCGGGTCGCCTGCGGAGGCATTCTCGGCCTCATCTCGGTGCAGCAGATCGCGCGCGGCCTGACAGACATCACCACGGTCTTCCTGCAGGGCACGCTCGACGCCATCCGGGGTTCCGCGGCGCTCGCCCGAGGGGACGGCATCGAGTTCGCCGTGATCGGCATGGGCCGCTACGGCGGCCGGGAGATCGGCTTCGGCTCCGACACCGACGTGATGTACGTATACCGCCCGGTCTCCGTCGACCCGGAGACAGCGCAGTCGGTGGCCCGGTTCATCGTGAACGAACTCGTTCGGCTGACCGAGGACCACCGGCTGCCCCTCGAGCTCGACATCGACCTGCGCCCCGAGGGCAAGAACGGCATCATCGTGCGGTCGCTCGACAGCTACCGGGCCTACTACCAGCGCTGGTCGCTGACCTGGGAGGCGCAGGCTCTGCTGCGGGCGCGCGGTGTCGCGGGTGATGCCGCGCTCATGCGCGACTTCGAGCGGGTCGCCGACGACGTGCGGTACCCCCGGGCCATCGACGCGAATGCGGTGCGCGAGGTGAAGCGTCTGAAGGCCCGCGTCGAGAAGGAGCGGCTGCCGCAGGGAGCCGACCCTGCACGGCACCTCAAGCTCGGGCGCGGGTCGCTGAGCGATGTGGAATGGTACGTGCAACTGCTGCAGCTCGAGCACGGAGCCGAGCATCCCTCCTTCCGTACGACGTCGACGCTCGACGCGCTCGATGCAGAGGTCGCCGCAGGCTTCGTCGATGAGCGGGATGCCGCGAAGCTCCGTGAT
The DNA here is from genome assembly GCF_002931235.1 of Subtercola sp. Z020. Classification (GTDB taxonomy): domain Bacteria; phylum Actinomycetota; class Actinomycetes; order Actinomycetales; family Microbacteriaceae; genus Subtercola. Next base: position 18,612 of record NZ_PSTT01000045.1, on the reverse strand, counting down.
GCCTGGCTGTTCGCGTCGCGGGCGCGCTCGGCGATGACCCTGTGGACGAACCGCACGGGCGACGTGCTGCCCGTCGACCGTCGCCAACTCGAGGGTGTCGCCCGCCTCCTGGAGTACCCGCCCGGGTCGGCCACCGCCCTCGAAGAGGACTATCTCGCCGTCACGCGTCGGTCCCGCGCCGTCTTCGAGCGGGACTTCTACGGTTCGCTCTAGACTGAGCATCACTCATTCCGAGCGTTCTGGAAGGACGACCATGACAGACCCGACGACACCCACCCGGCGACCCTCCGTGCTCAGCGGGCTGTCGGGCAACGAGATGTACTGCATCGACCTGCTCGGCTACCACCCGGGCAACCTCCTGGTCGGCAACAGCGTCTTCTCGCGCGGGTTTCTCGGGTCGCTGAGCGCGGGGTTCCGCGGGATGGTCGGGGGTGAGGTCACCGCCATCACCGAGATGATCACCCAGGGCCGTCACCTCTCGATGCAGCGCCTGATCGGCGAGATGCAGCAGAGCCAGGGCCACGGGGCGACCAGCGTGACCACCGAGCTCATCTTCCACGCCCAGAACATCGAGTTCCTGTCGGTCGCCTCGACGGTTCACCAGAAGGAGGGCGTGCCGGCGGTCGCGTTCACGACGTCGAGCGACGGCCAGGAGCTCTTCTGCCAGATGGATGCCGGTTACCAGCCGGTCTCGTTCGTCATGGGTAACGTCGCCTACTCCATCGGTGTCGGGCGCGGCATCACCGGCGCCTTCCGGCAGCTCGCCCGCGGAGAGGTGAAGGAATACAGCGACCTCTTCTCGCACACGCGAAACCTCGCCCTGCAGCGCATCGTGGGGGAGGCGCAGTCGGTCGGCGCCAACGCGGTCGTCGGGATCACCACGAACATCCTGCCCTTCGGTGGCACCGCCGTGCAGGAGATGCTCATGGTGGGCACGGCCTCGCGGCACGACAACCGCGACCCGCTCGTCGAGGCGATCGGGGTGGTGACGAGCGATCTCACGGCCGAAGAGATGTGGAGTCTCGCGCGCATCGGCTACGTGCCGCTCAAACTCGTGATGGGCACATCGGTCTACTCCCTCGGATTCGTGGGGGGCATCACGTCGGCCTTCAAGAACCTGGTGAAGGGGGAGATCAGCGAGCTCACTCAGCTGATTTACGGCGCCAGGGAGGAGTCGCTCGCCAAGGTGCAGCAGCAGGCCACCGCGGTCGGCGCCGACGATGTGATCGGCATCAAGACGTACGTCTACGACCTCGGCGGTGGGCTCATCGAGTTCCTGGCGATCGGCACGGCCGTCGCACGCTCGACGACTGCGACGACGCGCTCGGAGCAACTGCCGCCCCAGGCGATCGTGCGCGACCGCGACACCTTCTTCAACAGCGCGGAGGCGTCGTACGGGGTGACGCTGACGCAGAACCAGCAGTGATCGGGCGCGCGCACTGTGGGCCTCTACGGGATCTACACGCAGGTCAGCGATGCCGAGCTGGTTGACATCAGATCGCTGCCTCTGAGTCAGATCGAGGACCGCGTCTTCGACTTATCAGAGGGCGAAAACGTACCCGAATTGGATATCGGTACGGCGTGGGACGGTGTTCATTTTCTCCTGACCGGGGTATCGGCTCGCCATGCACGACACGGCGATGCGTTGAGCGAAGCGATCACGGGTGAGGGGCGTCTGCTCGGATCGGATGTCAGCTTCGTCGCGTATACGACTACAGAACGACTGAGGGCAATCGTGGGCGCTCTCGAGCAGCAGGACGTGCCCGGCCTGCTGGCCAGACGCACCGTGGAGGAGTTCAGACAGGCGGCGATCTACCCGGGAGCGCACTGGTCCACCGACGCGATCCAGCAGTTACTGGCTCAGTGCGCAGAGGAGTTGACGACACTGGAAGCTTTCTTCCGCGGCGCCGTGCTGCACGAGATGAACATCATCGTCGAGATCGGTTGACGGCGGAAACGGTTTCGAAAAGTTTGTTGATGGGTGCAAACCGACTTTCGGAGGGCTCCGAAACACTCTCTTGTGAAAGCTTCCCGACTTCTCAAGGCCCAGCGCCGCGCCCAGCGGGCGCTGGCGGCAGCAGCGGAACGGTCGCATCTCCGTGCCATCGATGACGACCTGCACGAACTCGGCCGACTCCGTCGAGAAGGGGAGCTCTCGGAACGGGAGTTCCAGGCCCGTCGGCAGAGCATCCTGAGCCCGGTCGTCGCCCGGCGGGTGCTCAGCTGAGTCGCCTGCCAGCGGCGGGGGAGTCAGCGGCGGGCGAGTCAGCGGCGGAGCGCCAGCAGTACGAGTGTCAGCGCGATACCGGCGCCGACCAGGAGCCCACCGATCTGTAGCGCGACCCAGGTCTGGCTGCGCCAGAACGAACCCTTCAGCCGGATTCTGTGCCCGTTGCTGCTCGACGACATGAAGACCCCTTCGATGGCCGCCCGCGGCCCGCGCGCACCTGCGAGTGCGGACCGGATGCCGTACCCGGACACATCCAGCCTAGGTCATCGACACCCCCCATTCGGGTGACACGGCTGAGAATCTTCGAAGAGTGGGGCCTGAGGTTCAGACCGCACTCACAAGGAAGGGCCGCGCCTCGAAGAAGAAGCGCGGCCCTGCCGAGGTGGTGCGACGACTAGACGCCGTAGTAGAGCTCGAACTCGAACGGGTGCGGGCGCTGCGCGATCGGCTTGATCTCGTTCTCGCGCTTGTACTCGATCCAGGTCTCGATCAGGTCGGGCGTGAAGACGCCTCCCTTGGTGAGGAACTCGTTGTCGGCTTCGAGGGCCAGCAGGGCCTCGCCGAGCGATGCGGGAACCTGGGGGATGTTCTTCGCTTCCTCGGGCGGCAGCTCGTAGAGGTCCTTGTCGACGGGCTCGTGCGGCTCGATACGGTTCTGGATGCCGTCGAGGCCCGCCATGAGCTGCGCGGCGAATGCGAGGTACGGGTTGCCCGAGGCATCCGGAGCACGGAACTCGATGCGCTTCGCCTTCGGGTTCGTTCCCGTGATCGGGATACGGATCGACGCCGAACGGTTGCCGGCCGAGTACACCAGGTTCACCGGAGCCTCGAAGCCGGGCACCAGACGGTGGTACGAGTTGACTGTCGGGTTCGTGAAGGCGAGCACTGCGGGGGCGTGCTTCAGCAGGCCGCCGATGTACCAGCGCGCGATGTCGCTGAGCCCGCCGTAGCCGGCCTCGTCGTAGAACAGGGGCGAACCGTCGTTCCAGAGTGACTGGTGGGTGTGCATGCCCGATCCGTTGTCACCGAAAAGCGGCTTCGGCATGAACGTGGCGGTCTTGCCCCACTGGCTGGCCGTGTTCTTCACGATGTACTTGAACTTGAGGATGTCGTCTGCCGCGTGCACCATGGTGTCGAAGCGGTAGTTGATCTCGCCCTGGCCGGCGGTGCCGACCTCATGGTGGGCGCGCTCGAGGATGAGGCCGGAGTCGATGAGCTTCAGCGAGATGTCGTCGCGGAGGTCAGCGTGCTGGTCGACGGGGCTGACCGGGAAGTAGCCGCCCTTGAAGGGAGTCTTGTTGGCGAGGTTGCCACCCTCTTCTTCGCGGCCCGAGTTCCAGGCGCCCTCGCTGGAGTCGACCGAGTAGAAGCTCTTGTTCTGCTTCACTTCGTAGCGCACATCGTCGAAGATGTAGAACTCGGCCTCGGGGGCGAAGAACGCTGTGTCGGCGATACCCGTCGAGGCGAGGTACTTCTCGGCCTTCTTGGCAACCTGGCGCGGGTCGCGCGAGTAGATCTCGCCGTTCCGCGGGTTGTAGATGTCGAAGATGACGATCAGGGTGCGCTCGACGCGGAAGGGGTCGATGTATGCCGTCGAGACATCGGGGATGAGCTGCATGTCGGACTCGTGGATCGACGCGAACCCACGGATCGACGAGCCGTCGAACATCTGGCCGACGGAGAAGAAGTCCTCGTCAACAGTTGAGGCAGGGATGTTGAAGTGCTGCTGCACGCCGGGAAGGTCGGTGAAGCGGATATCAAGGAACTTGACGTCGGTGTCCTTGATGAACTTGAGCACCTCGGAAGAATCGCTGAACATTTGAGAGACTCCAAATGGCTTGGTACTGAATGGCTTTGTACGTTCGGGCTGTTGGTACAACCTCCGTCAGGGTACAGGGCGGCCATTACTCGGCCGTGTCGCCATTGTTTCCGGCTTGTTACGCGCAGGAAGGCCGCAGGTGTCTCACCTAGAATCGTCGGGTGTCGAACACGAAGCCCCCTGCCCGATGGTCCGGCGCCGCACCGAGCGTCTGGCCCGGTGAGCGGCTCGGCTTCCCCGAGGAGGGGCGCGGCTCGGTCGCCCGGCCCGGCCGTCGAATCTTCGCCCTGCTCATCGACTGGGCGGTCTGTTTCGTCGTGTACGCGGCGTTCTTCTTCGGCAACCCCTGGGCCGCCACGATCATCTTCATCATCGAGCAGGTCATTTTGCTCGCCTTCACGGGCAGCGGATTCGGCCACCTGATCCTGGGCCTCCGGCTGGTCAAGGTCGACGGCACCTTCGCGGGCTGGTGGCGCCCCATCATCCGCACGGGGTTGCTGGTGCTGACCATTCCCGCCCTGATCTGGGATTCCGACCAGCGCGGACTGCACGATGTCTTCGCGGGAACGGTGCTCGTTCGCCGCTAGGCCGCCCCGCTTGGGTTCTGCCGGTACGTGTCAGCGCGCCGCGGTTCGGGAGTGGCGGTGCGGGTCAGCGCCCGCGCTGCGGAAGTGGCGGTGCGGGTCAGCGCCCGCGCTGCGGACGCGCCTTCATCGGGTCGACACCCTTGGGGATCGGCAGGTTGCCCGCGCCGAGCGAGGTGAGCCGGTTGCTGACGGCCAGCACCTCGGGCTTGGTGAGGTTCGGCTTGATGCGGTTCAGTCGCGCCGGCACCTTGTGCAGCGGAACCGAATCGTCGTCGGGACCCACGTAGAGGAATGTCACGGGAACGTTCGGCAGCACGCGCAGAACCTTGCGGCGCTCGTCCTCGAGCATGCGCGTTGTGCGCGACTTGGGGCCTTCGCTTATGAGAACGACACCGCCGCGCCCCACGGCGCGGTAGACGGCATCCTGAGTCTTGCCGTTCACGGCAACCGGCATCTCGCTGCCGCGCCAGCTGCGCTTCAGCGAACTGCGGAGCACGGCGCCCACGGCACCGGGCTGGCCGGCGATCTGCCCGTAGGCGGCTGCTTCGGCACGTCGCCCGAGCACGATGAGGGCGATCAGGATGCCCGCGAGCAGCCCCGCGACGACCCACATGGCAATGACGAAACCGTTGCCTTCGCTCAGCAGCAGGGCGAGCACGAGGCCGATGGCCACAGGCACGAGGATGCTGAGGACCAGCAGCAGCACGATGTTCTTGTCGTACCGACGGGTCATCTGGAAGACCTGCCACATCTGCTTGATGCGACCGTCTTCCTTCGGCTTCTTGGGAGCCTTCGGAGCCTTCTCATTACTGCGTGCCATAGCTCTATGGTACCGAGTCGCACCGACACTGGATGCTCTTCAGGGCCGGTCTCCTCCTCCACCTGTGGTGCTCTGGGCGAACTCTCCACAGATCCCGGTTCTGGATGCTCGGCAGCGCCCTCACGGAGGCACGCTGTGGTCATGACCCGACCTGCTCCCGCCCCTTTCCGCCCCTCTGCCCTGACTCGCGCATCCGTGTCGTCGCGGCTTTCGTCGGCTGTGTCTTCTGTGGCGTCTGATGCGTCTCCGCCGTCTTCGGCGTCTGGGGTGGCTTCGGCTCCCGCCAGCCCTGGAACCGTCGGCGTGACGCTTGCGGCGCTTCTCGCTCGGCGTCGACTCGAGCTGGGTGAAGCCGTCACCGTGTTGGTGCCCCTGCTGCAGACCCTCGACGACCTGCACGCGCTCGACTGCACCCATGGCCGCGTGTCGCTCGAGGCCGTGGTCTTCGACCCAGGCGGCCGACCGACCTTCGCCGACTGGCAGGGATGCGTCGAGCACCGCCGCGGCGAGACGCGGGCACCGACCTTCCGCGCGGCCATGGTCGACGACTATCGCGCCTTCGTCACGCTGGCCAGGGCAACACTCGACCGCGCGGGCCTCGCGGACCGGACTGCTGTGGCGCCGCGCTCTCCAGCGTTTCTCGCTGCGGAGCTGGCACGGCTGGAACGGGGCCGCCGCGAACCCTTCGTGCGCGAGTGCGAGGCGGCCCTCTTCGCCCTGGCCTCCCCGCTGCCCATCAATCTCGGCGAGCCTCTGCCAGCTCATGCTGCCGATGGGCACACTGCCCAGGCGGCGGCGTCGCCGTTCGCCTCCGAGGCTCGCCCCGGAGCCAGCGCCGAAGCCGGTCGTGCAGACAGTTCCGGGGCTGGCCCGCACGAGCCGGAGTTCGACTGGGGTGCGCAGCGTGCCGCTGTCTTGGCTGCTGTCACGGACGACGTGAACGAACTGGAGCGCGACGACCTGCAGGCACGACGCCTTCGTGTGCGTCTTCGAGTGTTCTTCGCATGGTCGCGACGCGCCATCGTCCAGCGTGCCGCCGCGCTGCGTGGCTGGGCGACCGGTGCCAGCGGTGACACGCCCGCCGGCCGCGCCCGACGAGGCCCCAAGCCGCGAACCGTCCTCGTCGCCGTTCTCGTCGCAGGCTGTGCCGTCGCCGGTGCGACGTTCGCACTTCCCCCGACATCCGCCGAACCCCAGCGTGTCGATGCGCCCGACGCCCCTCCCGGTCGCGGGCAACCAGCAGCCCCGAGCCAAACGGCCCCGCCCGCCGTCACTGCGCCCGCCAATACTGTGCGCGCGGACACTTCGCCCGCAGGCGCCGCGCCCATTGGCTCCGCACCCGCGGACACTGCGCCCTCTGCCTCGACGCCTGCCGAGTCCACACCACCCGCGGTCGGCGCGCGCGGCTCCACGTCGACCGCCTCCCCGCCCGCCCCGCCTGCGGTCGGGTCCCGCGAGACCCCGGGTAACAACGCACCGGGCATCGTCGCACCTAGTGACTCCCCGCCAGGAGGCACCAAGACGCGGGACGTCGGAGCGGAGGATGCGACCTCGTCCGACATCATGTCGCCGGTCGCAACAGTGGCCCGGCCTGGCAGCATGGGTCGGCAGGACAGCGGGCCAGCAGCTGCTGCCGAGAGCGAGGTCGATCGCGCCGCCGTTACCGGCTCCGACCCCGTGGCCGCCGGGGTGGCGCTGCTGGCTGTTCGGGCGCGCTGCCTTGCCGCGTTGTCGGTACCGTGCCTCGACGGAGCCGATCAGCCTGGGTCGGCTGTGATCTCCGCAGACAGCGCCGCCATCAACGCCCGCATCGCGACCCCTGGCTCAACCGCCGGCGCGGATGTCGCCGGGGCCGCGCTGCGACTCGTGCAGACCGTTGGCGCTACTGCGCTGCTGGAGACGACGGAGACCGACGCCTCGTCGGGGGAGGGCACTGCGTCACCAATGGCCGCGGAGCCAAGCGGAGCAGAGGTCGGCGCGGGGTCTGCATCCACGAAGAGCGCTGGCGCGGCGGCTGGTTCGGGCGCCGCAGCGGCAGCTGGTCCGAGCGCCGTGGCGGCCGACGCCGCGCTGAGCGACAAGGCGAAGGCCGCACAACGAGAACCGGCCTCGCTCCTTCTGGTGAAGGGCGAGGCCGGTTGGCGAATCAGGGCGATCTTCGAGGGGTAGCAGTGACCCTGAGAGCGGCCGGCGGCGCCGCGAGTAGCGGCGCGCCTGCCGGCCTAGATGCCGAGGTCGGCGGCGAAGTTGCCGTCTTCGAGGCGGTTCTTCACCGCGACGAGGAAGCGAGCAGCGTCTGCACCATCGACGATGCGGTGGTCGTAGCTGAGCGCCAGGTAGACCGTCGAGCGGATGGCGATGGCGTCGGAGCCGTCGACCGTCACGACGACGGGCTTCTTCGCGACGATGCCGGTGCCGAGGATCGCGACCTGCGGGAGGAAGACGATCGGGGTGTCGAAGAGGGCGCCACGCGAACCGGTGTTGGTGAGCGTGAACGTTCCGCCGCCGAGCTCGTCGGGCTTCAGCTTGTTGTCACGGGTACGGGCTGCCAGGTCGGCGATCTCCTTGGCGAGACCCGCGAGGTCGAGTTCGCCGGCGTTCCGCACGACGGGCGTGAGCAGGCCGCGCTCGGTGTCGACCGCGATGCTGATGTTCTCGTGGTCGGGGTAGACGATCGAGTCGCCGTCGATGGTCGCGTTGACGATCGGGTACGCCTTGAGCGCCTCGGCGGCGGCCATGGCGAAGAACGGGAGGAACGACAGCTTCGTGCCGGTCTTCTCGGCAAATTCGCCCTTGACCGAGTCGCGGAAGGCGGCGACCTTCGTCACATCGACCTCGACGACGGAGGTGAGCTGGGCGCTCGTCTGCATGGAGATGACGGCGCGCTCGGCGACGACCTTGCGGAGCCTCGACATCGGAACCGTGGTTCCGCGGAGGGGCGAGGTCTCGAGCTTCACGGGCGCGGCAGCTGCGGCAGGAGCCGCGGCCGCACTGGTCGCACCGTCGGCGGGCTTGGCCTCGACAGCGGCGAGCACGTCTTCCTTGCGGATGCGGCCGCCGACACCCGAGCCGGTCACCGTGCTCAGGTCGATGTCGTTGTCATTGGCGAGCTTGCGAACGAGGGGTGTCACGTAGCCGGCGTTGCTGCCCGCATCGGCGGCAGGGGCCGAGCTGGCAGCCGGAGCTGCAGCAGCGGCCGGGGCCGGGGCGGCGGCGGCAGCGGGGGTCGACGTGGGAGCAGACGGCGCGGCCGGAGCGGCGGGCATCGGTTCCGACGTCGAGGCGGCGGCTGCAGCCTGGGCGGGTGCCGGGGGAGCGGCCGGCGCTGCGGGTGCCGGGGCGGGCGCCTCGGCCTCGGTCGGAGCATCCGACGAGGGGATCTCTGCCGAGGCGGCCGGAGCCGCGGGGGCGGCGGCGTCGGTCGACGCCTGCACGGGAGCGTCGGGCACGGTCTCAGCGGGTGCAGCCTCAGCAGGTGCGGCCTCGGCGGGCGCACTCTCAGCGGCGGGCGCCTCGGGCTCGGCTGCGCCGGCACCCGATCCGTCGCCGATCGTCACGAGGGGCGTACCGACCTCGACGGTTTCGTCTTCCTGAACCAGAATCTGCTCGATCACACCGGCGATGGGGGAGGGGATCTCCGTGTCGACCTTGTCTGTCGATACCTCGAGTAGGGGCTCGTCGACTTCGACGCGGTCGCCCACGTTCTTGAGCCAGCGGGTCACCGTTCCCTCGGTTACACTCTCGCCGAGTGCCGGAAGGTTGACGGATTCGCTCATCAGTTTGTCTCCTCTTCGAAAAACAGATTCTGTCTGCATTTTCAGTGTGTCGATACGAGTTTAGGCTGGCAGCCCCCTCGCAGGGTGAAGCCCGGTCGGGCACATCGCAGGATGCGCGCCGACCGGTGGAGGCCCGTCGCCCGATCGGGCAGCGGACCTCCGGTACTACATGGCGTGCAGGGGCTTGCCGGCCAGAGCGAGGTGGGCCTCACCGAGGGCCTCGTTCTGCGTCGGGTGCGCGTGAACGAGCGAGGCGACGTCTTCGGGGTAGGCCTCCCAGTTGACGATCAGCTGGCCTTCACCGATGAGCTCACCGACGCGGGCGCCGATCATGTGGATCCCGACGACAGGGCCGTCGTTCACCCGCACCACCTTGACCGACCCCGAGGTGCCGATGATGTGGCTCTTGCCGTTGCCGGCGAGGTTGTAGTCGTAGGAGGAGATCTTGTCGACGCCGTACTTCTCGGCAGCCTTCGCCTCGGTGTAGCCGACGGAGGCGACCTCCGGGTCGGAGTAGGTCACCTTCGGAATGTTCACGTCTTCGACGATCTGCGGCTTCAGGCCCGCGATCTCCTCGGCGACGAAGATGCCCTGCTGGAAGCCGCGGTGGGCCAGCTGCAGGCCGGGCACGATGTCGCCGACCGCGTAGACGCCCTCGACGTTGGTCTGGAGCCGCTCGTTCGTGATGACGAAGCCGCGGTCGATGGTGATGCCGGCCTCTTCGAAGCCGAGCCCGGCGGTCGACGGGCCACGGCCGACGGCGACGAGAAGGATGTCGGCCTCGACGGTCGCACCGTTCTCGAGCGTGACGACGACTCCCTGGTCGTTCTGCGTGACGCTCTGGAACCGGATGCCGAGCGAGAACTCGATGCCGCGCTTGCGGTACGCGCGCTCGAACTGCTTCGAGATCGACTCCTCCTCGTTCGGAACGAGGTGGGGGAGCGCCTCGATGATCGACACGTCGGCGCCGAACGACTTCCACACGCTGGCGAACTCGACGCCGATGACGCCACCGCCGAGGATGGCGACCTTCTTCGGGATGTAGTCGAGGGCCAGAGCGGTCTCGCTCGTGATGACGCGCCCGCCGATCTCGAGGCCGGGGAGCGTGCGCGAGTACGAGCCCGTCGCGAGGATCATGTTCTTGCCGGTGTAGAGATCGTCGCCGACCTGCACCGTCTTCGGGGCGACGAGCTTGCCCTCGCCGCGCACGACCGTGATCTTGCGCGCCTTGATGAGCCCCTCGAGGCCCTTGAACTTGCTGGAGACGATGCCTTCGCGGTAGGCGGTGACCGCGGCGATGTCGATGCCCTGGAACGTCGTGTTGACGCCGTACTTGGCCGACTCGCGCGACACATCGGCGACCTCGGCCGAGTGCAGCAGCGCCTTCGTCGGGATGCACCCGCGGTGCAGGCACGTGCCGCCGAGTTTGTCCTTCTCGATCAGTGCGACGGTGAAGCCGAGCTGAACGGCTCGGAGGGCAGCAGCGTAGCCACCGCTTCCCCCGCCGAGAACGACGATGTCAAAATTGGTTTCCGACACTTGAGAGACTCCCTTATGCATCGAGCATGGTGACTGCACCCGCAGCTGCGCAGGTGTCTTGACGGCGAGTTATTTTTTCGCCCTTCCGAGCCTACTACGACTCACTTCCCCGACATCCGTTCTGCCAGGTCGATGAGGGTGCGAACGGCCACTCCCGTGGGGCCTTTCCCGGTGAAGCCGTACCCGTCGCCGCCGTTCACGGCCGGCCCCGCGATGTCGAGATGCGCCCACGGGATCGGCCCGCTGCCGTCTGCGGTCTGCCCCACGAACTCCCGCAGGAAGATTGCCGCGATCAGCATGCCGCCTGCGGTGTTGCCGGGCTTGATGTTCTGCAGGTCGGCGATGTCCGAGTTGAGCAGGGGTCGGAGCTCTGCAGGCATCGGCATGTGCCAGAGCGTCTCCGCCGTGCCCGCCGCCGACGCCAGTACCGACGCGACCAGTTCGTTCGAGCCCATCACTCCGACGTACCGGTTGCCGAGGGCCGTCACCTGGGCGCCGGTGAGGGTGGCGACGTCGATGATCGCATCCGGCTGCTCCTCGCTGGCGGCGACGAGCCCGTCGGCGAGCACCAGGCGACCCTCCGCATCGGTGTTCAGCACCTCCACCGTCTTCCCTCCGTGGATCGTCAGCACGTCGCCCGGCCGGATCGCCGACCCCGACGGCATGTTCTCCGCGATGCAGAGCCAGGCTGTGACCCGCAGGGGCAGAGCGAGAGCAGCGGCGGCGAGGGCGACGGCCAGAACGGTGGCGGCCCCGGTCATGTCGTTCTTCATGCCGATCATCGAGGCGGCCGGCTTCAGCGAGAGTCCGCCCGAGTCGAACGTGATGCCCTTGCCGACGAGGGCCAGGTGCTGGGATGCTCCCTCGGGCTCGTACGAGACGCGCATCAGGCGGGGCGGCCGGGTCGAACCCTGCCCGACACCGAGGATGCCGCCGAACCCGTCTGCCTCGAGCTCCGGCACCTCCCACACCTTCAGCGTCACCGGGAGGCCTTCCGCCGCGGCCTGCGCTCGCTCAACGAGCGACGCCGGGTACAGATCGAGGGGCGAGGCGTTGACCAGGTCGCGCACGAGCGCGACGGCCCGGGCGGTCTCGAGGGCGGCCGCGACGGCCGCCTCGAGGTCGTCGGTCGAGACAGAGGCGGTTCCGGATGCGCCCAGCACGAGCGATGAGGCAGCGACCGGGCGGCCCTCGAGCGACGAGGCCCGGTACTCGGTGTAGTCGTAGGCACCCATGGCTGCGCCCTCCAGCACGGCCCGAGCATCCGCAGCGCTCGTGACGGGCAGACCGAGCGCGACCGTCTCGAAGCCCCGCGCCCGGCGCGTTGCGGCACCTGCGGCGTACCGGAGGGCATCCGGAGTCGCCTCCTGCTGGCCGAGCCCGACGACGATCACGATGGGCGAATGGATGCCGGCGACCGACCCGATGCGCTGCACCTCGTCTTTCTTGCCGCCGAACCCGAGGCCCTCGAACTGGGCTTCGAGCGCGGATCGCGCCTCGTGGGGCACGGCATCGTCGCCGAGGATCACCACACGATCGTCGACACTCGCGGCGGCGAGCACGAGGGCGTCGGCGTCGATCTCTGCGGCGGGCTGGGGGCTGACGGAAATACTCGGAAGACTCATGTGCTTAACCCTAGCTACGCCGATGTGCAGTGCGAGGCGGGCCGCCCGGGCCTGCCTTCCCGCTGTGCCGGGGGAACGTTCGCCACGGGCGGACGCCACCCGGGCCAGCCGGGCGGCAAGCTGATTAGAGTGGAAACATGAAGGATCCGACTGAGTTGTTCGAATTGGCAGACGAGGTCGGCATGATCCCGGAGGGCCTGCCGCTCGTGGCCGCCCTCACGGGCTTCACAGACGCGGGGGCGGCCGTCAGCCAGTTCGGCGACTACGTGCTCGACACGCTCAACAACCGTGTGGTCGCCGAGTTCGACGCCGACACCCTGCTCGACTACCGGGCTCGCCGGCCGATCGTCGACTTCGACCAGGACCACCTCACCGACTACCAGCCGCAGACCCTCCGTCTCTTTCTCGTCAGCGACGAGATCGGGCAGCAGTTCCTGTTCCTGCACGGCTTCGAGCCCGACTTCCGCTGGGAGCAGTTCACGGCGGCCGTGCTCGGCCTTGTCGATCGCTTCCAGGTGAAGACCACGACGTGGGTGCACGCCATTCCGATGCCCGTTCCGCACACGCGGCCGATCAGTGTGACCGTGAGCGGCAACCGTGTCGAGCTGACCGATGCGATGTCGGTCTGGCGGCCGCACACGCAGGTGCCGGCCAACGCCCTGCACCTCGTCGAGTATCGGCTGCAGCAGCTCGGGCACCCGGTCGCGGGGTTCGTTCTGCTCATCCCGCACTACCTCGCAGACACGGAGTACCCGCTGGCCGCGGTCGCCTCCCTCGAGAGCATCAGTGCGGCGACCGGGTTGATCTTTCCGACTGACCGGCTGCGCGAAGAGGGTCGGGAGTTCCTGACGAAGATCGACCAGCAGGTGAAGTCGAACACCGAACTCGAGAAGCTCGTCGGCACCCTCGAAGAGCGGCACGACAGCTATATGGAGAACGCCGGCCTGCGGTCGCCGCTCACCGATGAAGACGGCGAGCTGCCGTCGGCCGACGAGATCGCCGCCGAGCTCGAGAACTTTCTCGCGATCAAGCGCCGGGGCGATGACTCGGGTCCCGGTTTCGTCGGGCTGTAGCGGCAAACGGGGAGGGCCGGCTGAGACGCGCCCCTCCCGCCCCGCCGGTAAACTTGGTGGGTGAACTCAAAGCGGTCGTGGTTCGTCTTCGCCGTGGCCGCCGTGGCCTATGTCTCCGCCGTGCTCGAACGGAGCACCCTCGGGGTCGCCGGCGTCTCTGCGGCCGAACGGTTCGACGCGTCGGCGGCTGTTCTGTCGAGTCTGGCCGTCGTCCAGTTGATCGTGTACGCCGCACTGCAGATTCCGAACGGCATCCTGATCGACCGGATCGGGCCGAAGGCCCTGGTGGTCGCCGGCACGGCCATTATGGTGGTCGGCCAGCTCACTCTCGCGTTCTCGACCGACATCGGTCCGGCCATCCTCGGCCGCGTGCTGGTCGGCGCCGGCGACTCGGCGATCTTCATCTCGGTCATCCGGCTCGTGAACTCGTGGTTCTCGGGTCGCATCGTGCCTCAGCTGTCGCAGTGGATGGGCAACCTCGGGGCGATCGGGCAGATTCTGAGCGCCGTTCCGTTCGCGATCGTGCTGCACTCCGCCGGCTGGTCGGTCGCGTTCACCTCGGCGGCCTCCGTGGCGCTGCTGGCGTTCATCCTGAGCCTGATCGTGTTGAGCGACCGGCCGGCCGGGGTCGCGGCGATCGAGACGCCCACGCTCGCGGCGGTGTTGAAGCGCCTCGGCCCGACCCTGCGGCGACCGGGCACACAGTTGGGCTTCTGGTCGCACTTCGTGACCCAGTCGTCGGGAACGGTCTTCGCCCTGTTCTGGGGTTTTCCGTTCATGGTCTCGGCCCTCGGGTACAGCCCGACGCTCGCCTCGGGGCTGCTCGTGGTCATCGTCGTGGTCGGTCTCATCTCGGGACCGATCCTCGGGCTGCTCACGGCGCGGTTCCCGATGCGCCGCTCGAACCTGGTGCTCGGCATCGTGGTCATGCTGGGCGTCGTGTGGACGGCGGTGCTCGTCTGGCCGGGCACTCCACCGCTCTGGCTGATCGTGCTGCTGGTCGTTGCGATGGGAGCGGGCGGCCCCGGCTCGCTGATCGGGTTCGACTTCGCCCGCACCTTCAACCCCCCGCAGACGCTCGGGTCGGCGAACGGCGTGGTGAACGTGGGCGGGTTCACGGCGAGCTTCGTGATGCTCTTTCTCATCGGGGTGATTCTGGATGCCCTGCACAGCGCCGGGTGGAGCGCCAACCTCTACGACGTCAGCGCCTTTCGCGTCGCGTTCGCCGTTCAGTACGTCGTGATCGGCATCGGAGTGCTGTTCCTGCTGAACGCACGACGCCGGGCGCGACTGCAGCTGGAGGAGGACGAGGGAATATCGGTCGGCCCCCTGTGGGTTGCACTCTCTGCAGCATGGACCAGAAAGCGGACTTGACAAGAGCGCCACTTGTCAGCCAAGGTTCGCAATCCGTGCAATAATTGTCACCAGAGACCCGTTCTTGTGTTGGGGTGGCCTGTACGTCGGCCACGCAAAAACCCGGCACTTGACATGGGTCTTAGTAATGTCAAAAAACAACTCTGGTTGACATTGGCGCGGGGGTGCCGTTCGGTTCCTCCCGTTACCTCCTCCAGTGTGAAAGGTGATCAGTATGGCCACCACGAAGGCTCCCGCGGCCACCGCCGCTGCCACGAAGACTCCCGCATCCGCGACCAAGACCCCCGCCGCCAAGGCTCCGACGAAGGCTGCTGCCGCCAAGGCTGCCGCCGCCGCGAAGACCGCCGCCGGCGCCAAGGCGCCCGCCGGCACGGCGACCAAGACCGCCGCCAAGGGCAAGGCGACCGCCAGCAAGGCGAAGGCCGGCCCCGAGTCCGACGAAGAAGACGTCGTCGACATCGATGACGTGACAGAGGTCGACACCGACGACTCGAGCACCGACGAGACCAGCGGCGACGACACCGACGACGTCGTGGCCGCCGTGGTCGTCGTCGACCCCGAGGCCGTCGCGACCGACGACGACACAGACGAGGAGACCAAGGCCCCGGCCGGCGCAGAGACGCTGCCCTCGGGCGCCCTCGTGCTCTCGATCGTCGACGACGATGACGACGTTCCGGTCTACTCGAGCGCCATCACCGGCGCGACAGCCGACCCCGTCAAGGACTACCTGAAGCAGATCGGCAAGGTCGCCCTGCTGAACGCTGCCGAGGAGGTCGAGCTCGCCATGCGCATCGAGGCGGGCCTGTTCGCCGAAGACAAGCTGGCGAACGCCGACAACCTCACCCCGCAGGTCAAGCGCGAGCTGCAGTGGGTCGCCAAAGACGGCCAGCGCGCCAAGAGCCACCTGCTCGGCGCCAACCTGCGCCTGGTCGTCAGCCTGGCGAAGCGCTACACCGGTCGCGGCATGCAGTTCCTCGACCTGATCCAGGAGGGCAACCTCGGCCTCATCCGTGCCGTCGAGAAGTTCGACTACACCAAGGGCTTCAAGTTCAGCACCTACGCCACCTGGTGGATCAGGCAGGCGATCACGCGTGCCATGGCCGACCAGGCCCGCACTATCCGCATCCCGGTGCACATGGTCGAGGTCATCAACAAGCTCGCCCGCGTGCAGCGACAGATGCTGCAGGACCTCGGTCGCGAGCCCACGCCCGAAGAGCTGAGCCGCGAACTCGACATGACACCCGAGAAGGTCGTCGAGGTACAGAAGTACGGCCGCGAGCCCATCTCACTGCACACTCCACTGGGTGAAGACGGTGACAGCGAGTTCGGCGACCTGATCGAAGACACCGAGGCGGTCGTTCCCGCCGACGCCGTCGGTTTCACCATGCTGCAGAAGCAGCTGGAGTCGCTGCTCGACTCGCTCTCCGAGCGGGAGGCCGGCGTGATCCGCATGCGCTTCGGCCTCGGCGACGGAATGCCGAAGACCCTCGACCAGATCGGCGACACGTTCGGTGTGACGCGCGAGCGCATCCGTCAGATCGAGTCGAAGACCATGGCCAAGCTCCGGCACCCGTCGCGGTCGCAGTCGCTGCGCGACTACCTCGAGTAGACCGGTGGGCGTTCGCACCAGCGCTGCCGTCGCAGTCGGCCGCGCTGTACGAGTCGCCGCGCGTCTGCGCGGGGGCGGTTCTGCGATTCCCGGAACGGTGGCGCTGAACATCTCGCCGCGGTTCCTCCAGAACACGATCGCCGCCATTCCGCGCGGCGTCGTGGCCGTGTCGGGCTCCAACGGCAAGTCGACGACCACGAACATGCTGGCGGCGATCCTCCGCGAGCACGGGCTGAAGGTCTTCACGAACCCGTCCGGCGGCAACCTGCCGCAGGGTATCGCCTCCTCGGTGCTGTCGAGCGTCTCGCTCTCGGGCAAGCTCGACGCCGACATTGCGATCCTCGAGGTCGACGAGGGCTACGGCCCGAAGATCGCGAAGCTGCTGCAGCCGCGAACAGTGCTGCTCCTGAACATCCAGATCGACCAGCTGAACCGGTACCACGAGCCCGACAGGGTCGTGCGCATGCTCGAAGAGGTCGCCATGACGTCGACCGACGCGCTCATCCTGAACCGCGACGACAACCATCTGGTCGACCTCGACCAGCGTATTCCGGGGTCTCGCGCCGTGTCGTTCTTCGGCGCCTCGCCCGAGCTCATCGCCGGTGCCGCGCACGGTGTCGCATCGGCCGACCGTTTCGGCAGCTCGCACGCCGGCGCCGGGGAGCGCGAGGCCTCAGTCACGGTCGTCTCCCTCGGCGACTCCAGCGCGGTTCTGAGCATCGACGGCCATCAGGTCGAGGTGCGGTTGCCCGCGCGGGGGCTGCACTACGCTCTGGATGCCGCGGGCGCCGCCGCGACGGCCCGATCCATTCTCGGCAGCGACTTCCAGCCCGAGCGCGTCGCCTCGGCCCTCGGCGGTCTCTCGACCGTGTACGGCCGCGGTGAACTGCTGCAGGTCGGCGGGGAGAGCATCGAGATCATCATGATGAAGAACCCGGCGAGCCTGCAGCTGAACCTCGACTCGCTCGAGGCCGAGCCGGAGCAGGTCTTCATGGCGATCGACGAAGGCACCCCCGATCCGTCGTGGATCTACGACATCGACCTGTCGAACCTGTCGCACGTCGACGTCATCACCGGTTCGAAGGCCTGGCAGTTCGCGGTTCGCCTCGGTTACGCCGGCATCCCGGTCGGCACGGTGGATCTCGACGTGCGGGCCGCCGTGCGGCAGTTCCTCGCGCTGCCGAAGCCGACGAAGGGCCGCAAGACGATGATCCTGAACTACGAGCAGATGATGGGCATCCGCAAGATCCTCGGGTTCAAAGACCTCGAGGGGGGAGGGCAGGCATGAGCGACCGGTCAGACGTGCTCTCGGCCCACCCGGCCGCAGAGCGACTGAACATCCTGCACCTGTTCCCGCGCACGCTCGGCATGAACGGGGAGAACGGCAACGTCGACATCCTCGTGCACCGGGCCGAAGCCCGGGGGCTCAGCGTGAACGTGAAGCGCTACGAAGACGGCGACTCCCTGCCCGCGGCGGTGGACCTGGTCTTCATCGGCAGCGGCCCCGTTTCGGCGCAGCTCGAGACGCACCCGTGGCTGAGCGTCGTCGCGCCCCCTCTGCGGGCGCTGGCGCAGCACGGAGTGCCCTTCCTCGCGGTCGGAGCCGGCTTTCAGCTGCTCGGCGAGACGGTGACGCTCGCGGAGGGCACGGTGCTCACGGGTGCCGGCGTCTTCCCGGTCAGCACCGTGGTCGCCGGTGAGCGCGTGGTCGGCGACTTCGTCGTCGAGTCGCCGGTGCTCGGCACCCTCGTCGGTTTCGAGAACCGCGGGTCGTACATCGACATCCGTGACGCGGCGCCTGTCGGCCGGGTGGTCTACGGGCGCGGCAACGTCGCGGCGACCGGTGCGGGCGCGACGGCAGGTGCAGCGGCGATCGCGGCCTCGGGCGCGACCGCTGAGGGCACCGTCCGGGTGGCTCCGGATGCCCGGGTCGAGGGCTACTGGGTCGGCAACCTGGTGGGAACCCACCTGCACGGGCCGGTTCTCGCGAACAACCCGGCGCTGGCCGACTGGCTGCTCGCGGCTGCGCTGAAGCGTCGCGGTGAGACCCTGCCGGCGGCTCCCGCCTCCCTCGCCGAGATCGACCGCCGCGCGGCCAACGCCCGCGCCACGATCGCCGCCGCCCCCCTCTCCGAGTAACCCCACCCCCCGCACCAGCAT
>NZ_PSTT01000022.1 GCF_002931235.1 Subtercola sp. Z020 | reverse complement strand
GGTCAGAACTGGAAGCCGGTGGGGAAGGGGTCTGCGGGGTCGAGGAGGTACTGGCCGAGGCCGGTGACCCAGGCGCGGCCGGTGATGGTGGGGATCACGGCGGGGCGGCCCGCCACCTCGGTTGTTGCGATCAGGCGGCCGACGAAGCGGGAGCCGATGAACGACTCGTTCACGAAGTCCGTGTCGAGCGGCAGCTCGCCCCGCGCCCAGAGCTCCGCCATGCGGGCCGACGTGCCGGTGCCGCAGGGCGACCGGTCGAACCAGCCCGGGTAGATGGCCATCGCATGCCGCGAGAGCGCGGCGTCGGAGCCGGGCGCGATGAACTCGACGTGGTGGCAGTGGTCGACGCCGTCGATCTCGGGGTGGTGCGGGGCATCGTGCTCGTTGATCGCCGTCATGATGGCGAGCCCGGCCGCGATGATGTCGTTCTGGCGGCTGCGGTCGAACGGCAGGTTCACCGCGTCGAGGTCGACCATCGCGTAGAAGTTCCCACCGAACGCCAGCGTGTACGGGATGGTGCCGTAGCCCGGCACCTCGACGGTCGCATCGAGGCGGTCGACGTAGGCCGGCACATTCTCGATGGTGACCGAATCGGCGTGGCCGTCGCTCACCGCGACCCGCGCGATGACGAGCCCGGCCGGGGTGTCGAGCCGGATCGTGGTGACCGGCTCCTGCACCTCGACCATGCCCGTCTCGACCAGCACGGTCGCGACGCCGATGGTGCCGTGGCCGCACATCGGCAGGCAGCCCGAGACCTCGATGTACACGACGCCCCAGTCGGCGTCGGGCCGGGTCGAGGGCTGCAGGATCGCGCCGCTCATCGCGGCGTGCCCGCGCGGCTCGTTCATCAGCAGCAGCCGCACATCGTCGAGGTGCTGCATGAAGTAGAGCCGCTTGTCGTTCATGGTGTCACCCGGGATGACGCCCATTCCGCCCGTCACCACCCGCGTCGGCATGCCCTCGGTGTGCGAATCGACGGCGGTGAACATCCGTTTGCTGCGCATGGCGGCTCCTGGGGTGGTGGCGGGCGGTGACGGGCGGGCGGTGCGGGCGGAGGCGAGCGGGCGGGGCGGTGCGGGGCGGGGCAGGTGCGCGGGGCGGATGGCGCCTCAGCGCGACGCGAGGTAGCTGAGGGCCCTTTCCGTGTCGGCCCGCACCTGCGCCTCGTGCTCCGCGCTCAGCGGCCCACGCGGGGGGCGTGTCCTGCCACCGAAGCTCTGGCCGGCGATGTCGATCGAGAGCTTGATGGCCTGCACGAACTCGACCCGGGAGTCCCAGCGGAACACCGCGACGAGCTCCTTGTAGAGTGCGAGCGCTTCCGTGATTTTACCCTCGGTGACGAGCGTGTAGATCTCGACCGCCTCTTTCGGAAAGGCGTTCGGGTAACCGGCGAACCAGCCGACAGCGCCATCCACCAGCGTCTCGAAGAGCAGGTCGTCGGCGCCGGCGATGACGTCGAGGTCGGTCAGCTCCTGGATCTCGAGCACGCGGCGAACGTCGCCCGAGAACTCCTTGACCGCGACGACCTCGGGGATCTTCGCCAGCTCGGCCAGCAGCGCAGGCGTCAGGTCGACCTTGGTGTCGATCGGGTTGTTGTAGGCCATGATCGGCAGGCCCACCTCGGCGACGCGGGTGTAGTGCTCGATCACCTCGCTGTCGTTGGCCCGGTAGATGGTGGGCGGCAGGAGGAGGATGCCGTCTGCACCGTCTTCTTTGGCCAGCTCTGCCCAGTGCTTGGCCTGGTGCCAGCCGATGCCGTGCACGCCGGCAATGACGAGGCCGCGCCCGTCGACCGCAGCCACCGCCGTCTGCACGACCTTGCGGCGCTCGTCGTCGGTGAGCGAGGAGTACTCGCCGAGCGAGCCGTTCGGGCCGACACCGCGGCAGCCGCTCTCGATCAGCCAGTTGCAGTGCTCGGCGTAGCGCTCGTAGTCGACGGCGAGCCCGGCGGGTGCCGACGCGTCTTCCTTGAAGGCGAGGGTGGTGGCGACGATGACGCCACCGAGGTCGAATGTCTTGTCGGTCATGAGTGTCTTTCGTTGGTCGAACAGGTGGTTGTTGGAGAAAAGTTCAAGAGAGCGTCGGCTCGTCGGCCAGCTCCCCCAGCCGGAGAGGCAGGGCGATGGGGCGACGGTCGGTGCGCACGCGGTCTTCGGCAGCCGAGCGGGGCCCGTCGCTGTGACCCGGGCTGAGGGAGTCGAGCACGTCTTCGACGGTGCGCCCGCAGACCCGGCCCTGGCAGATTCCGAGGCCCGCCCGGCTCGCGAGTTTGATCGACCGCAGGCTCTCGCCGCCGGTCGCCGTCGCCGCACCGCGGAGCGCGCCGTAGGTCACCTCTTCGCAGCGGCACACCACCGTGTCGTCGGTCAGCCAGCCGCGCCAGCCGGCGCGCACACCGTGCGCATCCTCGATGCGCCGACCGAACGAACGGTAGGTGCGGCGGTGGGCGACCGCCGGGCGCAGCGCGGCATCCAGAACCGAACCGCCCGCGGCGACGTGCCCGGCGATCTCCCCCTCGGCGAGCGCCGCATCGACGCCGCCGATGCCGGTGATCTCGCCGGCGGCGTACACCGACGGGATGCTCGTCTGCTGCTGCTCGTCGACGCCCACGAAGTCGTCGCCGTCGAGGGCGCAGCCGGCCGCGATGGCCAGTTCGAGGCGCGGAGTGAAGCCGTGCCCGACGCACACCGCGTCGACCGCGACGGTGCGCTCGGTGCCCGGAATCGGAGCCCACAAGGCATCGACGGAGGCGAGCGTCACGCTTTCGACGCGGTCGGTGCCCTCGGCGCGGACGACGGCGGTACCGAGCCGGTACGGGATGCGGTGCTGGAGGTGGTTCAGAACGTACCCGCCGAGCTCGCCGCCCTTCTTCGCGGCGCGGAGCACCTGCCAGGGTTTCGGCAACCAGCCCGCCATCAGCGCTTTCACGCGATTCGCTTCGTAGACGCCGACGACGGTCGAACCGGTCGCCGCGAGGGAGGCCGCGACGGGCAGGAGGAAGGGGCCGGCACCGGCGACCAGCACACGGGAGCCGATCGCGACCCGCTCCCCCTTCGCCAGGGCCTGTGCGGCGCCCGCGGTGAAGACCCCGGGCAGCTCCCAGCCGGGGAACGGGAGGGTGCGGTCGTAGGCGCCCGTCGCGATCACGAGGGCGTCGGGTTCGAAGACGCGCTGCTCCCGGTTCGCGCCGTCGGGCTCGCCGACCACGACGAAGACGGCGCCGGGCCGGCCCTCGCGGGTCTCGATCGCCCAGACGTTGGCCCCGCGGACGATCGTGCAGCCGGTGTCGGCTTCGAGCTCGGCCCGCAGGGCCGTGAAGGTGGACCAGCCGTGGTGCAGCAGGTTCTCGCGCTCGGCCGGCCGGGAGGCCGGGAGGTGCCGCCAGTACTGTCCGCCGAGTTCGTCGGAAGCGTCGAGCAGGGTGACGGCGGCGCCGACGCGGCGGGCGGCACGGGCGGCAGCGAGGCCGGCCGGGCCCGCCCCGATGATGAGAACGTCAGGCACGGGCATCCCCCTCGGCGTGCGGGGCGGATGTCGCGGTGGGCGCGTCGCCCGGCCCCTCGGCCACCACCGGCAGCACGTCGTACTGCGTCGAGACGGCATCGCCGTCGGCCGCCCGGCGCTGGCAGGCGCGCACATCGCGCTGGCCGTTGACCACGACGAGGCAGTCGTAGCAGACGCCGATTCCGCAGAAGACGCCGCGCGGGCGGGCGTTCTTCGAGGTCGTGCGCCAGGCCAGCGTGCCCGAACCGAGCAGCACCCCCGCGATGGTCTGGCCGGCGAGCCCGTCGACGGCGAGACCATCGACCTCGATGCGGATGCCGCCGCCGCCGCCCGCGCCGCCGCCCGCAGGCCGGATCGGGTCGGACGACGCCGGGAGGAGGAACGGACTCACGCCGCCACCGCCCCGAGGTAGGGCGCCAGCGAGGGCCGAGCCGGTGAGAACGCCGCCGCGTCGATGGCCGGCGTCGCCCCCGTCATCAGGTCGGCGAGCAACGCACCGGTCGCAACGGACAGTCCGATGCCCGCGCCTTCGTGCCCTGTGGCATGCCAGAGCCCGGACAGCCGGGGATCGGCGCCGATCACGGGCAGATGATCGGGCATGAACGGTCGGAAGCCGCCGTAGCTGCGCATCACGCTCATCTCCGAGAGAAAGGGGAAGAGGCGGAGGGCCTTCTGCGCGAGCTCCCGCAGTACCGCCACAGTGAGCCGGCTGTCGAAGCCGATCTGCTGGCGCGACGAACCGATGAGCACGGTTCCGGCGGCCGTCGTCTCGATGACACTCGACGTCTGCAGCGCGGCATCGCTCGACCCGACAGCGCTCACGTAGTCGCCGTCGTACACCTTGTGGAAGATGCGGTGCGGCATACGCGAGGTCACCAGCACCATGCCCCGCCGCGGTTTCACCGGCAGGGGCACACCGAGCGCCTCGGCCGCCGAACCCGACCAGGGCCCCGCGGCGATCACGACGGCATCGGCGTAGAGGGCCCGGGTCGGTGTTCGCACACCCACCAGGTCGCCTGCGGGGTTGCGGATGCCCGACAGCGCCGGCTCGTTCTCGAAGAACCATGCACCGCTGCGCTTTGCCGACGCGATGAGGGCCTCCGTCATGATGACGGGCTGCACCTGTGCGTCTTCGGGATAGTGCACTCCCGCAGTGATCGCGGGGTTCAGGTGCGGCTCGAGTTCGAGGGCCGCCGCCACGTCGAGCGGGTGCGCGACGACACCGGCGGCGCGCTGCGTGGCTGCGAAGTCGAGCAGCGGCTGAGCGCCGGCCGCCGTGGTGGAGACGACGACGCCGCCCTTCCGCTCGAACTCGACGGAGGGGAAACCCGGGCCCAGTTCGTCACGGAGTTCGGCGTCGACGATCGGCCAGAGGGTCGAGGAGTACTGCGTCAGTCGCAGTTCGTCGCCCGGGCCCTTGTCGGAGAGCAGCAGGTTGCCCTCGCCGCCCGAGGAGGTACCGCCGACGTTCCGGCCGCGCTCCAGCACGACCACCGAGAGACCTCGTCGGGCGAGGCTGCGGGCGGTTGCAGCACCGATGATGCCGCCGCCGATCACGATGACGTTCATGACTCTCCCTCCCCGTCGATCCCTACTTTCAGTAATATATCACACAGTACAGGCGCTATCGGGCCGGCTGCCAGCCAAGGCATGCAGCGTCTGCCGCCGCATCAGCGTCGCCGGCTGCCGATGGCCGAGAGCGCCACGGCGCCGAGGATGATCACCCCGGTGACAAGGTTCTTCAGCTGCGCGTTCAGGTTCAGTATGTCGAAGCCGTTGCCGATCAGCGCGATGAGAAAGACCCCGGCGACAGAGCGCCAGACCGCGCCCACGCCACCGTTGATGCTGGTTCCGCCGAGAATGATGGCCGCGATGGCATCGGTCGAGTAGGTGAGGCCGGCCTGCGGCTGTGCACTCGCGATACGCGAGACGCCGATCGCCGCGGCCCCGCCGGCGGCGAGACCGCTGAGCATGAAGACGAAGATGCGCACGCGCAT
The DNA here is from genome assembly GCF_002931235.1 of Subtercola sp. Z020. Taxonomy (GTDB): domain Bacteria; phylum Actinomycetota; class Actinomycetes; order Actinomycetales; family Microbacteriaceae; genus Subtercola. Next base: position 39,901 of record NZ_PSTT01000022.1, on the reverse strand, counting down.
CACCCGCACGCCCGAGAGCTCTGCCGCATGGTGGTTGCCGCCGACGCTGAAGACGTGCCGGCCGAACACCGTGCGCTGCAGCAGGAACCACATCAGCACGGCGAAGGCCACCATCACGATCACGGCGACGAACACACCGCCGACGCGGTTGCGACCGAGGTCGGTGAAGCCCTTCGTGGTGACGGCGATGAGAGAGCCGCCGGTGATGAGCACCGCGATCGCACCGAACGCGAGGCTGGTCGCCAGCGTCGCGAGAAAGGAGTGCACCTTCAGCGCGGTGACGGCCAGGCCGTTGACGAGCCCCAGAACGAGGCCGGCCACCGGGGCGGCCAGCAGACCGAGCCACGGGTTGCCGGTGCCCACCGCGATGGCGGCTGCGGTCACACTGCCGCAGGCGTAGATCGCGCCCGTCGACAGATCGAAGTTGCCCGAGATGATGACGAACGTGCCGGCGATCGCGATGATCGCGACGGGCGTGTTCTGGTTCACGATGTTGATGAGGTTCGGGAAGGTGAAGAACGAGGGCGTGGCGATGGCCAGCACCACGATCAGCACGACAAGCAGAATCAGCACGGCGTAGTCGCGCGTGAAGAACAACACGCCGGAGGGCGTGAGTCGGCGTTTGGTCGGCCGAGTGACAGCAGCGGTCGTCATCAGGCGTTTTCCTTCGGTTCGAGAACGGAGAAGAGCTTGTAGAGCAGGGCGTCGAGCGTGGTCGTGGCGGGGTCGATCTCGCCCCGCGTCTCGAACTCGCTGACCAGGTAGGCACGGTGCGAGAGGTTCAGCACCTCTTCGTGCTCACTGGAGACCAGGAGAACAGCGACGCCCTGGCGGGCGAGCTCGATGATCGCTTCGTAGATGGTGAACTTCGCCCCGATGTCCACGCCGCGGGTCGGCTCGTCGAGAATGACGAGCTGCGGGTTGCCGATCAACCACTTCGACAGCAGCGCCTTCTGCTGGTTGCCCCCGGAGAAGCCCGAGATGGGCAGGCCGATGGCGGGTGGCCGCATCTGCAGGCCGGTCACCGATCGGGTCACCTCGCGGCGTTCCTTGCGGCCGTCGACGACGCCGAAGGTGGAGAAGTGACGGAGGAAGGCGAGCGAGACGTTCTCGCGCACCGACCGGGCCAGCACGAGGCCCTCCTTGTGACGGTCTTCGGGAACGAACCCCATGCCGCGGGCGATGGATCGGCGGGGGCTCGACGTGACGATGTTCTCGCCCCGGAAGGTGAGACTGCCACCCGTCACCCTGTCGACGCCGAAGACGGCCTTCAGGATCTCGGTGCGGCCGCTGCCCACCAGTCCGAGCAGCCCCACGATCTCCCCGGGGCGCACGACGAGCGAGGCGTCGACCACGCCCCCGTCGCTGGCGAGAGCGTCGAGAACGAGCACGGGGGTGGCCGCGACATCCGGAGCCGGAGCGCGCTCGGGGAACGAGAACGCGAGCTCCTTCCCGAGCATGGCCTCGACGATGGTCTTCTTCGTCTCGGCGGCGACCGGCCCCGACCGCTGCAGTCTGCCGTCGCGCATGATCGAGACGGTGTCGCACACCTCGAGCACGGCGTCGAGAAAGTGCGAGACGTAGACGACGGCGCGGCCCTGGGCCTTCAGGCCGAGGATCAGCTCGTGCAGCCGGGCCGTCTCATGGGCGGTGAGCGACGACGTCGGTTCATCCATCACGATGACTTTCGCGTCGCGGGCGAGTGCCCGCAGAATCTCGACCTTCTGCTGGTCGGCGATGCGCAGGGTGCCGACCTTCACCCTGGGCGGGAGGCCGAAGTGCGCCTGGCTCTCGAGCTCGGCGTACCGCGCCGAGAGATCGCCCTTCATGACGCCCAGCGTGTTGTGCTCGATGCCGAGAAAGACGTTCTGTTCGACGGTCAGCTCGGGAACCAGGCTCAGCTCCTGGGCGATCATCGCGATTCCGCCGCGCTGGGCACGGAGAGGATCCCACCTGCCGACCTCTTCTCCCCCGACCAGGAGGTGCCCCGAGTCGTGGGTGTAGAGCCCGGCCACGATCTTGCCGAGGGTCGACTTGCCCGCGCCATTCTCCCCGACGAAGGCGTGCACCTCGCCGAGAACCAGCGAGATGGTCACGTCGTCCAAGGCCTGCGTGCCCCCGAACCGCTTGGAGATTCCGCGCAGCTGAACGAAGGCGGCGTCGCCGGAGGGATCCTCTTCCGTGCTCGTCATCAGGCGCCTAGCCGTCCCACTCGCCGAGGAAGTCGGGCGTCTTGTCGAGCGTCTCCTTGGTGGCATAGGCCTCGACGCCGTCGGGCTGGACCTTGTCGGCATCCACCCAGGCGGTGACCTCCTTGCCGGTCATCGCGTTCACGACCTGGTCGAGGGCGGCAGAGCCCATGCTCACCGGGAAGTTGATGTAGTCCGCCGCCCATTTGCCCGTGCGCACTCCGTCGACGGCGTAGGTCGTTCCGCCACCGCCGGTGAGGTACACCGTCGAGGGGTCGATGCCGGCGTTCTCGAGGGCGATCTCGGCGCCCGCCGAGTCCTGGTCGGCGTTCGAGAGAACGACGTCGATGTCGGGGTTGGACTGCAGCACGTTCGTCATCGCCGTGAGGGACTTGTCTTTGTCGTAACCACCCTCCGTGGTCGCGACGACCTTGATGTTGCTGTGCTGCGAGAGCACGGCGTTGTAGGCGGCGACACGGGCGACGTCGAGCGGAGTGGCGAGGAAGCCGAGCAGCAGCGCGGTGTTGCAGGGGTTGATGTCGGCGCAGTACTCCACGACGGCTTCGGCCTGCTTTGTGGCAGCATCCGACGGCGGCACGGAGACGGTCGACACGACGCCCTCCACCTGCGGCTGCATCTCGTCGATGTCGGCGCCGATCGGGGCGAGCACCGTCGCGACCGGCACCGGGTTGGCGAGCGGGAACGCCGCGGCGAGGCCGGGGCCGTCGTTCGGCACGACGATGATTCCGTCGACCTGGCCCTGGGTTCCGGCGTTCTGCAGCTGCGAGAGCTGCACGTTGCTGTCGAACTGGCCGTCGAGCAGCTGCAGCTCGATGTCGAGGCCTGACGCCTTGACGGCGTTCTCGACACCGGTGTAGACGGCCTGGTTGTAGCCGTTGTTCGACGAGGCGAGCAGAACGGCGACCTTGTAACTGGATTTGCCTGTGCTCGAAGCGGAGTCGGCTCCGTCGGAGGAACAGGCGGTGAGGGCGAGGGCTGAGACAGCGGTGACCACCGCCACCTTGGCGATGACGGCGTGACGTCGTGAATGCATTACGGCCTCCTGGCCTTGAAGGAATGAATGGGTGCCTTAGTAATATGTCACATGCTATATTTCAGGCATGTCTCGGTGTATTACGGGCGTGTGACAGCAGGGTGCACGATCACTTCGAAACCGACTGTCGTATCTCGAAGGTGCGACCGACGCCGACGGCGTCGCTCAGGAGCTCGTTCAGGATGGCTCCGGTGCGATCCCGCTCGGGATTGTCGAGCCAGCCCTGGTAGGCCTCGACCGACGGCCACAGCGCGGTCACGAGGATGTACCCCCCGTCGTCGGTCGCGATGGAGAGCTCCGACGCCGTCGCCTCGGAGTGGTCGAGCGAATACTGCAGGATGTCGTACTGCTCGTAGACACTCAGCACGTCACTCGCATTCTCGGGTGTGGTCTTCAGGAACAGCGTCGTTCTGATCATCGAACTCCTCATCATGGATCGTTACGTGACATCTAAAGTGTGACATATTACTATCACGAAGAGACCCGCTCCCGAAAGGATCCAGCCGAGATGCAGAACGATGTCAGAGTGGCAATCGATGTCGGGGGAACCTTCACCGACGTGGTGAAGCTGAACCCGGCGACCGGGGAGATGCGGTTCGAGAAGGTCGCCACCACCCCCGAGGCACCGACGCGCGGAGTGCTGAACGGCTTCGACAAGGCCGAGGCCGACCTCGGCAGCGTGTCGATGTTCAACCACGGAACGACGCTCGGGCTCAACTCCCTGCTGACGCGCACCGGCGCGAAGATCGCCGTCGTGTCGACCGCCGGCTTTCGGGATGTGTACCTCCTCGGCCGCACAGACCGCCGCGCGATGTACGACATCACCTACCGCAAGCCCGCCGCGCTCCTGGAGCGCAGAGACACCTTCGAGGTGCGCGAACGCAGCTACTTCGACGGCCGCGTCGCCCTTCCCTTCGACGAGCAGAACGCCCGGGAGGTCGCCGCGCAGATCGCCGCGGGCGGCTATGAAGCCGTTGCTGTCGCCTTTCTGCACGCCTATGCGAACCCGGCGCACGAGCTGGCGATGAAGGATGTTCTGGCCGAACTCGCACCCGATGTCGCCGTCACCCTCTCCCACCAGCTCTCCCGCGAGTACCGCGAGTACGAGCGCACCAGCACGGCGGTGCTCGACGCGTACATCAAGCCGATCGTGCGCAGCTACCTGAAAGACCTGGAACGCGAACTCGACGCCGACGGCTTCACCGGCCAGTTTTTGATGTCGCGATCGGGTGGCGGAGCGATGACAGCCGACGCGGCCAGCGAGCAGCCGGTGAACCTGATCCTCTCCGGTCCGGCCGGCGGCGTCATCGGCGCGGCCGCCCTGTCAAAACTCATCGACACCCCGAACCTCATCACGATCGACATGGGCGGAACGAGCCTGGATGCCTCGCTCATCCTCGACAGCGAACCCGTCATGTACCAGGGCGCCGAGTTCGAGGGCCTGCCGATCAACACGCCGTCGCTCTACATCCACACCATCGGAGCGGGTGGCGGATCGATCGCCTGGCTCGACGAGGCGGGTGCACTGCAGGTCGGCCCGCAGAGCGCCGGTGCCAGCCCCGGCCCGGCCGCCTACGGTCGGGGTGGCATCCAGCCCACCTTCACCGACGCCGCCCTCGTGCTCGGCTACATGGGAACCGACTCGCCGCTCGGCGGCGACCTCCACCTCGACCACGCTGCCGCGACCGCCTCGATGACCGCGATCGCAACCCGGCTCGGGCTCTCCCCCACCGAGCTCGCCCGTGGCGTCGTGCGCATCTCGAACACGAAGATCGTGGGCGCCGTGCGCGCCATCACGGTGGAGCTCGGGCGGGACCCGAAAGACTTCGCCCTGCTCTCGTTCGGCGGCGGCGGCGGTCTCGTGGCCGTCGATGTGGCGCGCGAGCTCGGCATCCCCACGGTGGTGGTGCCGCCCGGGCAGGGCGCGTTCTCGGCGCTCGGGATGCTGATGGCCGACGTTCAGCACGACTTCGCCCGCACCTCTGTGGTCGCGCTCGGCGATCTCGACCGCACCTTCTTCAGCGACGCGTTCAGCGCGATGGAGACCGAAGCGCACCAGGTGCTGGCCGAGGAGGGCTTCGAGGCCGGGCGGCAGCAGCTGCACCGCACGGTCGACGTGCGCTACAGCGGCCAGGAGCACTCCGCCACCGTGCCCTTCCCTGCCGGCGAGGGCGACATCGTGACCCTCCTCACCGAGGCGTTCGCCGTCTTGCACGAACGCCTCTACGGCCACGTCATGGACGACCCGATCGAGGTCACCACGGTGCGCCTGAGGGCGGTGGGCGTTGTGGCGAAACCGGAGTTGCCGAAACTCGGGGGCCGGGCATCCGGAGCCCCCGAACCGCTCGGCAGCCGCGATGTGCACGTGTTCAGCGACGCGGGTGAGAGCTATGCGCTGTACGCACGCGAGCAGCTGTGGGCCGGCGACGTGATCGCCGGGCCTGCGGTCGTCGCCGAGCACACCGCCACCACCGTGCTGCACGCCGGCGACCGGCTCGAGGTCGGCGGCTACGGCGAACTCACCATCAGCATCAGCACCGAAGGAGCCGCCCTGTGAGCGACGCAATCACCATCGAGATCGTTCGGCACGCACTGCTCTCCGCCGCCGAGGAGATGGCCCGGAACCTCTGCCGCACCGCCTACAACACCGTGGTCTACGAGATCCACGACTACGGCATCGGGGTGCACGACGCGAACGGCGATGTCGTCGCCGACGCTCCCGGCATCGCCATCTTCACCCGCGGCAACGACCACGGCATCAAGAAGGGCATCGAGTTCATCGGTGCCGACAAGATGATGCCCGGCGACGTCTTCATTCTGAACTACCCGTACTGGTCGAGCGCGCACACCCTCGACCCGCTGGTGTTCGCTCCCATCCATGTCGACGGGCGCTTGATCGGTTACACCTCGTGCCGCATCCATGTGCTCGACCTGAAACAGAAAGACGCCGGGTACGTTCTCGACTCGACCGACATGTCGCAGGAGGGCATCTTCTTCCCGGTCTCGAGGCTTTACCGCGGCGGGGTCATCAACGACGACATCTTCAACCTGATCCGCTTCAACTCGCGCATGCCCAAGCAGACGATCGGCGACATCCAGGCCCAGGTCTCTGCCTGCGTCACGGGAGTCAGGCGTACGCAGGAGGTGGCGGCGAAGTACGGCGTCGACGAACTGCTCGACGTCATGGTGGCGATCAACGACCACGGCGAGCGCCTCGCCCGCCTCGCCCTGGCGCGGCTGCCGAAGGGCACCTGGACCGCGCGCGACTGGGTCGACAACGACGGTGTCGACCTCGACCGGATGATCGCCATGAACGTGACCGTCACGGTGACCGACGACGAGATGGTCATCGACTGGACGGGCAGCGAGATGGGGGTGCGCGGCCCGATCAACCTCCCCGTCGGCCAGACGGAGGCGCTCTGCGCCCTGATCTTCAAGTCGATGACCACCCCCGACACGCCCGTCGTGGCCGGCAACTTCCGCCCGCTGCGGGTTGTCACGGTGCCCGGATCGGTCATGCACGCGGTGCCCCCGATGCCGACCTTCACCCTCTGGACCGGCCTGCTCGCCGGCGAGGTCGTGCTGAAAGCGCTCGCGCAGGGCATGCCCGACCGGGTGCCCGCGAGCTCGGGCGGCGACGTCTCGTCGATGATGGGCCTCGGCGTGAACCCCCGCAACGGCGAAGCGTGGCTCGAGGCGACCAACGAGGCGGTGGGGTTCGGCGGCCATGCGGGCGGCGACGGGGAAGACGGCATCATGCACCTGTCTGAGCCCGGCTGCCGCAACAACCCCGTCGAAATCCTCGAGACGAAGTCGCCGATGATCATCGAGTCGTACGGCTACGTTCCCGACACCGGTGGCGCCGGTCGGCACAGGGGCGGCGTCGGTGTCAGCCGGGTCTACCGCTTCACCAACGATTCCACCGGTATCTGCCTCGTCTACAAGACGAAGTCGCCTCCGTGGGCCATGGAGGGTGGCCGCGAGGGTGCCAGCGCGAAGATCGTTCTGAACCCGGGTACCGATCGCGAGGTCACCCAGGGCGGCAGCTACAACCACCTCGTCGACGGAGATGTTCTCGCGAACATCACCGGCGGCGGCGGCGGCTACGGCGACCCCTTCGAACGCGAACCCGAGCGGGTGCTGCTCGATGTCGTCAACGGCTTCGTGAGCGCTTCGGCGGCGGCCGCCGAGTACGGTGTCGTCGTCGACACCGCGACCTGGACTCTGGATGCCGCGGCCACCGCCTCGCTCCGCGGTGCCGCGGCATGAGCCGCGCCACCGGCACCCTCACCGTCACGAACGCCCTCGTCTTCGACGGCACCTCCGACGACCTGACCGAGGCCGACATCACAGTCGTCGACGGAGTGATCGCCGAGGTCGGCCCGGGCCTCACCCCCGTCGGCCGGGTGCTCGATGCGAAGGGACGCACTGTCGTGCCCGGCCTCATCGATGCGCACTTCCACGCCTACAGCACCGCGATGGGCGGCATGGAGCTCGAGCTGCGCCCGCTCAGCTACGTCTCCATCATGGGAACGCATCGGTTGGCGGATGCACTGCGGCGGGGCTTCACCACCGTTCGAGATGTGGCTGGCGGTGACATCGGCCTGGCGCGCGCCATCGACGAGGGCCTGTTCGCCTCACCCCGGTACCTGTACACCGGGCCGGCGCTCAGCCAGACCGGGGGCCACGGCGACCCCCGCCCCGGCGACCTCGACCTGTGCTTCCACGGGGGGCACATGAACGAGGTCGTCGACGGGGTGGATGACCTGCGCCGTGCCGTGCGCCGGAGGTTCCACACCGGGGCGCACGCCATCAAGGTGATGACCTCGGGCGGGGTCGTGTCGCTGACCGATCCGATCCGGGTGCCGCAGTACTCGTCGGAGGAGCTGCTGGCGGTCTCCGACGAGGCGACGAGGCGCGGCAGCTACGTGGCCGCCCACGCCTACTCGCCCGAGGCGATCATCCACTCGGTGACCAACGGCATCCGGTCGATCGAACACGGCAACCTGCTCGATGCGGAGGCGGCCGGGCTGATGTCGGCGCACGGGGCCTTCCTCGTGCCGACGCTCGCGGCCTACGACGCGATGAATCGGCGCGGCGACGAGGTGAACCTCAACCCGGTCTCACGGGCGAAGAACCAGGAGGTGCTCTCGGCCGGCAAGACCGCGATCGAGATCGCCCGGGCCGCGGGTGTGCGGATCGGTTTCGGCAGCGACCTGATGTCGGCCCTGGCGAACGACCAGTTGCAGGGCATCCGGCTGCAGCTGGAGGTCGAGCCGGTGGCAGACGTGCTGCGCTCGGTGACGAGCGTGAACGCCGACCTGCTGCAGCGACCCGACCTCGGCCGCATCGCGCCGGGCGCTGTGGGCGACCTGCTGGTGCTCGACGGCAACCCCTTCGACGAGAGCGCGCTGCTCTGGAACGAGGCGCGCCCCCGCACCGTCATCCAGGCCGGCCTGCCGACCTGAGGGGCGGGGGTCGGGGTCAGGCGCCGGAGGCGAGCTCGCGGGAGCGGGCCACGGCGGCGTCGGTCGCGCGCGTGAAGAGGCCCCCGAGGTCTGCCTCGCCGAGCACGCGGAGCGCCTGCTCTGTGGTGCCGCCGGGGCTCGTGACGCGTCGGCGGAGCTCGGCCGGCTGCTCCCCCGTCTGCTGCAGCAGCGTGGCGGCACCGATGAACGTGCCGTTCACCAGGGTCGCCGCCTGCTCGGGCGTGAATCCCTTGGCGACCGCAGCGGCGGTGAGCTGCTCGACGAGGTAGAAGAAGTACGCAGGGCCCGATCCGGAGATCGAACTCACCGCATCGATCTCGCCCTCGGGCACCGCCACGACCTCGCCGACCAGCTCGAAGAGCGCTGTGACGAGCGCGAACTGCTCGTCGCTCGTGCGGGCACCCCTGGCCAGCCCGGTGACTCCCCTGCCGACCAGCGACGGCGTGTTCGGCATGGCGCGCACCGCGGCGACCGACGCGGGCAGCGCGCCCTCGAACACGTCGAGCGTCACTCCGGCGGCGAGGCTGACGACGATGGCGTCGGGCGCGAGCGACGGCGCGATCTCGGCGAGAAGCTCGGTCACCATGTACGGCTTGACGCCGACGATGACGATGCGGGCACCCGTCACGGCGACGAGGTTCGCCCGTGGGTCGGTCTCGGTGCTGCCGACGGTGACATCCGGATGCCCGGGCACCGTCGACGCGCGCTCCACCGACCTCGTGGTCGCCCTGATGCCGCCCTCGACCCGAACGTCGGGCCGCAGCAGCCCGGCCAGCACGGCCTGCCCCATGGAGCCTGCCCCGAGCAGTGCGGTGGCCGGGAAGACCTGTGGCGCAGCGGCGGCGGTCGCGGCGGCAGCGGCGGTCGCGTCGCCCATCAGGCCGCTCCCCCTCCCTGACCGCTCGCGTCGGCGATGCACGTCATCTCGACCAGCAGCCCCTCGGCCAGCCCGCTCACCGCGACGGCCGTGCGCGCCGGCAGGATCGTGCCCTCGGGGAAGAACGAGCCGTAGACCTCGTTCATGCCGGCCCAGTCGGCCATGCTCGTCAGGTACACCGTGACCGACACCAGGTCGCCGAGGGTGAGCCCGGCGGCCGAGAGCAGCGTGCGGGTGTTCTCGAGGGTCGCCGCGGTCTGTTCCCTGATGCCGCCCGGCACCACTCCGCCCGCCTCGTCGAAGGCGGCCTGGCCACTGAGGTACCAGAGGTCGCCGACCCGCACAGCGGGGGTGTAGTTGCCGGTTGTCGGGCCGAGGGTGAGGGCGGTCTTCACTGCGTGACGCTCATTTCTGGGTGGGAGGTGCGGTGGACGGAGGAGGCGTCGTCGGTGGAGGCGTCGTCGGCGGATGCGTCGTCGGCGGAGGCGTCGTCGGCGGTCTCGGGGTGGTCTTCTGCGCGCCCCGCCCACCAGCCGAGCACGTGGCCGATGTGCGAGTGCATCAGGGTCTCGGCCGCGTCGGCGTCGCCGGCGACGAGCAGGTCGAGCAGCACGTGGTGCTCGTTCGCCGACTGTTCGAGCTCCCGCGTGTCTTTCAGGTCGGCGAGGCCCACCATGCGGGTCTGGCTCCGCAGCTCCTCGACGAGGCCGACGAGGCGGCGGTTGCCGGTCAGCGCGATGAGGGCGAGGTGGAACCGCGAGTCGGCGGCCAGGTAGGCCGCGAAGTCGGCCGTGGCCGCCGAACGGATGATCTGGTCCGCGAGCTCGCGGAACTCGGGCAGACGATCGGCCGGGAAGCGCTCCGCGGCGATGCGCATGGCCGGCACCTCGAGCCAGCGCCGAACCTGCACGATCTCGCGAAGGTCGTCTTCGCCGACGCTCGTGATGCGGAACCCCTTGTTGCGCACCGACTCCACGAACCCGCGCTTCTCGAGATCGAGCATCGCCTCCCGCACCGGTGTCGCCGACACCCCGAACTGGGTCGCCAGACCCGGTACGGAGACCACGGTTCCCGGCTCCAGTTCACCCGAGATGATCGCCACCGACAGAGCACGCTCGACTTCTGCCCGAAGGCTCGACGACTGCTGGATGCTCCGGATCGGTGAGCTGTCATTCATCTGAGCATCATCTCCTCTGCAGCGCGGTGCCGGGCACATGACACACAGTCGTATATGGCATATTACTGTCACATGCGCGTCGGATCCGACGCCTCCCCCGAGAGCCCGGAGCCCACCGTGACCGATGTGTCCCCCCTCGCCCCCGAGTGCACCGCTCGCCCCGTCTTCTCCGACGAGCGGCCCACCGCCGTCGCCGACGCACAGCTGTGGCAGGCGGCGGGTTTCTCCGGCGCCCTGGGCCAGACACTCCTGCTCGCCGGCGACCGTCACCCCCGTCTGCTCGTCGGCCTCGGCGAGCGCAGCGCGGCGGGCCTCTGTGAGCTGCGGGATGCCGCGGCTGCTGCGGCGCGCCGCCTCCGGCACCTGGCGGTTGCGACCTTCGAGCTCGACGGGCTCCGCCTCGGCACTCCCGAGGGTGTCGCGGCGACCCCGGAGGAGATCGCCCGTGCCGCAGCGGAGGGCGTGACCCTCGGCGCCTACACGTTCACCGAGCACAAGCAGAAGAATGCACCCGCCGGATTCCTCCGGGAGACGAGCAGCGGCACCGACAGCGCCAGCGCCACCGACAGCGACACCGGCACCAGCTCGCACGGCACCACCTGGAGCGCCGCGGCCGCAGACCCCGACACCGCTGCCGGCTGGGCCGTCGGGGCCGAGGTCGGCCGGGCGGTCAACGTCGCCCGCGACCTGGTCAACGAGCCCGCCAACGTCATCACCCCGTCGAGCTTCGCCGCCCGCGTCGAGGCGCTCGCCGCGGCATCCGGAATCGACGTCGCCGTCAGCGACGAAGCCGAGCTCGAGCGCCTCGGCCTGGGCGGCGTACTCGCCGTCGGGCGGGGATCGGTCGAGCGCCCCCTGCTCCTCACGCTCACGCACAACGGCCACGGCGGGCCCGTCGATCTCTGCCTGGTGGGCAAGGGGGTGACCTTCGACACCGGCGGGCTGTCGCTGAAGTCGGCCGACGGGATGATCGGCATGAAGCACGACATGGCCGGCGCGGCGGCCGCGGCGCTGGCCATGACGCTGCTGCAGACGCTGGCCCCGAACCTGCACGTGAAGGCGTTCCTGCCGATGGTGGAGAATATGCCCGGTCCGTTCTCCACCCGCCCCGGCGACATCGTGACCATGCGGGGCGGCACCACCGTCGAGATTCTGAACACCGACTTCGAGGGCCGGCTGATTCTCGGCGACGCCATCGCCCTCGCCGCCGACGAGCATCCGGCAGCCATCGTCGACCTCGCCACGCTGACCTATGCGATCGTGCACGCCCTCGGCGACCGCACCGCCGGCGTGTTCTCGAACGACGATGCGCTGCTCGAGAATCTGCAGGCTGCGGCGGTGACGAGCGACGAGCAGGTCTGGCACATGCCGATGCCGGCCTACCTCGAGACCCAGGTCGACTCGCTGATCGCCGACATCAAGAACTTTCCCGGTGTGCCGTCGAGCCGCAGTTCGACCGCAGCGATGTTCCTGCAGCGCTTCGTGCCCGAGGGCCAGGCCTGGGCCCACCTCGACATCGCTGGCCCGGCCTGGGCCGAGAGCGAATACGGGGTCGCCCCGCTCGGAGCGACCGGTTTCGGGGTGCGCCTGCTGGCCGAACTCTTCGAGCGGCTTGCGTAACAGACGCGTTAACTTTCGAGCCGAGGCTTTGCAGCTGATATGTCACATGTAAGACTGCACGAGAACACTTTCCGCACCCCTCCACCTTTTCTGTCCCCCTCACCCCCGGGAGCCGCAATGTTTCGACAGTCCTCCGCCCGCATCGGCCGACGCGGCCTCCGCAGGGCGATCACCTCGGTCGCTGCGGCCGCCGTCGCCGCCGTCGCACTCTCGGCCTGCGTCGCCACCGCACCGACGACGTCGAGCACGTCGGGCGGGAACAGGCCGCTGAACGTCGCGTTCACCATCGCCCCCTCGACCATCGACCCCGCATCGGGCTGCACGCTCGACGACGACCGCCTCACGCAGGTGCTGTACTCGCAGCTGGTGCAGTACGGCACCCAGAAAGACGCGAACGGCACCGACGAGATCAACCCGACCGAGGTGAAGCCCTACTTCGCGAAGAGCTGGGACGTGAGCGCCGACGGCCTCACCTACACCTTCGACCTCAACACCGACTGGGTCTTCCCGAGCGGCAAGCCGGTCGACGCCGCCGCAGTCAAGTACTCCATCGAGCGCGTCATCTCGATCGCCGGGTGCGGCTCGAGCATCGTGAACGACCTCTACACCGACCCCGACCTGATCTCCTCGATCGATGCTCCGGATGCCGCGACCGTGGTCTTCACCCTCTCGAAGCCCGACTCGGCCTTCCTCCTCGCCCTCGCGACCGGCGCCGCATCCATCGTCGACCCCTCCATCGTCGAGGCGAACGGCGGAGTCGTCGCCGGCACGCCGAACGAATACCTGGCGTCGCACGACGCCGGAGCGGGGCCCTTCACCCTGCAGTCGCTCGAACCCGGCACCAAGGCCGTGCTCGTGAAGAACCCGACCTTCAAGGGCGAGGCGCCCGCCTCCGACCAGATCAACGTGAGCTGGGTCAAGACCGACTCCACCCTGCTGCTGCAGGCGAAGGACAACACGAACGACGTGACCTTCGGCCTCGCGAAGAACTCGGCGTCGACGCTCGGCTCGGGTGACGGCCTGAAAGTCGTCGCGAGCACCGCGACCGCGAACATGCAGATGCTGCTCCCGAACGACAAGGCGCCGTGGAACAACGAGAAGGTCCGCGAAGCGGTCACCTATGCGATCCCGTACACCGACATCCTCTCGAATGTGCTGTTCAACTACGGCGAGCTCTACTACGGGCCGATTCCGCCCACCATGGCGGGGTTCTCTGCGGCGGACTCCGCGGCGCGCAGCTACGACGTCGACAAGGCGAAGTCCCTGATCGCCGAGAGCGGCATCTCCACCCCGGTCGCAGTCTCGCTCGACATTCTCTCGGGTGACACCGCCCAGGCGTCGATTGCCACCATCCTGCAGTCCAGTCTCGGCCAGATCGGCATCGACCTGACGGTCAACACCCTGAGCGAGAGCGCCTGGGGCGACGCCGTCTACAACGGCACCAGCCAGGCCGCGCTGCGGCAGGACGGGCCTGCGGTGTTCAACCCCGGGTACTACCTGCAGTACGACGAGCAGTGCGACAGTGCCTACAACACCGGCCACATCTGCGTGCCGGCGAACACCGAGCTGCTCGACCAGGCCCGCAGCGCCCTCGACAGCGCGACCAGCGACGGCATCTACGCCCAGATCACCAAGAACTGGGTCGCGGCGTCGCCGAAGGTCATCCTCTACCTCGACGCCACCGCGGTGGTCATGAGCGACAAGGTGACCGGCTACTTCTGGTCGCCGAGCACCGACATGCGCACCTGGGCTACGAGCTGACGCATGACCACCCTCACCCGGCCGAAGCGCGTGCTGGCCCGTCGGAGCGTCGACGGGCAGCTCGTGCTGGCCCTCGTGATGATCGCCGGCTTCGTTGTGATCGCCGTCGTCGGGCTGTTCATGCAGACCCAGGCGAACACGGTGAACGTCGCCGACTCCCTGCAGCCGCCGAGCGCTGAGCACCTCTTCGGCACCGACGCGCAGGGCAGAAGTGTGGCCCTCCGGGTCGCCGTGGGCTCCGGCATCGCCATCGTGTCTGCGACGGTGGCGGTGCTGGTGGGCGGGGCGCTCGGCCTGATCGTCGCGATCGCCTGTGGCCTCGGGCCCCGGTGGCTGGATGCGGTGCTCATGCGTCTCGCCGACTCGGTGCTCGCCTTCCCGCAGTTGCTCCTCGCGCTCGCTGTCACCATGGCGCTCGGCACAGGGTTGATCACCGCGAACATCGGGATCATCGTCACGGTGGTGCCGGTGTTCGCCCGCACCCTCCGCGCCGAGGCGCTCCGCAGCCGCAACGAACCGTTCGTCGAAGCCGCGCGCACCATCGGCCTCTCCCTCCCCCGCATCGCCGTGCGGCACGTCACCCCGTACCTGTCGACGACGCTCATCGTGCAGATGGCGGCCAACTTCGGCAACGTGGTGCTCATCCTGGCCGGCCTCAGCTTCATCGGCGTGGGGGCGCAGCCGCCGACGGCCGAATGGGGCGCCATGATCACGGACGGCCTGCAGAACGCCCTCACCGGCCAGTGGTGGATCGGTGTCGCACCCGGACTGGCCCTCGTGCTGCTGGTGATCGCCGTGAACCTGCTCACCGACCAGTTGCGCCACCGCTTCGGCGCACGCCAGAGAATGAGCTGACATGCCCACCTACATCCTCCGACAGGTGCTCGGGGTGCTCCAGACCCTGCTGCTGTCGTCGATCATCTCGTTCGCCGTGCTGCGTCTGCTTCCCGGAGACCCCGCCCGACTCATCGTCGGCCCGCTGGCCGGCCAGGCGGCGCTCGACGCCGTGCGCGAGCAGCTCGGGCTGAACGACCCGGTCATCGTGCAGTACTTCGACTACGTCGGGGGCTTCCTCACCGGAAACTGGGGCTACTCCTACAGCAACGGCGCCGACGTCACCGCGGTTCTCGCCGCCCGGCTGCCGGCCACGATCGAGCTCGCCCTCTACGCCTTCCTCTTCGCGCTCGTGGTCGCCATCGTGGTCGCCACGATCGCGAGCTACCGGCGCGGCATCGTCGGCGCTCTGGCGAAGTTCTTCTCGCTCATCGGGCTCGGAACACCTCCGTTCTGGCTCGCCCTCGTGCTGCTGCTCGTCTTCTCGGTGAACCTCAAGGTGCTGCCGGGCCCGTCGGGACGACTCACGTCGTTCCTGCAGCCCCCACCCACGATCACCGGCCTCTACACGGTCGACGCCCTGCTGAGCGGCAACGTCGTCGCCTTCTCCGACGCCCTCGCCCACCTCGTGCTGCCCGCGATCGCACTGGCGGTCATCCCGTGCGCGTTCCTCACCCGCCTGCTCACGGCGAACCTCGAAGACGCGGCCCGCGGCGCCTTCGTGACGGTGGTGCGGAGCAAGGGTGTCAGCCGGTGGAGCACCCACACCCGCCACGTGCTGCACAACGCCCTCCTCCCCACCGTCTCGTCGAGCGGGGTCGTGCTCGCCGCCCTGATCACCGGCAGCGTGCTGGTCGAGGAGATCTTCGACTGGCCGGGCGTCGGGCAGGTGCTCGTGCAGGGCATCCAGCGGCAGGACTTCGCTGTCGTGCAGACCTTCATCCTGCTGAGCGCTGTCATCTATGTTCTGGTCAACCTCCTCGTCGATGTGGTCGTCGGCTTCGTCGACCCGCGACTCCGCCTCCAGAGAGCAGGCTCGTGACATGAGCACCCTCACCCCGCCGGCGGCCCTGCCGGCCCCCACCGACACGACGGACTCCGTGCTCGAGGTCGAGAACCTGCACGTGGCCTACGGCAGCACCCAGGTCGTGCGCGATGTGTCGTTCCGCGTGCGGCGAGCCGAGAAGGTCGGCATCGTCGGCGAGTCGGGTTCGGGCAAGTCGACGCTCGCGCTGGCGATCGTCGGTCTGCTGGCGAGCAACGGATCGGTGTCGTCGGGCGCCGTGCGCGTGCTCGGCCGCGACACGGTCGGTCTCAGCGACCGGGAGTTCGACCGCATCCGCGGCAGGGATCTCTCGCTGGTCTTCCAGGACCCGCTGACCTCCCTCGACCCGGTCAAGACCATCGGGCACCAGATCGCCGAGGTTCTGAAGGAACACACCCCGAAGATCTCCCGTGCTCGCATCCGCGAGCGCTCGATCGAGCTGCTGAACTCGGTGGGTGTCTCCGACCCGGCGTCACGGCTGAACCAGTACCCGCACGAGTACTCGGGCGGGATGCGCCAGCGCGTGCTCATCGCCATCGCGATCGCGAACGATCCCGCGGTGCTCATCGCCGACGAACCGACGACCGCGCTCGACGTCACCACACAGGCCCAGGTGCTCGAAGTGCTCGACAGCCTGGTCGACCGCCTCGGCATCTCTGTCGTGCTGATCACCCACGACCTCGGGGTCGTCTCGGAGTTCTGCGACCGGGTGCTCGTGATGTACGCCGGCCGGGTCGTCGAATCGAGCCCGGCTGCGAGCCTGTTCGCCCATGCCTCGCACCCGTACTCCCTCGCCCTGCTCGACTCGCTTCCCCTACCCGGGCGCAGCCGCAGCGAACCGCTCGCGTGGATTCCGGGGGCGCCGCCCGCGATGACCGACCTGCCGACCGGATGCTCGTTCTCCCCGCGCTGCACCTGGGCCGTGGATGCCTGCTCCGTCGTGGCCCCGCCGAAGATCATGGTGGGAGCCGCCGACGACCACTGGTCGGAGTGCCACCGTGCCGAGGAGGTGGCGGCGGCTGCGCCCGTCGCTGAGGCCGCGTCGGCCGCACCGCCTGAATCGCCCGCGCCCGCTGGCGACCCCGCACCGCCCGCGACCCCCACCGACGATCGGACGCCCGATGCCTCCCACTGACACCCTCACGGCTCCCCTCCTCCGCGTCTCGGGCCTCTCGAAGAGCTACAACCGTGGTCGCGGCGGCTACGCCGTGCTCGACGACATCTCCTTCGACCTCTTCCCGGGCGAGACGCTCGGCGTCGTCGGCGAGTCGGGCTGCGGCAAGTCGACCCTCGCCCGAGCGATCATGCGCATCGGTGACATCGACCGGGGCTCGATCACCCTCGACGGCACCGACGTCTCGAAGGTCAGGGGAAAGGCGCTGCGCGAGCTCCGCAAGACCTTCCAGATGGTCTTCCAGGATCCGTTCGGCTCCCTCGATCCGCGCATGACGGTCGCCCAGCTGGTGGAGCAGCCGATGGCTGTGCACGGCATCTCCGACGCGGCCGGCCGCCGATCGCTGGCGCGCAGCATCCTGTCGAGCCTCGGCCTCGAAGAGCGTTTCCTGGAGCGCACGCCCGGCAGCCTCTCTGGCGGCCAGCGCCAGCGGGTCGCCATCGCCCGGGCACTCGCGCCGAGCCCCCAGCTCGTCGTGCTCGACGAGCCGATCTCGGCGCTCGACGTGAGCGTTCAGGCCCAGGTGCTCAACCTGCTGGCCGACGAGCAGCGCCGCCTCGGGCTCACGTATCTCTTCATCGTGCACGACCTGGCGGCTGCCGAGTACTTCTGCGACCGCATCCTCGTGCTCTACCTGGGCCGTATCGTCGAGTCCGGCACGTCGGAGGAGCTGTTCAGAAACCCCCAGCACCCCTACACGGTCTCCCTCTTCTCCGCCGCACCCGATCCGCGCCGCGGCGACCGCAAGCGCATCGTGCTGCGCGGCGAGCCCCAGTCGAAACGACCAGCCACCGGCTGCCCGTTCGCCTCGCGCTGCCCGGTCGGCTTCGACAGGGAGATCTGCCACACGAGCACCCCGCCGCTGGCCCCCACAGCCGGCGACGGGCACGTCGCTGCCTGTCATTTCGCCGGCGAACTGAAAGACACCCGGTGACGCCCTTCTCCCTGGTTGCGGCGGCCGTCGACCCCGCCGTGGCCATCGACGCCCTCGAACTCGCGATGCTGACCGACATCGACCCCGAACTCGACGGCGCCCGGCTGTTCAGCCCCCTCGATCGCGGAGAATTCCTGCTGATGCCCTCCGGCACACCCCGCCTGGCCGGCGTGAAGGTGCTGACCGTTCCCTCCGGCCCTCCGCAGCCCGGGTACCCGAAGATCCAGGGCGTCTACGTTCTCTTCGACGCACACACCCTGCAGCCGATCGCGGTTCTCGACGGCGCAGAGCTCACGCTCGCGCGCACCTCGGCGATGACGGCGATGGTGCTGAAGCATCTGCTGGCGGCGAGCAGGGCGACGGGCGAATGGATGCCCGGCCCCTCGTCGCTCGTCGTCTTCGGCTCGGGGCCGCAGGCGCTCCGGCACATCGAGGCCCTCCGTACCGTCGCAGAACTCTCGCACGTGACCGTGGTCGGGCGCCGCGCCGAGCCGGTGCATGCGCTCGTCGAGCGCTGCCGGGCATCCGGACTCCCCGCCTCCGCCGGCACGCCTCGGGAGGTGGCCGGGGCGGACATCGTGGTGTGCACGACGTCGTCGACCGTTCCGGTGTTCGACGGCGCTCTCGTGCAGCCGCACGCCCTCGTGGCCGCCGTGGGATCGCACGGCCTCGACGCGCGGGAGATCGATGCCACCCTCGTGCTGCGGTCGGACATCGTGGTGGAGGGCCGCGCTTCGGCGATGCGCGAATCGGGCGACCTCATTCCGGCGCGCTCGGCGGCGGAGTGGGCCGAGCATCCACTCACCAACGCCGCAGAGCTCGTGCGCGGGGAGTTCGTGCGCCGCCCCGGCCACCCGGCGCTCTACACCGGCGTCGGGATGTCGTGGCAGGATCTCGTGGTGGCAGAGGCGGCCTACCTCCGGAGCCTCGCCGCGGTCTGAGGCGCTGGGGGGCGGGTGAGGCGCAGAGGCACCCACCCGCCGGAGCCCCCGAACGCGCCCGGCTACTCCTGCTGGCCCGACCAGATGCCCGCGGCGTGCCCCACGTGCCGGCGCACCAGCTTCTCCAGCTCGGCCGCGTTCCCGTCGGCGATCAGGTCGAGCATCAGGTGGTGCTCGGCGTTCGACTGCTCGAACTCCGCGGTGTGCCTGATCTCCGAGATGCGGATCATGCGGGTCAGCGACCGGAGCTCCGCCACGGCCGAGACGATGCGGGCGTTGCCGGCGAGCGCCAGCAGGCGCAGGTGGAACTCCGCGTCGGCCGTCAGGTAGTCGCTCACGTCGCCCCGGTCGGAAGCGTCGATGATCGCGTCGGCGAGGCCGCGGAACTCGGGCATCCGCTCGGCGGGGAACCCGCTCGCGACCTTCGCCATCGTGGGCGGCTCGAGCAGCTGGCGCATCTCGACGATCGCGGCCAGGTCGGCGGCACTCACCTCGGTGACCCGAAAGCCCCTGTTGCGCACCGACTCGACGAAGCCGCGCTTCTCGAGGTCGAGGATCGCCTCGCGCACCGGCGTCGCCGACACCTCGAACTGCGCAGCGAGAGCACGCACCGACAGGAGTTCGCCCGGCTGCAGCTCACCCGTCACGATGGCCGACGCGACCGCCTTCTCCACGTGGCTCCGCAGCGATTCGGCGACCGCTACCGGCCTGATGCTCTGGGTCGTCACTGGCACTCCTTCATCGCTGGTGTCAGAGACCGGCAGAGCCCCCGCCCCCGGTCGACACTCCTAGAAATCGAGCAGGTTCTCACGGAGCGTCTTGTGAGCATAGCCGTCACGGATCAGCCCGCGGCGCCGCAACACGGGAGCGAGCCCGTCGGCGATCTCGGCGACATTCCGCCGTGTGACCGGCGACGAGATCAGAAAACCGTCGCCACCCACCTGTTCCATGGTCTCCTCCATCTTGTCGGCGATCGTCTCCGCGCTGCCGACGAGCTCGATCGACTCGGCGTCGCTGCGCGCCAACAGCGTCTCCCGCAGCGTCTTGCCCGACTGCGAGATCTTCACGTAGGTTGCCATGCTCGACTTGTGCCCGTTGACCCGGTCATCGATCTCGGGCAGCGGAGCATCGAGGTCGAAGGTGCTGAAGTCGATGCCGCTCATGTAGCTGAGGCCCGAGAGCGACGCGTCGATGTACTCCTCGCGCTTCTGCTGCTGGGCCTTCCGCCGGGTGTTCGCCTCGTCGTCGGTCTCGCCGAGCACGGGCGAGATCAGGTGCAGCAGCTTGGCGTCGTCGACGGCACGGCCCTTCTCCACCAGCAACCGCGAGATGTCCTGTTTGTACTCGCGCATCTGGTCGACGCCGTGCACCGCGGCGATGATCGTGTCGGCGTGGCCCGCGGCGAACGCGCGGCCGACACCGGATCCGCCGGCCTGGCAGATCACCGGGTGGTACTGCGGGCTGGGGATCACATTCAGCGGCCCCCGGGTGCTGAAGAACTCGCCCTGGAAGTTCGCGTAGTGCACCTTCGACGGGTCGGCGAAGTCGCCGAGCTCGTCGCCGTAGTTCACGGCGTCGCGATCCCAGGTGTTCCAGAGGGCTTTGACGGCCTCGATCCACTCGCCCGCCATGCGGTAGCGCAGATCGTGCTCGAAGTGCTTCTCGTGGCCGAAGTTCTGGGCCGCCGCATCCGGGCTCGCTGTCACGAGGTTCACACCCACCCGGCCGCCGGTCAGGTGGTCGAGGGTGTTGATGAGTCGCGCCCCGATGAACGGCGGGTAGAAGCTCGTCGCCATGGTGCCGATGATGCCGATGTGCTTCGTCTGGGCGGCGATGAGCGGGATGAGCGGAAAGGGGTCCTGCCGAATGGCGCCCGCGCGCACCGACGGAGCGAACGATCCCTCGTGGATGTCGGGCAGAACCGAGGCGTCTTCGAGCATGATGTAGTCGAAGCCCGCGGTCTCCAGCGCCTGCGCCGTCTGGATGAAGAGTTCGGGATGCGCGACATCGCGCCGCACGTTTCCCGACCACGGGTCGTTCAACCCGTAGGCGCCGAAACCGTAGTTGTAGAACCAGCCGAGATGGAACATGTTGGGTCCTCGTCTTCGTGTCGTGGGGCTCGTCGTATGGGGGTCGTCGTGTGGTGGGGGTGTGTCAGAGGTGCGCGGCCAGGAACCGCGTCAGGTTGCCGCTCGCGACCTTCCCTGCGAGATCCGGCGCGAACCGGGCCTCGAGCACGTCGGTGAGGGTCGCCATCTGCGACGGTCGCACGAAGTTCTCGAGCAGGTCGAGATTGTGGTTCGGATGCCGGTGGTCGCCGCTCGCGGCATCCGTCACGTCGTAGACATCCAGAATGAAGTCGAGGCCGAGGCCGACCCGGTTCTCGCCCAGCACACCCACGAGGTGCTCGATGTGGTCGACGAACCGGGCGGTCGTGAAGGGAGCGCCGAGGAACGGGCCGTAGGAGTTCGCGCAGACGAGCGAGTCGGCCTCCCGCATCGCGACCAGCTGGTCGTCGCCGAGGTTGCGGGGGTGTGCGAAGACATCGTTCGCCGACGAGTGCGAGGCGACGAACGGCTTCTCGACGAGCGACACCACGTCCCAGAATCCGTTCCGCGACAGGTGCGAGACGTCGAGCACCATGCCGAGCTGCTCCATCTCGCGAACGACGTCGCGGCCGAGCGTGGTCAGCCGGCCACCGGTGTCTTCTTCGCCCACCCCGTCGGCGAGCATCGTGCGCCGGTTCCAGGTGAGGGAGAGCATCCGGATGCCCGCCCTGTACAGCGCGCGGAGCACGCCGAGGTCGCGGCCGACCGGCTCGGCGCCCTCGATGGCGAGCACGAGCGCGATGCGTCCCGAGGCGGTGATCGCCTCGATGTCGGAGCCAGTGAAGGCAATGGCGACCCGGTCGGCGAAGAGGCCGGCCAGTCGGTGCGCCTCGTCGATCATCAGCAGGCAGCGGCGGAGGGCCGCCTCCTGAACGAACGCCTCCGAGGTGTAGATGGGCAGCACCTGTACGGTCACGCCGCCCTGCTCCAGCTCGGTCAGCCAGAAGTCGCCGAACGGCTCGGCCACACCGGCCTCGCGCTGGGCGAGAACCGACATCAGAAGGTCGTTGTGGCAGTCCGCGACGGTCAGCATGGGTTCCATGTTACATGTGATATGTCAGTTGGGCCACTCTGACATCATCCCCGGTCGACGACCGGTCGGGGCAGTCCGTAGTGGCTGCGGAGCGTCTCCCCCTCGTACTCGCGACGGAACAGACCCCGCTCCTGCAGCACCGGCACCACCTGGTCTGCGAAGTCCTCGAACCCCGACGGCAGCAGGGAGGGCATGATCGTGAAACCGTCGGAGGCGCCCGCCCCGAGCCACCGACCGAAGTCGTCGGCGATGGACTCCGGCGTTCCGACGAGCACCCGGTGGGCATCCACGTCCATCAGGCGGAGCAGGTCGCGCACCGTCGTCTCCCGGTCGCGGATGAGCCGGGCGAAGACCCCGGGCGTGGAGACCATCGTGAAACTCCGCTCCGGCAGCTCGGAGGCCGGCACGACGTCGTCCATGCCGAGCCCCGCGTACTGCGTGCCGTACATCACGTTCAGCGAGTGCAGCAGGCCGTCGGGGTCGGAGGCCTCGACGACCTCCTCCTGCTGCCTCAGC
Organism: Subtercola sp. Z020; assembly: GCF_002931235.1. Taxonomy (GTDB): domain Bacteria; phylum Actinomycetota; class Actinomycetes; order Actinomycetales; family Microbacteriaceae; genus Subtercola. Next base: position 17,149 of record NZ_PSTT01000022.1, on the reverse strand, counting down.
GCCTCCGCCATCGTGCTCCCGACGTGCGGAACGAGGCCCGGCAGCACCAGTACGTGCGAGGGGTTCCGGCCGTGCAGGCGGGCCCGGCGCTTGACGTCCTGCGTGAAGACGACGCCCTCCTCCACCGACTGGAGGTTCGTGTACACGCCCTCGCCGATCGCCCCGGCGAACTCGCGATTGTCGGCCGAGAGCCCGGCCTGGATGTAGACGGGCCGCCCCTGCGGCGAGCGCGGCACGTTGAACGGGCCCGCCACGCGGAAGTGCTCGCCGACGTGGTCGATGCGGTGCACCTTTTCGGGATCGACATAGCGGTGCGAGGTGCGGTCGGCGACGATGGCGTCGTCGTCCCAGCTGTCCCAGAGTGCGCTCACCACCTCGATGAACTCGTACATGCGGTCGTAGCGCTTCTCCCGCGGTGGCAACTCCGTGAGCCCGAAGTTGCGGGCGGCATCGGGGTTGTAGCCGTTCACGATGTTCCAGCCCACGCGCCCGTTGCTGAAGTGGTCGAGCGAGCCGAGCATCCGAGCCAGGTTGTAGGGCTCGATGAACGTGGTCGAGGCTGTGACGATCAACCCGATCCGCTCGGTGTGCGACGCCACGGCCGACATGGTCGTGATCGGTTCGAGCGGCGACCACAGCCAGCCGGCCGGGTTCTCCACGAAGGCGAGCCTGTCGGCCAGGAAGACGGCGTCGAACTTCGCGCGTTCGGCGGCCTGCGCGGTGGCGATGTAGTTCTTCAGGCCCAGCACGTTCGCGACCGGATCGTCGGCGACGCGCCAGGCGGAATGGTTGCCCCCATTGGCGTTCAACAGGAGGTTCAGGTGCAGGGTGCTCGAGACATCGGGTTCAGCCATATGTGACATATTACATGCGCCGGATGTCGCGGCGAGCGTGTCAACCCGGTGCACATCCGGCGCCGATCCGGTGTTATTGGATCGAATGCACGCAACCACCTCCGAGAGAGGGAAAGATAGGGCTATGACCGAAGAAGAATCGACCGAACCCGCGATCGAACCCGCCGCCGAGATCACCTTCGACGGCGAGCTCTACCCCGCTCGCCCCCCGCGTCTCCGACCGCGGGCGAACCTGCGCGCCAGCCGCATCCAGCGGTCGTTCTCCGATCCGCGGTCGGCCGATGCGTCGAACGTCTCCTACGTCGAATGGCTCATCCGGCAGTCGATGCTCCGCGACGCCCAGGTGCTCTCCCGCGGTCTCTCCGGCCAGCCGAGCATGTGGCGTAACCCCTACGCCCGGCCGGATGCCCGGCGGGCCATCCGCACCGCCTCCGTCTGGTTCACCGCCTACCCGATCTCCCTGATCACGGAGCCCGGCGTCTCCTACCTCGGCGCCCTCGGTGACGAGCGCCTCTGGGAGGCCTTCGAGACCATCGGCATCTCCGCCGTGCACACCGGGCCGGTCAAGCGGGCCGGCGGCATCACGGGGTGGACGCAGACCGGCAGCGTCGACGGCCACTTCGACCGCATCTCCACCCAGATCGACCCGGCCTTCGGGTCGGAAGACGAGTTCCGCCTGCTCTCCGACGTCGCCGACCAGCACGGCGGCAGCGTCATCGACGACATCGTGCCCGGCCACACCGGCAAGGGCGCAGACTTCCGGCTCGCCGAGATGGCGTACAAGGACTACCCCGGCATCTACCACATGGTCGAGATCCCCGAAGAGAGCTGGGGGCTCCTGCCCGAGGTGCCGGCCGGCCGCGACTCGGTGAACCTCAACAAGGAGACCGAGCACGCCCTCGCCGAGCAGGGCTTCATCATCGGTGAGCTGCAGCGGGTCATCTTCTACTCCCCCGGCCTCAAGGAGACCAACTGGAGCGCCACGGGCCCGGTGCTGGGCGTCGACGGCATCACCCGGCGCTGGGTGTACCTGCACTACTTCAAGCAGGGCCAGCCCTCGATCAACTGGCTCGACCCCACCTTCGCCGGCATGCGCCTCGTCATCGGCGACGCCCTGCACTCCCTCGGCGACCTCGGCTCGAGCGCCCTGCGCCTCGACGCCAACGGCTTCCTCGGCGTGGAGAAGAGCGCCTCGGGCAGCCCGGCCTGGTCGGAGGGCCACCCCCTCTCCGAGGCGGCCAACCACCTCATCGCCGGCATGGTGAGAAAGGTCGGTGGCTTCAGCTTCCAGGAGCTCAACCTGACGATGGAGGACATCCGCGACACCGGCCGCGTCGGAGCTGACCTGTCGTACGACTTCATCAACCGCCCGGCCTACCAGCACGCGCTGGCGATGGGCGACACCGAGTTCCTGCGGCTGACCCTCCGCACCTCGCTCGAGACGGGTGTCGAGCCGGTCTCCCTCGTGCACGCCCTGCAGAACCACGACGAGCTCACCTACGAGCTGCTGCACTGGGAGACGCTGCACCGCGCCGACCTCTACCCGTTCCGCGACGAGGAGATCACCGGCGGCCAGCTCGCCGAGACCGTGCGCGCCGACCTCGTCGAGAAGCTGACGGGCGACTCCGCCGACTACAACATGGTGTTCACCACGAACGGCATCGCCTGCACCACGGCGTCGGTCATCGCGGCCACGCAGGGCCACACCACGCTGGCGTCGATCACCGATGCCGATGTGCCGAGCATCCAGGCCGCCCATCTCTGCCTCGTGCGCTTCAACGCCTGGCAGCCGGGTGTCTTCGCCCTCTCGGCGTGGGACCTGCTCGGCATGCTGCCGGTTCCCGCCTCCGAGGTGCGCGACCTGATCGCCGAGGGTGACACCCGGTGGATCGAGCGCGGCGCCCACGACCTCATGAACGTGTTCCCCGAGGCGACGGCGTCGAGTTCAGGCATGCCGCGTGGCCGCTCGCTCTACGGCTCACTGCCCGAGCAGCTCACCTCGCCCGGCTCGTTCGCGCTGTCGGTGCGCCAGATTCTCGACCTGCGCTCGTCGTACGGCCTCGACATCGCCAGCCAGGTCGACATCCCCTCGGTGGCGCACCCCGGCATGCTCGTCATGGTGCACCGCCTCGACGAGGGCGACCCCACCATGGAGGACCCGCGCCTGCAGATCACCGTGCTGAACTTCACCGGCGAGGAGATCGAGGGCACCGTGCGCTCGGATGCGCTGATCGCGAGGCGCTCGGTCGTCGACGCGACCACCCGTGAGGAGATCGGCCGGGTGGATGACCTGCAGAGCTTCTCGGTGAGCCTCCCGCCCTACGGCGGCCTCTTCCTCATCATCGAGCCCGAGGTCGACGCCGCCTAGCCCGTTTCGTGCAGGGTGGTTTACTGAGGAAAACTCTAGTATGTTCTCCTCATGTCCTTCACCCGTAAATTCACCCTGCTCGCGGCCGCCGGTGCGCTCCTCGCGCCCATCGCCCTCTCCGCGCTGCCCGCCCACGCAGCGACCACCTACCAGAAGTACTCCTGGTCAAGCGCTGTCTACTCCGTCACGAACGGAGACGCACGGCAGCTGAGCCTGCAGGAGTGGAACGACCTCGGCAACCCCGCACCCCGAACCATGGGGTGGATCGAGGGCAGTCGCATGCTGAAGTATCCGAGCAACCCCGACGAACTCTTCCTGGCAGAGCCGAGCTCCAAGACGGCTCGACACCACCTCACCGTCGCCGAGTACGTCGCGACCGGCCACGGCCCGTCCGTCGATGCCGACCACAGCTTCGCGGGCTACACCTGGAACGACACCATCCTGATCTTCCCCCACGACGGCGCGGGCACGCACGCGAGTCTCGCGATGTGGCTCGACCTGGGAGCCCCGACCCCGAAGCGCCAGGCAGCCAATCCCGGCGACCAGTTCTGCCAGACCCCAGCCGACGGTGCGATCTTCTGGAGCAACACGGCGGCGGGCGTGCCCGAGCGGCTTCATCTCACCTTCGACCAGTACAGCAGGGCCGGCTTCCCCGCCTTCACCGTCTGCTCCTGAGAGGAGGGCGGCACGGCGCGGTGCAAACACCGGCGCCGTGCCGCGGCGGAGGTCGTCTGTCGCCTGTTCCTAGCAGCCGACAGCCGTGGCCCCCCACCCGATCAGCCCGCGCAATCCGAAACTTGCGCGCCGCTGTCCCCTCCTTTCTACAACACGCCAGGCGCAGGAGGCCGACGCCACCCCACAACGGGTGTCAGAAGATCACACTGCCTTCAGCCCCGGATCGGCCGCAGCTCAGTCCCGGGTCGCCCGATCGTGCACCGTCACGAGGTAGCCGTCGAGATCCTGGAAGACGAACGTCGTGCCGAACGGGCCGTCGAACGGCGCCTGAACGATGGTCGCGCCGGCGGCCGCAACGGTCTCGTGCAGGGCCACCGCATCGGGGTCGTGCAGCCACAGCGCGACGCCGAGCCCGAGCGGCCCCGCCTCAAGATCGACGCCCGGCGAGGGGTCCCGCACGGCGAAGGTCGGCTGCGTGTCGAACACGACCGCGTGCGGGGGCGAGAAGGGCGCCCGGCTGAGACCGACGACCTCCTCGTAGAACGTCGCTGCCTTCTCGAGGTCGCGCACCTGCAGCGCGAGGAAGTCGGGGCCGGTCACAGTCATGTCTCAATCTCCTTTGTCAGTTTCCTTACATGACACTGTATGTCAGAATACTGACATGAGCAACACCATCTCGGTCGGGTATGCGATCAAACAGGCCCAGAGCCTCCTGCACTTGCGCATGGAGGAAGCACTCAAGCCGCTCGGCCTGACGGTCTCCCACTACTCCTGCCTGCACCGACTGAGGGTCGAGCCCGGAATCTCGGCGGCCGTACTCGCCCGCCGCACGTTCGTGACCCGACAGTCGATGAACGTCATGCTGCAGCAGCTGATCGACAGGGGGCTCGTGGCGCGGCCCAGCCAGGCCGACACCGGCCGCGCGCTGCCCACCGTGCTGACCGCGGCGGGCGACGATGCCCTCGACGCCGCCAGCGCCCTCATCGACGCGGTGGAGCACCGGATGCTCGCGACCCTCTCTGCACCAGAGACCGACGCCCTCGCCCGCGGCCTGACCGCCTGCATCGCCGCCCTCGCCCACGAAGCATCCGCAGCCGAAGCACCCGCTGCAGAGGCCCCCGCCCTCGCAACGGCAACAGGAACGGCCCCACCCTCCCGCTGAGCGGAACGATGGGGCCGTGGGTGTCGTACCCCCAGAGGGACTCGAACCCTCACTCGGACGATTTTAAGTCGTCTGCCTCTGCCAATTGGGCTATGGGGGCAACCTGTGGAGACTACTCCTTCGAGACGGCTCCGCCGACGACCGCCGGAAGACCGCCGGGGCCGGGGATCTGGGACTGGCCCTGCTCGCCGCCCTTTCCGGCGTTCGAGCCCGCGCCGGTTGCCGGAGCCGCGGCGGGCGCTGCCGGGCGCGGGCGGGACGCGAACTCCTCGAACGCGGCACGCGGGTGCACCCGGGCTTCGAGGGAGGCGATGTCGCGACCGAGCACCACGTTGAAGGCCCAGTTGCCGATGACGCGGATCTTGCGCTCCCAGCTGGGCATCGCCAGGCCGTGGTAGCCGCGGTGCATCACCCAGGCCGGGAAGCCGGTGATGCCGATCTTGCCGGACTGGAAGGCACCGACGCCGAGACCGAGACCGGCAACAGCGCCCGCGTTCTTGTGGAAGTAGTTCTGCACGTCTTCGCCGCGGAGCTCGGCGACGAGGTTCTTCGCGAGCTGCTTGCCCTGGCGCACGGCGTGCTGGGCGTTCGGCACGCAGAAACCGCCGACACCACCACCGGAGAGGTCGGGCACAGCCGAGACGTCACCGGCACCCCAGGCGTCGGGAACGATGCCGTCGTCGTTGATGACGCGGAGGTCGGCCTGCAGGCGCAGGCGCCCGCGCTCCTCGATCGGCAGGTCGGTGTTCTTGAGCATCGGGCTGGCCATCACGCCCGCGGTCCAGACGATGAGGTCGGACTCGAAGCTCTCGCCGGTCGACAGCTCGACGAGGCCGCCGACGGCGGACTTCAGCTGGGTGTCGAGGTGCACCTCTGCGCCGCGCTCTGCGAGGTTCTTGATGACCCAGCCAGCCGTCTTCAGCGAGACCTCGGGCATGATGCGGCCCATGGCCTCGATGAGGTGGAAGTGCGTGTCTTCGAAGCTCAGCTCGGGGTAGCTGTCGAGCAGGGCGCTGGCGAACGACCGCATCTCGGCGAAGACCTCGATGCCGGCGAACCCACCACCGACGACCACGAAGGTCAGCAGGCGGTCGCGCTCGGGGCCCTCGGGCAGCTGGGAGGCCTTGTCGAAGTTGGTGAGGATGCGGTCGCGAATGGCCACGGCCTCCTCGATCGTCTTCAGGCCGATGGCCTCGTCGGCGACACCCGGGATCGGGAAGGTGCGGGAGACCGAGCCGGCCGTGACCACGATCGTGTCGTACTCGAGCTCGTAGTCGTCGCCGATGTTCGGGTGGATCGTCACCGTCTTGTTGGCGTGGGTGATCTTCTCGACCTTGCCGGCGATGATCGTGGTGCGCTTGAGGTGGCGACGGAGCGCGACCACAGCGTGGCGGGGCTCGATCGAGCCGGCAGCGATCTCGGGCAGGAAGGGCTGGTACGTCATGTACGGCAGCGGGTCGACGATGGTGACCTCGGCCTCACCCTTGCGCAGCCACTTCTCGAGCTTCCAGGCGGTGTAGAAACCGGCGTAGCCGCCGCCGACGATCAGGATTCTGGGCACGGTAAAGGTTCTCCTCGGTCAGGGTACAAGCCAACAGGCTACTACTTCCACAGAACGGGTCTCGAACGCGTCAACGCCCGGCCCGCCGCGGAATTCTTCAATGGCCTGCGCTGGCCGCTCTCACAGGATACTCCCTGCACTCGCAAACCAGTGGCGACCAGTCCCCGCGCGCCAGCGCGAGGTCGCCGATCGGGTTCACACCCGGGCCCGCAGCGAGGGAGTGCGCGGCGAGCGCATGCAGGCATTTGACCCGTACGGGCATCCCGCCCGCCGAGATGCCCGCGATCTCGTCGACGACGGCGATGCTCTCCCGATCGGCGAGGTACTGCTCGTGCGCCGCCCGGTACGCCGCGCCGACCTCCTCGTCGGTCTGCACGAGCTGCTGCAGCTCGGGCATGATCTGCGCCGCCTCGAGGTCGGACATCGCCGCGGTCGCCGCGGGGTGGCTGAGGTAGTACATGGTCGGGAACGGCGTGCCGTCACCCAGCCGCGGGGCCGTCGCGACGACCGTTGGCGCTCCGCACACGCAGCGGGCGGCGATTCCGAGCACGTTGCGGGCCTGCCGGCCGAGCTGGTTCGAGACCGTCTCGATGTCGAGGTCGCTCGCGGGCTCGAAGGGTGGTCTGGTCATTTCGCGATTCCGAGCTGGTCTGGTGTCTGGGTGCTGAGCCCGGCCGTCATTCCCGAGGAGAGAAGCGCTCCGATCCAGTCAGAAGGCGTGTTCTGGATGCCGGTGCTCACCGGTGCGGCCGCGGGCGCGGTCTGGCTGCCGGTGTCGTCGAGGAGCAGGAAGCTGGTCTCGCCCGGCATGACGTAGTAGAGCCGGTCGCGGGCTTCGGCGCGGATGTAGGCCGGGTCGCTCCAGCGGGCGACCTCGGCGGTGAGCGCCGAGTTCTGGGCCTCGGCCGCCGACAGGTTCTGCTGCAGGTCGGCGATCTGCTGGCGCTGCTCGATGAAGATGCGGGCGCCGGGCGCGACGATCACCACGAAGAGCACGAGCACGACGAACATCAGCACGGTGAAGCCCGAGAACCGGATGCTGCGGAGCCAGTTCGACGGCGCCGCGGCCGCACCCGACACGCCCACGGGCCGACGGCCGGCCGAGCGCGGAGCCCTGCCGACCGTCGATCTCATGGAATTCCTCACCTGCTGGATGGAACGCGCCCCTACGCCGTGAAGCGGGGGAACGCGCTGCGGCCCGCGTAGACGCCGGCCTCTGCGAGTTCTTCTTCGATCCTCAGGAGCTGATTGTACTTGGCGACGCGCTCGCTCCGGGCAGGCGCACCGGTCTTGATCTGGCCCGAGTTCGTCGCGACGGCGAGGTCGGCGATCGTGGTGTCTTCGGTCTCACCCGAGCGGTGCGACATCATCGTGGTGTACCCCGAGCGCTGAGCCAGCGAGACGGCGTCGAGCGTCTCGGTGAGCGTGCCGATCTGGTTGACCTTCACCAGCATCGAGTTGCCGGCGCGGAGCGAGATGCCCTTCGCCAGGCGAACCGGGTTCGTCACGAACAGGTCATCTCCGACGATCTGCACCTTGTCGCCGATCGCGGCGGTGAGGTGCTGGTAGCCCTCCCAGTCGTCTTCTTCGAGCGGATCTTCGATCGAGACGAGCGGGTAGTTGGCGAGCAGATTCTCGAAGTACGAGCTGAGCTGCTCGGCCGACGTGGCCTTGCCCTCGAACTGGTAGGCGCCGTCGCGGTAGAACTCGCTGGCCGCGACATCCATCGCCAGGGCGATGTCCTGACCGGGCGTGAAGCCGGCCTTGGTGATGGCCTCGAGGATGAGGTCGAGCGCCGCAGCGTTCGACGACAGGTTCGGCGCGAAGCCGCCCTCGTCGCCGAGACCGGTCGACAGCCCCTTCGCCGACATCAGCGACTTGAGGGCGTGGTAGGTCTCGACACCCCAGCGGAGGGCCTCGGCGAACGTGTCTGCGCCGATCGGAGCGATCATGAACTCCTGGATGTCGACGTTCGAGTCGGCGTGCGAACCACCGTTGATGATGTTCATCATCGGCACCGGCAGCAGGTGGGCGTTCGGCCCACCGACGTAGCGGAAGAGCGGCAGGTCGGAGGAGTCGGCAGCGGCACGCGCCACGGCCAGCGAGACGCCGAGAATGGAGTTCGCACCGAGGCGGCTCTTGTTCTCGGTGCCGTCGAGCGCGATCATCGCGCCGTCGACGAGGCGCTGGTCGCTGGCGTCGAAGCCCTCGAGCGCCGGGCCGAGCTCGTCGATCACGGCGTCGACGGCCTTCAGCACGCCCTTGCCGAGGTAGCGGCTCTTGTCGCCGTCGCGCAGTTCGTAGGCCTCGAACGCGCCGGTCGACGCGCCGGACGGAACGGCGGCGCGTGAGACCACGCCGTCGTCGAGCAGGACCTCGACCTCGATGGTCGGGTTGCCCCGCGAATCAAGGATCTCGCGGGCGCCTACGGCTTCGATCAATGCCACTGGATTGTCTCCTCAAGTTGGTGTGACGGATGACGTTCGGAACGATCATCCGGTGCCACAGTCTACCGACGGGGCCCTACTCCTCGCCGACGCTGAGTGCCTGCGCTTCGACCAGCGTGGATTCCTCGCCGTTGTCATCGACGCGCCGGAGCGTCTTCCGCCCGATCACCACGAACAGCGCGGCGACGACCACCGACCCTGCGGCGGCGTACATCGGGAACCCGGGGCTCACGGCGACGGCAAGGGCCGCAGCAGCGGGCGGCGCCACGGCACCGCCGAGGAACCGAACGGCGGAGTAGGCCGACGATGCGACCGTGCGCGGCAAGTCGCTCGCCATCATCACGCTCTCGGTGAGAACCGTGTTCACCACGCCGAGCATGAGGCCGCCGACGACGATGCAGACGATCAGCCCGACGGTCGAACCGATCAGCAGGCCCCCTGCGACGAGGTCGATCGCCAGCAGCACGAGCGCGCCGATGAGGGCAGAGGTGCGCCGCATGCGCGCCGTCAGCAGGGGTGCCACGAACACCGAGGTGATCGCGACGCCCATCCCCCAGCCGAAGAACGTCAGGCCGAGGCCGATGGCGTCGAGCCCGAGCGGGAAGGGCGTGTAGGCCAGCAGCGTGAAGAAGCCCATGTTGTAGAAGAGGGCGGTGAAGGCGAGCAGACGGATGCTCGGGTTGCCGAGCGCCCGCAGCGGCGCGCTCAGCCGGGTCGGCGTTCGGTCGGCTTTCTCGTCTTTCTTCAGCAGCACCGCGATCGCGATGAAGCCGATCGCCATGAGCACGGCGGTTCCGAAGAACGGGCCGCGCCAGCTGATCGAGCCGAGCAGCCCGCCGAGCAGCGGACCGATCGCGATGCCGAGACCGAGCGCGGCCTCGTAGAGCACGATCGCGCTCGACGCTCCCCCGCTCGCCGCGCCGACGATCGTCGCGAGCGCTGTCGAGATGAAGAAGGCGTTGCCGAGGCCCCAGCCGCCACGGAAGCCGATGACGGCTTCGACGCTGCCGGATGCGCCGGCGAGCGCCGCGAACACCACGATGAGGGCGAGCCCGATCAGCAGGGTCTTCTTGGCGCCGATGCGGCTCGACACGAAGCTGGTGATGAGCATGGCGAGGCCGGTGATCACCAGGTAGCTCGTGAAGAGCAGGGAGGTCTGCGTCGGGCTGGCCTGCAGCGCCTCGGCGATCGCGGGCAGAATGGGGTCGACGAGGCCGATCCCCATGAAGGCGATGACGCTCGCGAAGGCGACCGCCCAGACGGCCTTCGGCTGGTGCAGAATGGATGCCCCGCCGCCGCCGTGGCCGTGGCCGGCTGTTGCGGGGGTCTGGGCGTGCGGGTTCTTCGTCGTCGTCACGCTACGCCGCCAGCTCCTGCACGTCGATGCGGTCGCCGATCAGGTCGGTCGCCTCGGCGAGCACCTCGAGTTCGCGGTGCGTGAGGTCGGAGAAGAGGGGTTCGAGGGCCGCGCCGAGGCGGTAGCGCCAGTCGTTCAGCGCGTTCTGGCCCTTCGGTGCGATCGCGATCTGCCACGCGCGGGCGTCGGAGGAGTCGGCGATGCGCTTGATCCACTCGAGCTCGTTGAGGTTGGCGACGATCTTGGTCATCGTCGGCTGGCTGACGCGGCTCGCGTTGGCGAGTTCGCCGATGCGCATGGGGCCGGCGGAGGTCAGAACGCTGAGGGTTCGCCAGGCGGCCGGCGACGTGGATTCTCCCGTGGCCTGGGCCGCGAGACGGGTGAGACGGTGGGTGACCGAGACGAGATCACCGAGAAGTGTTGAAAGTTCGCTGTTCACTTGATTTATTGTATAGCCGAACTATGCATACCCCAAACGCTCACTTTCGCCCGTGGCGAACCCCGCGGCACGCCACCTCGGAATGCGAGGTTTGCTCGACTATACTGCGGGGATGAGCCTGCCCTCTTTTCTCGCCTCGCTGCCGCTCTACATCACGCTGCCCGCCAGTTTCCTGGCGATCTTCTTCGTCGCCCATGCCCTTGCCCGTCATCGCGCCCGCCCGAAACGACTGCGCGACGGAGTCGATGGCACCGGGCACATCGTTTCGGTCAGCACTTATGGCCGACGCGGATCATCGACCCAGGGTCTCGTCACCCTCGATCTCGTGATCGAAGCCCCCGGTGTGCCCGCGGTGGCGATCAAGTACAAGAGAATGATCATGGTGCCTCGCTGGCCGCGACCGGGCGACATAGTCCCCGTGTCGGTCGACCCGCGCAATCCGAACCGCTGCGTCATCCTGTGGGGCGAACTACCCGACCCGGTGGCGATCGGCGATGCCCGCGCACAACAGCTTGCAGCAGAACTGCGAGCCTCGCACGGCACAAGTCCGGGCCGATCGACTCCCTCGACCCGCCCGTCGACAGGTGATCGGGGCTCCGGAGAATCCGAGCTGAAACTACGGGTCGACGCGTCAGGCGCCAGCATCGTCGGCGCCGACGGCGCCAGAAGACGTGTCGGATCCCTCGACGAGCTCGACCCCTCCCTCGAGAAGACGGTTCGCAGCGTGTGGGACAACGCGGCCAACCTCGTGAACAGTCCCGACTTTGTCGCTCTCCCCCCGGCGAAGCAGCAGCACATGCGCGACATCGTGGCGAACCTCGGCTACCTGTTCCGCTGAACAGACTCGCTCCACAGCACAAGAAAGCAAATAATGCCCACCTACGTCTACATCGTCCTTGCCCTGATAATTCTCATTGTCGGACTTCGCACCTTCCTCCGCCGCCACTCGTTCCCCAAGCCCGTTCAGAACGGTCTCGAAGGCACTGCGCACGTTGTCGCCGTCCATCGCCCGGGTCGACCATCCGGTAACCACATATCCGGCCTCTGCGTCATGGACGTAGTTCTGGAGGCACCAGGGATCCCGGCCACCGCCGCCCAGTACAGCGAGATGATTTTCGTATCGGTCTGGCCGGTTCCCGGCATGGATCTCCCAGCGTCCATCGATCCGGCCGATCCAAAGCACTTCTCTCTTCTCTGGGGACAGCTTCGTGACCGTACTCGCGGGGCTGATGCAGCTTCACTGCTCGCAGCAGAGCGGAACGCCAAGCACGACAGACGCTAGCCGTCCCAGAGGGGCCGGTCAGATCGACTTCACGTCGAGGTCGGAGTCGGCGTGGGTGTCGGGGCCGACGAACGCGAACGAGGTGAAGCCGGCGGCCGCGGCGCGGTCGAGCTGCGCCCTGGTGTTCTTCGTGCGACGCTCCAGCCGCACCCGAGTGCCCGAGTTGACGAGCTGCGTCTTCAGCCCGACGAGCTGGGCGGGGGTGGCAGACGCATCGTGCAGCAGCAGCAGGGAATCCGGAGCCCCCACGACCTCGGACTGCAAGAGGTCGACGATGCGCTCGAAGCCGATCGAGAAGCCGCAGGCCGCGACATCCGTGCCCAGAAAACGGCCGATCATGCCGTCGTACCGACCGCCGCCACCGAGCGAGAACGAGAAGTCGGGGTGCGCGATCTCGAAGATGGTGCCGGTGTAGTAGCCCATGCCGCGCACGAGGAACGCGTCGAATTCGAGCCGGGCCGGGTCGACGACCTCGGCGAGGGCCGCCAACTCGGCGATGAGCGCCTCGTCGATGCCCGCCGGCAGGGCCTTGGTGATCGCGCGCACGCCGAACGGGTTGAACTCCATCGTCGTCACCCGGTTGAAGAACGCGTCGAGCGCGTCGACGGCAGCCGGCGTCGCGCCGCGCTCGCGCAGTTCGGCGACCACTCCCCCTGTGCCCACCTTGTCGAGCTTGTCGACCGTGATCAGAACCTGCGGGTGCTCGGCCTCGGCGAACCCGAACAGGTCGAGCATCGCCGTGAGCAGCCGACGGTCGTTGATGCGGATGGTGCAGCCGCTCAGGCCGAGCTCGTCGAGCGTGGCGAGCGTGGCGGTGATGATCTCGGCCTCGGCGAGCTGGCTCGGCTCACCGATGATGTCGATGTCGCACTGCACGAACTGGCGGTAGCGGCCCTTCTGCGGGCGCTCGGCTCGCCACACCGGGGCGATCTGGATGGCGCGGAACACACTCGGCAGCTCACCGCGGTGGCTGGCGTAGAACCGGGCGAGCGGCACGGTGAGATCGAAGCGCAGCCCCAGGTCGGCGAGCTGCTGGGCGTCGCCGGCGGCCGCAGCAAGCTCGAGGTCGCTCTCGCCCAGCGCACGCTTCAGCACGCTGAAGCTCAGTTTCTCGTTGTCGCCGCCGAGCCCCGAGTGCAGGCGCTCGATGTCCTCCATCACGGGCGTCTCGATCTCGTCGAAGCCGTGCGCCGTGTACGAGCGGCGGATGATGCCGAGCGCACGCTCGCGCGTCGCCTTCTCTGCGGGAAGGAAGTCGCGCATCCCGCGGGGCGGAGTCACTGGTTGGGCCATGCCCCAATTCTGCCAGCCGTCGCTCGCTACAGTGTTCGCATGAGCACTGCCAGCACGACGACGTCGTCGATCGACCTCTCGAAGCGCGACCTCACACTCGACATCGCCCGCGTGTTCTGCGTGCTGTTGGTCGTCATCATCCACCTGCTGATGGTGGGCGTCGGCTTCGGGGCCGACGGGCAGCTCGCGGTCTCGCGCCCGCTGGAACAGCAGTGGTGGTTCGCGCCCGTGACCTGGATCGGCCAGATCATGCCGCTCTTCTTCGTCGTCGGCGGGTTCGCGAGCCTCACCGCCTGGCGGAGCTCGCAGCGCCGCGGCGGCACGGCGGCCGGCTTCGTGCGCACCCGCATGCTGCGCCTCGCCCAGCCCGCGCTGCCCCTCTTTGTCTTCTACGTCGTCGTGATCGGCGGGGCGCGCCTCATCGGCATCGACCCGGGCCTGCTCGACACGGTGATCGTCGGCGCCGGCTCCCCGCTCTGGTTCCTCGCCGCCTACGGTCTCTGCCAGGCGCTCGTTCCGACGATGGCGGCGTGGCACCAGCGGGCACCGCGGGCACCGCTCGTCGTGCTGCTCGCCGGGGCGGTCGTGGTGGATGCCCTGCGGTACGCGAGCGGAGTCGACGCCGTCGGCCTCGCCAACCTCTTCTTCGTGTGGCTGCTCGTGCAGCAGTTCGGCTTCTGGTACGCCGACGGCTGGTTCGGCCGCCGCGCGTGGTGGCAGCTGGCGCTGATCGCCGCGGCCGCGTACGCGAGTCTGTTCCCCCTGACCGGGTTCGGCCCGTACAGCGACGACATGCTGACGAACCTCAATCCGCCGACCCTGCCGCTGGTGGCGCTCGCTCTGGCGCAGGCGTGCATCCTGCGCCTGCTGCGGCCGGCGCTCGCCCGGCTGATGAACACCCACGCGGCCCGCGCCTTCGTGTTCGTCGTCGGTTCGCGGCTGATGACTATCTATCTCTGGCACCTGCCGGTGATCATCGTGCTCTCGGGCGCGGCGCTACTGATTCCGGGTGCGTCGCCGGTGCCCGCCGGGCCCGCATGGTGGTGGAGCCGACCGGTCTTCTTCGTGATCGTGATGCTGGCCCTGTTCGGGCTGTCGTTCCTCGTCGGGCGGTTCGAGAAGCCGCGGGAGGTGGGGCCGACACCCCCGGGCCCGATCGTCGCGCTGGGGGCCGTGCTGACGTTCGTGCCGGCGTTCTGCGTCATGCAGTGGTTCCTCGACCTGCCGTTCGCCGTGCTCGGGGCGGTGTTCTACGCGCTCGCGGTGCTGCTGCTCGGGCGATCGCGGTGGGGTGCGCGGCCGGGCGGGAGTGCTTCGCTGGCGGATGCGCGGCCGGGTGAGCGCGCTTAGCTGGTGGATGCGCGGCCGAGTCAGTCGGCGGCGGGGCGGCCCACCACCCCGGCGTCAAATGCACCCGCGTCGAGTGCGGCCGGGTCGAACGGGTCGTCAGCCGCGGCTGAGCCCCGGGCATCCGGAGCCGCCTGACCCGCCTCGCGGCTCTCACCCTCCGCCTCGCGGATCTCGGCCTGCAGACCGCGGAGCGTCGACCGCAGGGCGCGCTCTGCGTCGAGGCCCTGCGCTTTCGCCGACGCCACAATCGCGAGCAGCAGCGAACCGAGCTCGCCCTCGTCGGCGACCGGGATGCCCGCCAGCGCATCCGCATCGAGCAGGCCGATCTTCTGCGCCCGGCCGAGCACCTTGTCGGCGAGCGCCAGCGACGGCATGCCCTGCGGGATACCGTCGAGCACGCTCGTACGACCGGGCTTCTCCGTGGCCTTCAGATCGTCCCACATGCCCACGACATCGGCAGCGGTGTGCGCGGTCGCGTCACCGAACACGTGCGGGTGGCGGCCCACCATCTTCGCGGTCATGTGCGCCGCGACATCCTGGATGTCGAACTCCTCCCCCGGCGTGTGCGCGGCGAGGTCGGCGTGGAAGAGCACCTGGTAGAGCACGTCGCCGAGCTCCTCGAGCAGGTCGTCGCGCGTGCCGGTCTCGATCGCCTCGACGAGTTCGTGCGACTCCTCGAGCAGGTACTGCACGAGCGAGGCGTGCGTCTGCTCGGCGTCCCACGGGCATCCGCCGGGCGCGCGCAGCCTCGCGGTGACGGCGATCAGCTCGTCGAGCTTGCTGGGGGTGGATGTCGCGGTCTCGTCTGTCACGTCTGCCTCATCGTCTGGCGCCGGTGGCCGTGGGGCCGGCACTTTCCCGACGGTCGCCGGCGCACCTTCGATAGACTGTAACCGGTGTGCCGGGAAGTCTGGTCGGCGATTCGTTTCCCGACCCCTCTGAGAGGCGCCATGACGTCAGACACCCCCCGCCCCGCCACGCCCGCGCAGCCCGCCACTCCGCCGGCGACACTGCCACCCGGGCTGTTCGCCGCAGACCGCTCCGTCGAGTCGTCGAGGCTCGGCGAGATCCTCCGCAAGGAGACCGTCGGCGGCATCATCCTCGTCGTCGCCGCGCTCGTCGCGGTGGTCTGGGCGAACTCGCCGTTCGCCGACGCGTACTTCGCGCTCCGGGACTTCCGTATCGGACCCGAGGCACTGCACCTCGACCTCAGCCTCGGCCAGTGGGCGTCAGACGGGCTGCTCGCGATCTTCTTCTTCCTGGTCGGCCTCGAACTGAAGCGGGAATTCGTCGCCGGCGAGCTGCGCCAGCTCAGCAAGGCGATCGTGCCGGTCTCGGCGGCGTTCGGCGGAGTGCTGGTGCCGGCGCTCGTCTACGCCGCGATCAACCTCGCCGACCCCGAGGCCCTCCGCGGCTGGGCCATTCCGACGGCGACCGACATCGCGTTCGCCGTCGCCGTGCTCGCGATCGTCGGGTCGCGGCTGCCGAGCGCGCTCCGCATCTTCCTGCTGACCCTCGCCGTGGTCGATGACCTCATCGCGATCGCCATCATCGCCGTTGTCTACACGAGCGAGATCCAGTTCGTGCCGCTGCTGCTCGCGCTCATCCCGCTCGCCCTCTACACCGTGCTGGCGCAGCGCTTCCGCCGCTTCTTCGGGCGTCATCCCGCGGCGCCGTGGCTGATTCTGCTGCCGATCGCCGTCGTGGTGTGGGCGCTCATCCACGCCTCGGGCATCCACGCGACCGTCGCCGGGGTGCTGCTGGGGTTCGCGGTGCCGGTCATCCGCAGCAAGGCGAGCGGGGGGCCGGATGCCGGACCCGGGCTCTCGGAGATCTTCGAGCACCGCTTCCGTCCGATCTCGACCGGGTTCGCGGTGCCGGTGTTCGCGTTCTTCGCCGCCGGCGTGGCCATCGGCGGTCTGGACGGGTTCGCCACCGCCCTGGCGAGCCCGGTCACCATCGGCATCATCGCCGCGCTCGTGCTCGGAAAGCCGGTCGGCATCCTCCTCACCACGTGGCTGACGACGCGGGCGACCCGCGCGGAACTCGACCCGAGCATCCGCTGGATCGACCTGACCGGCGTCGCCCTCCTCGGCGGCATCGGCTTCACCGTCTCGCTGCTCGTCGCGGAGCTGAGCTTCGGCCAGGGCACCGTGCACGACGACGACGCCAAGGTGGCGATCCTCGTGGCGTCGGTGCTCGCGGCCCTCCTCGCGGTCGCCGTGCTCCGCCCCCGCAACCGCTGGTACAGCACCCACGCGCCGGCCCCCGACGCTTCCGCCGACGCCTCGGCGGCTGCCGACGCCCCCGCCCCCGCCGTGCCGGGCACGCCGGCGGACTAGCGCCCATCCACCACCCACC
>NZ_PSTT01000162.1 GCF_002931235.1 Subtercola sp. Z020 | reverse complement strand
CCCCTCCCACCGCCGCCACCCCCGCAGGCGCAACCGGCGCCACCGCCGCAAGCGCCGCCACGCCCGCAGGCGCAACCGCCTCCACCGCCGCAGGCGCAACCGGCGACAGCGATGTGGGCGGGGCGGCGCGGGGGCGGGCGGTCGACGCCGTCGTGCGCATCCACACCGCCGAGTCGCTCGCGGCGCTCATCGTGTGCGTCGACACGGTGCTGCAGGCGCTTCCCTCCGCGGTGGTCGACGTGCCGGCGCCGTTCGGTGGAGAGCTGAGCGGGGATGCCCGCATCCTCAGGGCCGCCGAACCCGTATCGGCACGGCTCGTCGTCGAGGTTCCGCAGGCCGCGCGGTTCGTGCCCGACGAGCTCGCCCGGGCCGCCGCCCGTATCACCGCAGAGCAGCTCGGCTCCCTCGACCTCGTCGCCCCCGACGGCGCTGCCGCGGCATCCGGAGCCGAACGCGTCGCGCTCATCAGCACCCAGCGCTCGCTCGCCCGCGAGGCGCGCTGGGGTCGCCGCGACCTCTTCCCGCACCTCACGGCGTCCACCGCGTCGCGACGGATCACCACCGAACCCGATCTGGCCGCCTACTTCGGCGGCTGGGGCTGACGGCAGCGGCCCCAGGACACTCCTCGACCAGACCGACGCCGTCTTCGCCGCGGATGGGCTGAGGGGTGTCCGGGGCGCCACGCGCATCCCCCCGAACCCGCAGCCCCCGCCTCCCGTCGCACAGGCTCCCGTCACAATGGCTCCCGTCACAAAGGCTCCCGTCACACAGGCCCCCGCCCAGCCCGCGCTGTCTAGACTG